>NZ_CP189561.1:2626004-2944508 GCF_050154705.1 Muricoccus radiodurans | reverse complement strand
AAGTAGAGCGCGTTCACGGGGATTTCCGGCGCGCATTGCAGGCATCGCCGCTGCAATCGACTGATCGGGCGACGACGGAAGAAGTTGTAAGAGTATTTTTTGGTCAGATGCTCGCGAGAGCCGCGGTGCGAGATACCCCCGGCTGGAATGCGGCCCAGGAGGGACCCGGAGACGGCCCGACGGCCGGCCGACAGCCTCACCGCACTACGACCTCCTGCCTGCCGATCAGATCATCAACCTGGACGACCCTACCGTCGGTGAAGGTCGCGACCACGGTGTACCGCGCCCTGCAATTCACGGTGTTGACGACGATGGTCTGTCCTGGCGCGAGCCCTACCGAAGGTAGGGTGACCGGGACCTCATCGGTGACGGGCTGCGCCTGGCCTTGCCTGCCCGCAAGGCCTGCGCTCAACGGACGCTCCGTGAGCCTGAGCGCGCGGATGGGACGGGTGCCGCGGTTAGCGATTGTGAGGGCGGCAGGGACGGCGCAGGCCTGTGCGCTACGTGGCAGGCCGCCAAGGATGGGTGCGGCCAGGGTCAGCAGCGAACGGCGGATCATCATGTCAGAGTTCCCAGCTCAGCGGGGTTCGGCGAGGTTGCTCCCCACACTCCCCACAGGGCTCAATCCTGTGGGGAGCGCCAAAACCCAATGAATGCGCCGACTTCCCCACTCTCCCCACATTCCCCATGAGAAGTAAGTAAATAAGGGATTTCTCTCCCCCAATTTTCTTCACCCCTCCTTTGCCGCGCCGCCGTCTCAGGCTGGCTCAGGGCAGCGCACCGCTGCTTGGGGGTGGAGTTGGGGGTGTCCGCGGCGGGATTCGAACCCACGACCCCAGGATTCATACCACTTCGGCTTCCGCCGCCGCCCGCGAGGGCGTTCGTGGTCTGGACTGTCCCTTCACCCTAGGCCGAAGCCCGTAGGTGCCGCCCGTCCAGTCTCTACACCTTCCCGGGCGGAGGCCCGGACTTGGCTCGGGATCGGCACGGCGACGAGAGCGCCAGAGCTTTCCCCGACTTTGAGCGGATCCGTTGTGCCGTTTCCGAGCACAACGCCCAGTTAAAACAAGGAATCCTGTGCTCTATCCTGCTGAGCTACGCGGACGAACCGGCCCGACCCTACACGGCCACGCCAAGGGCGGGAAGCCTCTGCCCGACCCACCCGATGTCGCCGCCCCTGCGGCCCGGTGCGATCACCGCGATCCCCGGAACCAGGTCCAGGCCGCGATGGGGCGAGCGCGGGGTTGAGCCAGGACCCGGATACGCCTTCACTCGCGCCCCCTCCAAGGATTGCACCGTGCCGCAGGACCCTCGTCTGGACCCGGAGATGGCCGCCTTCACGACGATGATGGAGGGGCGCGCCGCGAACTTCCCGCCGCAGCGGCTGGAGCGGCCGCTGGACGCCAGCCGGGCCGCCAACGACGCCCTGAACATGACCCTCTTCAACCCCGAGCCGCGCGTGGCCGAGAGCACCGACCGCTGGCTCGGCGTCCGGGGCCGGCGGATCCTGTGCCGCCTGCACCGACCCTCGACGGGCGGGCCGCTGCCCGTGCTGATCTACCTGCACGGCGGCGGCTGGGTCTGGAACAGCGTCGACACGCATGACACGCTGATGCGCCGCTATGCCACGGGCTCGGGCGCCGCCGTGATCGGCCCGGACTACGCGCTCAGCCCGGAGGCCGCCTTTCCCCAGGCGCTGGAGGAGATGGCGGGCGTGGTCCGCTGGGTGGCCGCCAAGGGGGCGGAGTGGGGCCTGGATGGCACGCGCATCGTGCTCGGCGGCGATTCCGCCGGGGCGAACCTCGCGCTCGGCGCCGCCCTGCTGCTGCGCCAGTCCGATCCCGGGCTGCGCCTCTCCGGCCTGCTGCTGAACTACGGCGTCTTTGATGACCGTATGGCCACCCCGAGCTACGCCGAGTTCGCCGAGGGCTACGGCCTGACGCGGGAGAAGATGCGCTTCTACTGGGATTGCTACACGCCGGACCCGACCGACCGGATGTCGCCCTACGCCGCCCCGGCCCGGGCCGACCTGCGCGGCCTGCCACCCTGCCTGATCCACATCGCCGAGCTGGACGTGCTGGCGGACGAGAACCGCGCCATGGCCGTCGCCCTGCGGCAGGCCGGCGTCGCGGTGGAGGAGGGGACCTTTCCCGGCACGGTGCACGGCTTCCTGCGCGCTGCCGACCATGTCTCCGCCGCGCGTCGGGCGGTCGATTCCGCCGCCGCCTGGCTCCGGCGCGTCACGGAGAGGTGAGGCGCCGCCCCCCTGCGCGGGGGTTTGCGACCGGATCGTTGGATGTCCTACCGTCCCGAACAAGAACGGCGCGCCGACAGGCCGCGCCAGGGAGGGACCGCGTTCCGTTGGCCCAGCCGGCCCGCCATCCGCGCCGCGCGCCCGGTCCCGATCGGGACCCGCCGAGCCTGCGCCTCCTGCCGGGCGCCGGCGTCCCCCTCCGGCTCGGGCCCCTCTCGGAGACGATCGGCTTCCACCTCCGCCTCGCGCAGGAGGCGTCCTTCGCGGCCTTCGCGCGGCGCAGCGGCACGGCGGGCCTGCGCCCCGGCCGCTACGCCATCCTCGTCCTGATCGGGGAGAATCCCGGCCTCTCCCAGACCGCCCTCGGGGCCGCGGTGGGGCGGGACAAGTCCACCCTGACCCCGGCCCTGTCCGACCTGGAGCGGCGCGGCCTCATCCAGCGGGACCGGCCGCCCTGGGACCGCCGCAGCTACGCCCTGTCCCTCACCCCGGCCGGTGAGGCGATGCGGGCGGAACTGGCGGCCCACGCGGACGCGCACGACGCGGCCCTCGACCGCCTGCTGGGCGAGGCCGACCGCCCCGCCTTCCTCGCGACGCTGCGCCGCCTCATCGCCGGACTGGATGCGGCCGGACTGGATGCGGCCGGGCTGGAATCGGAGGAAACATGACCGACGGACCGCCGACCACGGGCCGGACCACGGTGCGCCAGGCCGTGCTCGACCTGCTGCGCGCGCTCGACATGACGACGGTCTTCGGCAACCCGGGCTCGACCGAGCTGCCCTTCCTCGACCGCTGGCCCGAGGACTTCCGCTACATCCTCGGGCTGCAGGAGGCCTCGGTCGTCGGCATGGCCGATGGCTACGCGCGCGCCACGGGCCGCCCGGCCTTCGTGAACCTGCACTCCGCGGCGGGGGTGGGGCACGCGCTGGGCAACCTCTTCACCGCCTACCGCAACCAGGCGCCGCTGGTGGTGACGGCGGGGCAGCAGGCGCGCGCGCTCCTGCCCAACCTGCCCTTCCTCGGCGCGACCGAGGCGGCCTCCTTCCCCAAGCCTTACGTGAAGTGGAGCATCGAGCCGGCGCGCGCCGAGGACGTGCCCGCCGCCATCGCCCACGCCCACCGCATCGCCGCGCAGCGCCCCTGCGGCCCGACCTTCGTCTCCATCCCCTCCGACGACTGGTCCGCCGCCTGCTGGCCGGTGGCACCGCGGGCGGTCTCGCGCGACACCGCGCCCGACCCGGCCCTCATCGCCCGCGCCGCCCGCGCGGTCGCCGCCGCCGCGTGCCCGGTCATCGTGTCCGGACCGGAAGCCGATGCCGAGGGAGCGGGACCCGCGCTCCTGGCCCTCGCGGAGCGGATGGGCGCGCCCGTCTGGACGAGCCCCTTCTCCGCCAACCTCTCCTTCCCCGAGGATCACCCGCTGCACGCCGGCCACCTGAAGGCCGCGCCGCAGGCCGTGTCGGACGCGCTGATCGCCCACGACCTCGTGCTGGTCGTCGGCGCCCCGGCCTTCACCTTCCACGTCGCCGGCGACTGCGCGCTGTTCCGCGCGGGCATCCCGCTGATCCAGCTCACCACCGACCCGGAGGCCGCGGCCTCCGCCCCGATCGGGGACGCGATCCTCGGCAGCCTCCGCCTCGGCCTGCCCCTGTTGACCGAGGCGCTGCCGCCCACCGGCCGCACCCCGCCGCCCCCGCGCCGCCCCGCGCCGCCGCCGGAACCGGCAACCCCCATCCCCCCGGCCTATGCCCTGCACCGCCTGCACGCCGCCATGCCTGATGACGCGATCCTGGTGGAGGAAGCGCCGTCCCACCGCCCGGCCATGCACGCGCAGATGCCGGTGCGGGACTGGGGCGGCTTCTACACGATGGCCAGCGGCGGCCTCGGCTACGGGCTGCCCGCCGCCGTCGGCGTCGCGCTCGCCCATCCCGGGCGGCGCGTCGTCTGCCTCATCGGCGACGGCTCCTTCCTCTACTCGCCCCAGGCGCTCTGGACGGCGGTGCAGGAACGTCTGCCGCTGACCGTCGTAGTGATGAACAACGCGGGCTACGGCGCCATGCGCTCCTTCTCCCAGGTGCTGCAGGTGCGCGGCGCGCCGGGGATCGACCTGCCCGGCCTCGACTTCGTCGCCACCGCCCGCGGCATGGGCTGCCCGGGCGTCGCGGTCACGGACCCCGCCGCGCTGGACGACGCCCTGCACGCCGCCCTCGCGGCCGAGGGGCCGATGCTCGTGGAAGTCGCCGTGGATGCGGGAATCCCCGCCCTCTACGGCAAGCCCTAGCGGAGGAAGGGACGAGATGAACGCCACCGTCACGCGCCGCGCGGCGCTCGCCGCGGCCCTGGCCACGGGCTCCGCGGCCAAGGCTCGGGCCCAGGCCGCGCCCTGGCCGACGAAGCCCGTCCGCATCATCGTCCCCTTCCCGCCGGGCGGGCTGGTGGACGTGCTGGCGCGCGCCGTCTCCCAGTCCCTGGCCACGAAGTTCGGCCAGCCCTTCGTGGTGGAGAACCGGGCCGGCGCCGGCGGCAACATCGGCGCCGACGCCGTCGCGAAGGCGGCGCCCGACGGCTACACCCTGCTCGCCTCCTCGCTCGGGCCGCTGGCGGTCAATCAGTTCATCTACCCGTCCATGCCCTATGACACGAACACGGCCTTCGCACCGATCACGCTGCTCGCCGCGACGCCGAAGGTGCTCTGCGTCGCCAACAACCGGCCCTGGCGCAACGTCGGCGCCCTGGTTGCGGAGGCGAAGGCGCGTCCCGGCCAGCTCACCGCCGGCTCCGCGGGCGGCGGAAGCAGCCTTCACCTCGCGCTGGAGCTGTTCAAGGGCGCGACGGGCACGGAGATCCAGCACATCCCCTATCGCGGCGCCGCGCCCGCGGTGACGGACCTCGTCGCCGGCACGATCGATATGGTCATCGACAACGTGCCGAACATCCTCGGCCAGATCCGCGGCCGCGCCGTACGCCCGCTGGCCGTCGCGACCGAGGCCCGCCTGCCGCAACTCCCCGACGTCCCGACCATGGCGGAGGAGGGCGTGCCCGGCTTCATCTTCGGCACCGCCTTCGGCATGGCCGCCCCCGCCGGCACGCCGCCCGACCTCATCGCCCGCGTGGCCGAGGCGGTCGCCGAGGCGCTGCGCGAACCGGCCACCGCCAACCGCCTGACCGAGCAGGGCGCGATCCTCGGCGGCACGGGGCCCGAGGCCTTCGCGGCCCTCATCGGGCGGGAGCGGACCACGCTGGAGCCGGTGATCCGCCGCGCGAACATCCGGGCGGAGTAGGCGCTCCCGTCACGCGGGAATCTCTGCCTTCCGCACCCTCCGCCGGGGGCCAGACGTGGCCCCCGGACCCCGCGATCGATTTGGCGCGGGTGCATGGGGAGCGTTCGCCCCCTGGCGGGCGGGGTCTGGGGAGGGCGGAGCCCTTCCCGGGGTCACCGCCTAACCCCGCCGCCGGAACCGCTCCACCGCCGCCACCAGCGCCGTCCGCACGCCCGGCTCCAGCGCGGAATGCCCGGCATCCGGCACCACCGTCAGCCGCGCCATCGGCCAGGCCTCCGCCAGCTCGAAGGCCGAGACCGGCGGGCAGACCATGTCGTAGCGCCCTTGCACGATCTCCGCCGGCACATGGTCCAGCCGGCGCATCCCGCCCAGCAGCCCCTCCGGCGGCAGGAACAGCCGGTGCGCGAAGTAGTGCGCCTCAATCCGCGCGAGCCCGAGGGCGGAGCGGTCCTGCGCGAAGGACGCCACCGTCTCGGGGGAGGGGAGGAGGGTGCTGCACAGCCCCTCGTAGTTCGACCACGCCCGCGCGGCCGCCATGTGCACGCCCGGATCGGGATCGGTCAGGCGGCGGAGATAGGCGCCCAGCAGGTCGCCCCGCTCCGCGGCCGGCACGTGCTCCGCGAAATTCGCCCAGGCATCCGGGAAGACGCGGCGCAGCCCGTAGAGGAACCAGCTCACCTCGTCGTCGCGTCCCAGGAAGACGCCGCGCAGCACGCAGCCCGTCACCCGGTCCGGATGCGCCTGCGCATAGGCCAGCGCGAGCGTCGAACCCCAGGACCCGCCGAACAGCAGCCATCGCTCCACGCCCAGGAAGCGCCGCAGCGTCTCGATGTCCCGCACCAGGTGCGGCGTCGTGTTGTCCCGCAGCTCGCCCAGCGGGCGGGACCGCCCGGCGCCGCGCTGGTCGAAGATCACCACGCGCCAGTGCGTCGGGTCGAAGAAGCGGCGGTGCACCGCCCCGGCCCCGGCCCCGGGCCCCCCGTGCAGGAAGAGCACGGGCTGCCCCCGCGGATTGCCCACCTGCTCCCAGTACATGACGTGGGAGGGGCCGCCATGCCCGGCGGGGGAGAGCGGCAGAAGCCCGGTCTCATAGGGCGCGATGTCAGGAAAGAGGTCGCCACGCGGCATGTTCGCCTTGTGGCAAGGCGGACGGGGTCCGCGCAACAGGGCGGCCCTCGCCGGGGCGGTCAGTCCGCGCGGATATTCCCCGCCTCGACCACCTGCCGCCAGCGGGCCCGCTCCCCCGCGATCCGGCGGGCGAAGGTGGCACCGTCCTCCAGCACGGGATCGAGGGCGCGCTCCGCAAAGCCGCGCCGCACGGCGGGGTCCGCCAGGGCGCCGAGCAGTGCGCCCTCCCAGAAGGCGCGCGCCGGCTCCGGCAGGCCGGCAGGGGCGGCGATGCCGAACCAGTTCAGCACGGAGAAGCCGGGGAAGCGCGCCGACAGCAGCGGCGCGTCCGGCAGCGCGCCCGAGGGACCCTCGCCCGCCAGGGCCAGCGGCACCATCCGCCCGCCCGCGATCGGGCCGAGCGATTCCGCGAGGTTGGCGAACATCGCATCCACCCGCCCGGCACCGAGGTCCGTCGCCGCCGGCGCGCCGCCGCGATAGGGCACGTGGACGAGGGAGACGCCGTTCAGCGCGGCGAAGCGCTCCATCGCCAGGTGGTTGATCGAGCCATTCCCGGCGGAGCCATAGGTCAACCCGCCCGGCCGCGCCCTCGCCGCCGCCAGGAAGGCATCCACGTCGGCGAAGGGCGCCCCCGGGCGGACCACGAGCACCATCGGCGTGCCGACGAGGCAGGCGAGGGGCACGAGGTCCCGGTCCAGGTCCAGCCCCACCGTCACGCCCGGCACCACCGGCCCGACCGACATGATCCCGAGCTGGGTCAGGAACAGCGTGTGCCCGTCCGGCGCCGCCCGGGACGCGGCCTGCGCGCCGAGATAGCCGTTGGCGCCCGGTCGCGGATCGACGACCACGGGCTGACCGGCGCGCGGCCGCAGCGCCTCGGCCAGCAGCCGCGCGACGATGTCGGTGGTGCCGCCGGGCGGGAAGCCGGTGATCAGCCGCACGTCGCGGGTCGGCGCCCAGCCCTGGGCGGTGCCGGGCCGCGGCGAGAGAGCCGCCGCGGCTCCCGCCAGCATCAGGTCACGTCGTGAAGGCCGCATTTCCCCATTCCTTTCCCGGACCATCCGCGCGCCCATGGCTCACGCGGCCGGTCATCCCGCGGCGGAAGAGGCAATCGGCGTGCCGTTGGTATACCGCAATCTCGGGACCAGTTCGGGCGCGCGCGCAACAGAGCCGCAACACACCCCTTAGCGTCGGCGCGCTCAGCGCTTACCTTGGACGCATGGCTCGCCCTCAGACCGGTCCGTCCTCGGCCCCCCGCGCCCCCGGTGCGCGGGTGGCCGAGCTGCGCTGCGCCGTCTGCGGCACGGAAAGCCGCCAGCCCCGCTTCCGCCCCGCCGCGCCGGAGGGTGCGCCCGACCTCGACCTCCGCCCCGGGGAGCCGCTGCGGGGCACGATGGAGTCCTGGCTCCAGCAATGCCCGCATTGCGGCTATGCGGCGCCGGAGATCGCCCGCGCCCATCCCGCCGCGATCGAGGCCGTGGGCACCGCCCCCTTCCGCGCCCTCATCAACGACGCCTCCCACCCGCCCCTCGCGCGCCGCTTCCTCGGCTACGCCTACGTGCTGGAGGAGACGGGCGCGCTCCACGCGGCCGCCGAGGCCACGCTCCAGGCCGCCTGGGTCGCGGACGACGCCCGCCGCCCGGAGCTCGCCCGCGCCTGGCGGCAGGACGCGGTGGCCCTCTGGCGCGCCGGCCCGCCGCTGGACACCGAACAGACGATGCGCGTGGTGGACGCGCTGCGCCGGTCCGAGGCCTTCCCCGACGCCGCCCTGACGGCCGAGCGCCTCGCGGCATCCCACCCGCCGGAGGCCGTGTCCGGGGTGCTCGCGCTGGAGCAGCGGCTGATCGCCGCCGAGGATTCCGGCCGCCACACCGTCGCCAGCGCCCTGCCGCCGCCGACCCACCGCCCGCACGCCACCCAGTCCTCCATCGCGCGCCGTCGGGGCGGGCTCTGGGAGCGGCTGAGCCGCCTCTGGCGCCGGGGCTGAGACAGCCGGCGCGGCACGGGCCCCCGGACGCCGCTCGCGAAGCGCATGGAGGAACGTCCGGGTCGCGCAAGCGGCCCCGGGCGGCGTCCGTCCCCTTCAGGCAAGTGGTCCACCGATGAAGCGCCGCACGCTCCTTGCCGCCGCGATGGCCGCGCCGGCCATCCGTTCCGCGCAGGCACAAGCCGCCCTTCCCGTGGTGGCCAGCTTTTCCATCCTCGGCGACATGGTCCGGCAGGTGGCCGGGGACCGGCCGTTGGCCCTGCACGTCCTGGTCGGACCCGACGCGGACGCGCACGAGTTCCAGCCCCGACCCTCCGACGCTGAGCGCCTGCGCGGCGCCGCCCTGCTCGTCCGCAACGGGCTGGGCTTCGACGCCTGGATCGACCGCCTGACCCGCGCCGCCGCCTTCCGCGGCACCGTCGTGACCGCGACGGACGGCGTGACGCTGCGCGCCCGGGAGGGCGGCGGGCGCGGGCGCGCCGGCCAACCCGACCCGCACGCCTGGGGCGATCCGCGCAATGCGGTGACCTACGCCCGCAACATCGCCGCCGGCCTCGCCGCCGCCGATCCGGCCAACGCCGCCCTCTACGCCCGCAACGCCGAGGCCTACGCCGCCCGCCTCGCCGCCCTCGACGCCGAACTCCGCGCCGCCATCGCCACCATCCCCGAGCCCCGTCGCCGCGTCGTCACCAGCCACGACGCCTTCGCCTACTTCGGCGCCGCCTACGCCATCCGCTTCCTCGCCCCCCAGGGCGTCAGCACCAACGCCGAGCCCTCCGCCGCCGAGGTCGCCGCCCTCATCCGGCACGTCCGCGCCGAGGGCATCACCGCCGTCTTCCTCGAGAACATGGCCAGCCCCACCACCCTCGAGCGCCTCGCCCGCGAGGCCGGCGTGCGCGTCCGCGGCCGCCTCTACGCCGACGCCCTCTCCGCCCCTTCCGGCCCCGCCCCCACCTACGAGGCCCTCATCCGACACAACGCCGGCCTCCTCCTCCCCGCCATGCGCGGCGACGCCCCGTGATGCCTCACCCCTGACGCCGGCCGGCGCGTCGCGTGGACGCGCCGCCGCACCGACGCCATCCTCCCCCGATGCTGAATCGGGGAGGGGGCGCATGATGTCCTGGACGGAGGTCCGGCCGGTGGCCGGCGCGACGGTGCTGCCGGAGGAGCGGCTGCCCTGGCCGCAGACGCTCGCCATGGGCCTGCAGCACGTGGTCGCCATGTTCGGCGCCACCGTCCTCGCGCCCCTGCTGATGGGCTTCGACCCGAACGTCGCCGTGCTGATGAGCGGCATCGGCACGCTCATCTTCTTCTTCGCGGTGAAGGGGCGCGTGCCCTCCTATCTCGGCTCCTCCTTCGCCTTCATCGGCGTGGTCATCGCCGCCACCGGCTACACGGCGCCGGGACCCAACGCGAACATCGGCGTGGCGCTCGGCGGCATCATCGCCTGCGGCATCGTCTATGCCCTGGCGGGCCTCGCGGTGACGCGCCTCGGCACCGGCTGGATCGAGCGGCTGATGCCGCCCGTCGTCACCGGCACGGTCGTCGCCGTGATCGGGCTGAACCTCGCCGCCATCCCCGTGAAGAACATGGCGCCCACCGGCTTCGACGCCTGGATGCAGGCCGTGACCTTCGTCTCCGTCGCTCTCGTCGCGGTCTACGCGCGCGGGCTGACGCAGCGCCTGCTCATCCTCGTCGGGCTGATCATCGCGAGCGTCATCTACTGGGCCCTGGCGAACGGACTCGGGCTCGGCCGTCCGATGGATTTCTCGGCGGTGACGGCGGCGCCGTGGTTCGGCGTGCCGCGCTTCGCGGCGCCTTCCTTCAGCCTCTCCGCCATCCTCCTGATCGCGCCGGTCGCGATCGTGCTGATGGCGGAGAATCTCGGCCACCTGAAGGCGGTCGGCGCCATGACCGGGCGGAACATGGACGCGCAGGTCGGCCCTGCCTTCATCGGCGACGGCGTCGCCACCATCGTCTCCGGCGCCGTCGGCGGCACGGGCGTCACCACCTATGCCGAGAACATCGGCGTCATGGCGGCGACGCGCGTCTACTCCACCCTGCTCTTCGTCGTGGCGGCGGTGGCGGCGATCATCCTCGGCTTCTCGCCGAAGTTCGGGGCGCTGATCGGCGCCATCCCGCTGCCGGTCATGGGCGGCGTCTCCATCGTCGTCTTCGGCCTCATCACCGTCGCCGGCGCGCGGATCTGGGTGGACAACCGGGTGGACTTCTCCCGGCCGGAGAACCTGATGGTCGCGGCCATCCCGCTCGTGCTCGGCACCGGCGACTTCACCCTGCGCTTCGGGGGCTTCGCGCTCGGCGGGATCGGCACCGCCACCTTCGGCGCGATCCTCCTCTGGGCGCTCCTGGGCCGCGGCGCACCGCGCCGCTGACGAAAGGACCGGCGGCCCGCCCCCGGGGTGGGCCGTCCGGGCAGGGGCGCTTCCAGCGGCGTTCCCGGAGCGACGCGTGCTGCGGACCCCTTCGGGGCCCGGTCCCCCACCGCCCCGCGAGCAGCCGAAGGGTTTTCCCACACTCTATCCACAGGCCCGGCCTTCCCGACCCCACGCGGGACGGGGAAATCCAAAGCTTGTCCACAGATCGGCAGCCAGCAGGGCCGAAAAACAGACAAGTGTTTGATTTAACCCGGGAAGTTATTATCCACAGCAGCCGGCCCCGACGCCAAAACCGAGACTCCACAAGGCTTTGCTCCGGAGTCTTGGGGCGCGGTGGGAAGCCGTGCCCGCATCTATTCCACGGAGTTGTCCACAGCCCCCTCGAGCCCATGCGCGGCGGTCTCCACCGAGCGCTGCGCCCGCGCCATCAGTTCCTCGCGCGGCAGGTCGGGCGGCAGGGGCGGCAGCACCGCCAGCGTGACGACCCCCGGCCGCTTGAGATAGGCGCGGCGGCCCCAGAACCGCCCGGCATCGGTTGCCACCGGGATCACCGGCAGGCCGGTGGCCGCCGCCAGCGCCGCGAGCCCGGGCTGCCACCGCCGCCGCTCCCCCGGCGGCGTGCGGGTGCCCTCGGGGAAAATGACGATCTGCCGTCCCGCCGCCACCGCGCCCCGCGCGGCGCGGACGAGGCCCTTCAGCGCCGCCGCGCCCCCCGAACGGACCACCGGGATGGACCCGACATGGCGCGCGAGCGAGCCCCAGAGGGGAATCCGCAGCAGCTCCGCCTTCAGCACGTAGACCGGCGCGGGAAGCAGGGCGTTCCAGACGATCGTGTCGAGGGTCGACTGGTGCTGGGCCGCGATCAGCGCCGCCCCGCCTTGGGGCAGGTGCTCCGCCCCGGTGACGCGCAGGCGCATGTCGCAGACCACGCGCAGCAGCCAGAGCACGAGCCGCGCCCAGGCCCGGACGTAGCGGATGATGTGTTGGCCCCGGAACGCCAGCAGCGGCAGCCCCGCGATCACCATCGCCCCGGTCGCGGCGAAGAACAGCAGGTTGAACAGCGTCGAGCGAAGAAGGATCACCGCGCCGGCTCCCGCCGCTCCACGAGAGTGGAGAGTCCCGCGGCCGCGCCGACGAGCTTCACGTATTCCCGGACCAGGGCCACGGGCCTCGGCAGGTGCGGCTGTACGGGCAGCGGGTGCAGCGTCGCGTCGGGCATGGCGCGGCGGAGTTCGAGCAGGGCGCGGGGCATGTGGAATCCGGCGGTGACGACGGTGACCTCCCGAAGGTTTCCGGCGCGCGCCCAGGCCGCGACCTCCCGCGCATTGCCGTGGGTGCTGGTCGCGGCGTGGCCGAGGGTAACCCGGGGGGCGAGCGTGGCGGGATCCGGCCCCTCCACCCCCGCCGCCCGCATGAGCTCGGCCAGGGTGGCGTAGCGCCCGGCGCCGGAGATGATCAGGCGCGCCCCCGGCCGGTCCGTCAGAAGCAGAAGCCCCGCCTCCACCCGGTCGGGCCCGCCGGTGAGGACGGCGATGCCGGGGCTCGGCGGCGGGGGGAAGGGGGCCGGCTCCGCCGCGCGGTGAAGGAACCAGAGAAAGCCGCCCAGCCCCGCGAGGACCAGGGCGGCGAGCGTCACGGAAACGGGGCTGAGGACCCGTCTCCTCACGCGCGCCCCCCGGCGCACGGCCGGCTGCCAGGAACGCCGCGTCCCGCGCGAGGGACCTCCACGGCAGCCCGGCCGGACGTCATGGCAGGTGGCGGAGCCAGCGGCGCACGGTGGCCTGGGCGGTGAGCCAGCCGATCAGGCCGGCGGCGGGCGGCAGCGCCGCGAGGGAGAGCCAGGGCAGTCCGCCGAGGGCCTCCACGCTCCAATGGGCCGTGCCGCCCGTCAGCGGCGCGGCGAGCGCCGCCAGGGCGGCGAGGGCGGGCACGGCCAGCAGGGCGCCGAGCAGCGCCCCCAGCGCCGCCAGCCCCGCGACGCGCCGGCTGAAGCGGCCCGCGATGTCGCTGCCCGTGGCCCCGAGGTCGTGCAGGATGCCGATCGCGTCCCGCCGCGCCGCCAGCCCGGCCCGGGTGGCGACCGCGACCACGGCCGCCGACACCCCGGCCACGAGGGCGAGCACCGCCAGCGACACCCCGGCCACGGAGCGGACGAGTGCGGTCAGCCGGGCCACCCAGACGCCGTGCGCCTCCAGCTCCGCCCCCGGCACCGCCTCGGCCAGCCGGGCCCCCAGGGCGGAGAGCGAGGCGTCGGCGGCGGCCAGGCGAAGCTCGATCACCCCCGGCAGTGGCAGGGCCGGCCGCTCTCCCAGCCAGGGCCGGAGCAGCTCGGCGATCCGTTCCTCCCCCACCGCGTCGGCGCTGGCCACGGCCGGGTGGGCGCGCAGCAGGGCGAGGGCGCGGGCCATCCGCGCCTCGGTCGGGTCCGGCACCTGCACGGTCACGGCGGCGGCCGCGCCCTCCTGCCAGCGCTCCGCCAGCCGGGCCGCGCCCTGCGCGCCGGCCAGGGTAAGGGCGGCCAGCAGCGCCATGGCCGCGACCAGCCCCGGCAGCAGCCGGTCCGACAGGGCGCGGCGCAGGCCGAGCGGGTCGCGGGCGATGCGGCGGCGGCGCTCAGCCAGGGTCGTCTCCGTCGCGGGGCGGCGTGACGCTCGGCCAGATGGCCGCGCGCAGGCGGGGGGAGGGGGTGTCGGGGTCCGGGGCGCGGGGGCCGGGAACATGGCCGGGCGGCCGCGGCGGCGGCTCCTCCACCGGCAGGCCCCAGCGGGGATCGTCGGCCGGCTCGGGCGCGGGGGGGCGGCTCGGCGGGGGCGGCGCGGCCTCCGCGATCACCGGCGGCGGCGGGACGGGCACCGGCGGCGGACCAGAGGGCGGCGGCCCAGGCGGCGGTCCCGGCGGCGCCTCCCCGCCCTCCGGGTGCAGGGGCGCGGCGGCGTCGGCATAGGGCCAGGGGAGCAGCGCCTCGATCCGCCCGGCCTGGAGCACCATCACATGGCCGGGGTGCTGGGCGATCAGCTCGTGGTTGTGGGTCGCGACGATCACCGTGGCGCCCAGGCGGTTCATCTCCGCCAGCAGCATCAGCAGGCGGCGGGACTGGTCGGGGTCCAGGTTGCCGGTCGGCTCGTCCGCCACCAGCAGGGCGGGGCGTGTGACCACCGCCCGGGCGATCGCCACCCGCTGCTGCTCCCCGCCCGAGAGCTGCGGCGGCAGCGCCTCCTCCCGCCCCGCCAGCCCGACCCAGCGCAGCATCTCCTGCACGTCCGGCCGAAGGCTCGATTCGGTGCGCCCGGCCAGCCGCAGCGGCAGCGCCACGTTGTCGAAGGCGGTGAGGTAGGGGAGCAGGCGGAACTCCTGGAACACCGCCCCGATCCGCCGCCGCAGCGCCGGCAGGTCCCCCCGCCTCGCCTGGGAGAGCGGCGTGCCCAGCACCTCCACCTCTCCCCGCGTGGGCCGCATCGCCAGCTGCATCAGCCGCAGCAGCGAGGTCTTGCCCGCACCCGAAGGGCCCGTCAGCCAGGTGAAGGACCCCTGCGGCAGGGTGAAGGACAGGTCGCGCAACGTCTCCCGGCTGCCGCCCAGCGGATCCGGGTAGCGCAAGCCGACCTCGGAGAAGCGCACCATCCCCGGCCGTGTGCCATGACCACCGCCGCGCCGATAGGCCGTCCGGCCGGGCGCGGTGCCGTTGCCCGCGGCGCGGCGCGCTCCCATGCTGCGGCCATGCGCGTCGCCTGCCCGAACTGTGCCGCCGAGTATGATCTGCCCCCGGCCGTCACGGCCCGGCTGGCCGGCGGCAAGACCGTGCGCTGCACGCGCTGCGGCACGTCCTGGGCGCCCGAGCTCCCGTCCCCCGAACGCCAGACCCCTGAACGCCAGACGCCGGAGCGCCAAACGCCGGAGCGCCAAACGCCGGAACGCCCTGCCCGGGAGGAGGCCGCCCCACGCCCGGTCTTCTCCGCCGCGGAGCCGCCGCTGGACATGCCGCGCCCCCCGGCACCGGCGCCCCTCCCGCCGAAGCCCCGCGCCGAGCCGGTGCCCGTGGAACGGCCGCAACCCCGCGCCGCGCTCGGGATCGCCTGGGCCGCCTCCCTGCTGATCCTCGCCGGTGCGGCCTATGCCGCCTGGCACTGGCGCGCCGAGGTGGTGGCCGCCTGGCCACCGGCGGCCCGGGCCTACATGGCGCTGGGGCTGGCGGGGTAGGCCGGAAGTCGGCTCTCCCAGAGGCAAGCCCGAGCCGTCCCGGTGAACGCAAGGCAACCGGAACGGCTCTAGGAACCCGGTGCGCCGTCGGCCCCCTCGGCGAAGAGCGCGTCCCAGAGCGCCGCCACCCGCGCGACCGCCGGATCATCCGCCGCCGCGCCCCAGCGGGCGAGGTCGCGGCCGGTCTCCCGGGCGGCCTCCATCAGCGGCCGGGCCTCCAGCGCCGTCGCGAGGACCGGCAGGAGCGCGCCGGCCCAGTCCTCCGGCGGCTGCACCGGGTCCAGCACCGCCACCGGCCCCGGGCAGACCTCGCGCGCGGGACCGAGAAGCGCCGGACCGGGCAGGAGGATGCCTGCGGCCCGGGCGGCCAGCGCCTCCGGCAGGATCGCCGCATCACGGCCGGACGGCGCGGCCCGCAGGACCAGCAGGCCGGGCACCGCGTCCAGCAGGGCGGCCGCGTCTCCGCCGGCGTCGGCCTCCCCCTCGGCCACGAGGATGACCGCGTCCAGGGCAGCCCCGGCACCGGCCGGTTCCCGGACCGCCAGGGCGCGGACGGGCGGGATCTCCGATCCCTCATAAGGGATCGCCGGGGACGCGGCCCCGGTCCGGCACGGCGTGACCTGATGGCCCAGCTCGGTCAGGCGCCGCAGCAGCGGCCCCAGCCGGTCATCCGCCCAGGCCCCGCACAAGGCGAGGCGGAGCGGAGAAAGGGCCGCGCCGCTCATCCGAGCAGACCCGTCAGGACGCGGTCCCATTCTGCACCCTGCGCCTCCCCCGGCGCGGGCAGCAGCCCCGCCTCCAGCCCCAGGTCGCGCAGGGCCTCGACCCCCGCCGCATCGGCGAAGCGGGCATGGCATCCGGCCAGCGCCTCCGCCACCGCGGCGCGGAGAATCCCGTGCGGCGCGGCGCCGGCCGGGGCGGGGCGAAGGGCGGCCGCCCAGGGATCGCTCTCCGCGTGCGGCAGCCAGGCGACCCGCGTGCCCCCCACCCCGTCCAGCGGCACGAGCGCGGCCGCGAGGCGGAGGGCGATCACCCGGTCGACATTTGTCGCCCGCAGGCCGCGCGCGATCAGCACCTCCTCCACCATCCGCTCCGGCGCGGCGCCGGCCAGGGGAAGATGCATCGCCTCGGCCCCGTGCCCGGCGGCGCGGAGCGCCCGGACCAGCCCCTCGGCCGTCGCCTCGGCGGGGCCGCGCGCGAAGGGCGAACGGGCGGTCAGGACGAGGAGCCTCATGCCAGCAGCCGCGCGATCACCGCGTCCCAGGTCACGCCGAGCTCCGCCACCCGCGCCTCGGCCGCGGCGCCGAGGCGGGCGGCGCGCGCCCGGTCCTCGTAGAGCGCGTCGAAGGCGGCGGCGAGCGCCGCGGGCTTGGCCGGCGCGATGATCCCCTCCACCCCGTCGCGCACGAACTCCATCACGCCGCCCGAATCCGGCGTGGTGACCGTCGCGCGCCGGGCATGGGCGGCCTCCAGCGTCGGGTAGCCGTAGCTGTCCTCGTCCACCGGCAGATAGGCGTTCGCGAGGGCGCCGGAGAGAAGCGCCGCCTTCTCCTCCTCCGTGATCCAGCGATGGTCGAGCGTGACCCAGGCCTCCAGCCCGTGCTGCGCGACCAGCGCCCGCAGCCGGTCGTGATAGGCGGGGTCCGAGGTCAGCCCCGCGAGGTGCAGCCGCACCGGCGTGCGCGTGTGCGCCATCGCCTCGATCAGCAGGTGCTGCCGCTTGTGCGCCTCCATCCGGCAGACCGAGACGATCGCGTCGCCGAAGGGGCCGGGGACGAAGAGCTCCGGCCGCTGCACCGGCGGATAGAGCACCTGCGGCGACAGCCCGTTGAAGCGCCGCACCCGCTCCGCGACGACGCGGGAGTTGGAGAAGAGGCCGTGCGCCTCCGCCAGCGCCCGCGTGTCGGCGCGATGCATCGCCGCGCGGATGCCGCGCATCTCCGGCGTATCCGGCAGGTGGCCGTGCTCCGGCCCCCAGAGGTCGTAGAAGATGCGGATGTGGTGGATGAACCAGCACATCTTCCGCCGGTGCCGCACGAGGTGCGAGGGCGGGCGGAAGGTCACGATCCGGTCGAAATGCGCGTCCAGGTCGATCATTCGCCAGGCCGCCATCTGGTGCAGCAGGGTGGCGGGATCGTCTGAACTCGGCAGCAGCACCTCCTCCACCCGATGGCCCGCGGCGGTCAGCCGCTCCGCCAGCCAGCGGACGATGAAGCGCGCGCCCCCGTCGATCAGCGGAACGGCGGAGGAGACGAGGCCGATGCGCTGCGGTGCGCCGCTCACGCGGGGGCACCCGGGCCCGGCGTCCCCCCGTTCGCCCCGGGGCGAACGGCGCGGCGCAGCGCCTCCACCGCCTCGGCGGAGGCGAGGCCGGATTGCCGCCGCTCGAGCTGGGCGATGCGCGCGGCCATCCGCGCCTCGAGCGCCGCGATCTCCGTCGCCAGCCGCGCCTCGGCAGCCGCGGCGACGCTGGCCGTGACCCGTTGCTCCAGGCGGCGCAGCACGGGGCGCAGCAACGGCGCGACGACCGGGCGGATCAGGGCGAGGAACCGGGACGCCAGGCCCGGGCCGGGCGCAGGCGTCGCGTCCGGCAGCCCGACCGCCGCCGGGCCCGGCAGCGGGGCGGCGGACCCCTCGCGAAGGGCACCGAGAAGGGCGCGCGAGGGCAGGGCGCGGCCCAGACCGGGGCTTGTCACGTCGGCCGTCATGGGCCGCAGCGCCTATCACGCCGCACCCGGCCGGGCCAGGGCGGCGCGGCGGAAGCCCCTAGCGGCTCCCGCCCTCCGCGCCGTTGCGCCGCAGCGCGGCGAGCTCGTTCCGGAGCATCGTGATCTCCTCCCGCATCGCCTCCACGTCCTCCGCCGGCGCGGGGCGCCCATTGCCGGCGGGCGGGCGCGGGAAGGGGGAGAAGAGGCTCATGGCCCGCTCCAGCATCGCCAGGTTCTGCTTGCCCATCTCCTCGAAGGGGGCGAAGGCGTTGAAGCCGCCCATGGCCTGCCCCATCGCCTCCTGCGTGGCGCGCCGCATCTGCTCCTGCTGGCGCGCGAAGGTGCCCATCGTGGCCTCGAGGTAGCGGGGCACGACCGCCTGCAGGCTGTCGCCATAGAGCCCGATCAGCTGGCGCAGGAAGGGAATCGGCAGAAGGTTCTGCCCCTTGCTCTCCTCCTCCACGATGATCTGGGTCAGGACGGAGCGGGTGATGTCCTCCCCGCTCTTGGCGTCACTCACGGTGAAGTCCCGGCCCTTGCGGACCATGTCCGCCAGATCCTCCAGCGTGACGTAGGAGGACGACTCGGTGTTGTAGAGCCGGCGGTTCGCGTATTTTTTCACCACGACCGGAGGGCGGGTCTCCGCGTTGTCGGTGGTGACATCCGGCGGCGCATCGGGCTGTGCCATAGGGGGCTCCTCTTCCCGGGACCTGATGCGGCCTGAACCTGGGCCGCGCCCCTCCGGGATGCTAGCCCTGCTATGCCGCGGTGCGAAAGGGACGTCGCGCCCCTGGAAGGGTTCGGGCTGGAGAATGCATGAGCGAACCGGAGGGCGACGACGCGGCCCGGCTGGCCCAGCTGGCGGCGGACTGGATCGCGCTGTGGCAGGGCGAGCTGATGGCCCTGGCCGCCGATCCCGAATGGTCCGCGGCCCTGGCCGCCTGGTCGGCCTCGGGGGCGGACTGGACTCGGGCCTGGGCCGCGGCCGCGCGGCCGCCCGCGCCACCATCCTGGCCGGGCGCCGCGCCGCCCTTCGCCGCCGGCGCGATGCCCGCGCCTTGGACCGGGGCGGGAACGCCGGTGCCCTGGCCGCCCGTCCCACCCCCCGTTCCGCCGCCGCCCGCCGCCGATGACCCCCCGCCGGGGCCCGCGCCCGCTGCCCCTGCACCTGCTGCTGGCGGGGCACCGCGCCTGGATGGCGATGGCGGCGATTCCCTCGATGACCTCCGGGACCGGATCGCCCGCATGGAGCGGGAGCTGGCCGGGCTTCGCGCCACGGTCCGAGGCGGCCCGGGCGGAGCGGAGCCGGATCCTGGCCGCCCTGCCGCGGAACGCCCCGCTGGGGAACGCCCAGCCGGGGAACGCCCAGCCGGGGAACGCCGGATCCGCCGGCGGAACTGACGCGCTGCGCGCCGCCGTCTGGCGGCGCCTCTGGGAGGAGGATGCCGCGCTCATCCGCGGCATCGCCGCCTACCGCTCCCATCCCTGGCGCCGAACGCTGGACGACCCGCCGGTGGCGTGGCGGGAGGGGCCGGCCCGGCTGCTGGACCACGGCGGCACGGGCCCCGCGGTCCTCTTCGTGCCGTCCCTGGTGAACCGGGCGACGGTGCTGGACCTCATGCAGGGCCACTCCATGGTCCGTTGGCTCGCCGGGAACGGGGGCCGCGTGATGCTGCTCGACTGGGGCTGGCCGGGCGCGGAGGAGCGCGGCTTCACCCTGACCGACTGGATCGCCGGGCGGCTGGAGCGGGCGCTCGTCGCCGCGCGGGATGCCGCGGGCGGGCCGGTGGTGCTGGCCGGCTACTGCATGGGCGGGCTGCTGACCCTCGCCGCGGCGCTGCGCCGTCCGGATCTGGTGCGCGGGCTCGTCCTGCTCGCCACCCCCTGGGACTTCCACGCCGGCGGCCCGGAGGACCGCGCCCGCGCCGCCGCGGCCGCGCGGATACTGCCGGGCCTGGAGACGGTGCTGGGCGCCACGGGCACCCTGCCGGTGGACTGGCTCCAGGCGCTCTTCGCGGGCATCGACCCCTTCGGCATCGCCCGGAAGTTCCGCGCCTTCGCCAAGATGGACCCAGACCACCCGCGCACCGCCCATTTCGTGGCGCTGGAGGACTGGCTGAACGACGGCGTGCCGCTGCCGGCCCCCGTCGCGCGGGAATGCCTGGCCGGCTGGTACGGGGAGAACACGCCGGCCCGCGGCACCTGGCGGGTCGCGGGCGCGGCCGTCGATCCCGCCCGCTGGCGCGGCCCGTCCTTCGTCGCGATCCCCCGCGGCGACCGGATCGTGCCGCCGGACAGCGCCCGTGCCCTGGCCGCCCGGCTGCCCGACGCGGCGGTGCTGGAGGTGGCGGCCGGCCATATCGGCATGGCCGCGGGCATGAGCGCGGAGGCCGTCCTGTGGCGCCCGTTGCGGGACTGGTTAAGCGCGCTGCCGCCGCCTAAGTGACCGCTCGCGGGTTGTGCGGCGCTGCGCTGCGGCGCAGCATCCTGCAACGGCCCCAGAACCGGCCCGGCCCGCCAGCGACCGGCACGAAAGCAGGAACCGCCAGACATGGACGACATCGTCATCGCCTCCGCCGCCCGCACGCCGGTGGGCAGCTTCAACGGCGCCTTCGCCAGCCTGTCGGCCCATGCCCTCGGCAGCATCGCGATCAAGGCGGCGCTGGAGCGCGCGGGGGTGGAGCCGGGCCAAGTGGACGAGGTGATCCTCGGCCAGGTGCTGGCGGCCGGCGCGGGCCAGAACCCGGCGCGCCAGGCCTCGGTCATGGCCGGCATCCCGGTGGAGCGGACGGCCTTCGGGATCAACCAGCTCTGCGGTTCCGGCCTGCGCACCGTGGCGCTCGCGGCGCAGCAGATCGCGACCGGCGACGCCGCGATCGTGATCGCCGGCGGTCAGGAGAGCATGACCCAGGCGCCGCACGCCGCGAACCTGCGCGCGGGCCAGAAGATGGGCGACCTGGCCATGGTGGACACCATGATCAAGGACGGCCTGTGGGACGCCTTCCACGGCTACCACATGGGCACGACTGCGGAGAACGTGGCCCAGAAGTTCCAGATCACGCGGGAGCAGCAGGACGAGTTCGCCGCCGCCTCCCAGCGCAAGGCCGGGGAGGCGATGAAGGCCGGCAAGTTCAAGGACGAGATCACCCCCGTCACCGTGAAGGGTCGCAAGGGCGACACCGTCTTCGAGAACGACGAGTACCCGAAGCCCGAGACGACGCTGGAGGTGCTGCAGAAGCTGCGCCCCGCCTTCTCCAAGGACGGGTCGGTCACGGCCGGCAACGCCTCCGGCATCAACGACGGCGCGGCGGCCATCCTGGTCATGCGCGGGGCGGACGCGGCGAAGCGCGGCGTGACCCCGCTGGCGCGGATCGTGTCCTGGGCCACCGCGGGCGTGGACCCCTCCATCATGGGCACCGGCCCCATCCCGGCCTCCCGCAAGGCGCTGCAGAAGGCCGGGTGGAACATCCAGGACCTCGACCTGATCGAGGCGAACGAGGCCTTCGCCGCCCAGGCCTGCGCGGTGAACAAGGACCTGGGCTGGGACCCGTCCAAGGTGAACGTGAACGGCGGCGCCATCGCGCTCGGCCATCCGATCGGGGCCTCCGGCGCGCGGGTGCTGACCACCCTGCTCTTCGAGATGAAGCGCCGCGGCGCGAAGAAGGGCCTCGCCACCCTCTGCATCGGCGGCGGCATGGGCGTCGCCATGTGCGTCGAGGCGGCCTGACCGCCTGACGATCGGGGGCGGCGTGGAAGGTTCCACGCCGCCGAACCCCGCGCCCGGTCCAGATGGCGCTCGCGTGACCCCTCGATGACGCCTATGTTGGACCTCCCACACCCGGGGAGGTGACCCGCCTTGGACGCGCTGCGGCTGATGATCGAGCTGGCCGGTGAGGCCGCGCTCCTCCTCTTCGGCCTCGGCCTCGTCCAGCGCGGGATCGAGCGCGCCTTCGGCCCCGCGCTGCGCCAGGGGCTGAACCGCGCGCTCGGCGACCGCTGGCGGGCCTTCGCGGCGGGGCTGGCGGCCACCGCCGCGCTGCAATCCTCCACCGCCGCGGGGCTGATGATCGCGCGGCTCCAGAGCACGGGGCTGCTGGCGCTGACCGCGGCGCTCGCGGCGATGCTCGGCGCGAATGTCGGCACCGCGCTGATCGTGCAGGTCCTGTCCTTCGACCTCCGCGCCGTCTTCCCCGCCTTCATCCTGATCGGCTGGATCGCCTTCCGCGCGCGCCGGGCCCGGACGCGGGACCTCGGGCGGGCGGCGATCGGGCTCGGGCTGATGCTCGCGGCCCTGCACCTCATGCTCTCGACCATGGCGCCGGTGGAGGACTCCGCGGCCCTCCGAAGCCTCCTGCCGCTGCTGAACGAGAACCCCCTGCCGGCCCTGCTGCTCGCCGCGGCGCTGGCCTGGGCGACGCACTCCTCCCTCGCCGCCGTGCTGCTGGTGGGCTCGCTGGCGGCGGCGGGTCTGGTCGGGCCCACAGCGGCGGTGGCCATGGTCGCCGGCGCCAACCTCGGCGGCGCGGTGCCGCCGCTCCTCGCCGCCCGCCACGGACGGCGCGGGCAGGCCGACCCGGCCGCGATGCGCCTGCCGCTCGGCAACCTGCTGAACCGCGCCGTCGGCGCGGTGCTCGTGCTCGCGCTCCTCGGCCCGCTCTCCGGCTGGCTGGGGATGCTGGACGCGGCACCGGCGCGGCTGGTGGCGAACGCGCATCTCGGCTTCAACCTCGCCCTCGCGATCCTCTTCCTGCCGCTGCTCGATCCGCTGGCCGCGCTGCTCCGCCGTGCCCTGCCGGACCGCGCGCCGGAGGCGGACCCGGGCGCCCCGCGCTACCTCGACACCGCGGCGCTGGCCACGCCGCCCGTGGCCCTGGCGAACGCGGCGCGGGAGGTGCTGCGGCTCGCGGACGGGGTGGAGGCGATGCTGCGCGCCTCCGCCGAGGCCCTCGCCCGCGCCGACCGCGACGCGGCGCGGGAGGTCGGCGCCCTCGATGACACGGTGGACCGGCTGCACCGGGCCGTGCACGCCTACCTCGCCGGCCTGCCGCCCCGGGACCGGCTGGGCGAGGCCGAGGCGCGCCGCCTGGCCGAGATCCGGCACTTCGCCATCGCCATGGAGCATGCCGGCGACATGGTGGACCGCGGCCTGTCGAAGCACGCCGCCCGCCGCGCCCGCCGCGGCATCGCCCTGTCACCGGCGGAAGCCGCCCGCCTCGCCGACCTGCACGAACGCCTCGTCGCCCAGCTCCGCCTCGCCGTGGCTGTCTTCATGCTGGAGGACGCGGAGGCCGCCCGCCGCCTCGTGCAGGAGAAGGAAGCGTGGCGCGATGCCGAGCGCCAGGCCGCCGACCACCTCGCGGAGACCGGCGCCGAGCCCTCCCCGGCGGCGGGCCTTGCCCTCGACGTGACGCGCGACCTCAAGCGCATCGCCGCCCATGTGGCGGCGATCGCCTACCCCCTGCTGGAGCGGCAGGGCGCGCTGCGGACCAGCCGCCTCCGGCCGGTCCAGGGGTAGGGCTCAGCTCGCGCTCAGCCCGCCCCGCGTCGCGGTGATGCGGCTCGCGCGGCAGATATCGATCCCGCGCAGCTCCGCGTTCAGGCCGTTCATCCAGACCACGCGGAAGTCGTACAGGCCGACCTCGGCCGCCGTGTAGTTGATCGTCCGGCCGGCCGGCAGCACGTTCTGGCCCAGCTGGTCCACGCCCCAGCCGGGCCGGCTGGAATGGGAGAAGTAGAACTCCCGGATCGGCGCGCCGGAGAGGTTCGTCAGGGCGAAGCGCGTGTCGCACGTCACCACGCGCGGCTGTTGCAGGACGATCACCTGCTGCGGCTCCTGCGCGCATCCCGCCAGCCCGAGAAGGAGCAGGGCGGGCGCGAGGCAGCGCGTGACCACGGCGCGACGGTTCATGACGATTCCTTTCTTGCAGGCGCCGAACGTTACGGGCCGTTCATAGGGCCGTCCATGCCCAGGCTCCGGGCTTCCGCGGCCCGTGGCGCCCGTGCCACCCTGCCCGCAACCAAGCGGAGGATGACGTCATGCGGGCTGTGGCCGCGGCGATCGGGATGGCTCTTTCCCTGGGGACGGCCCAGGCCCAGCCAGCCCCGGCTCCTGCCTCGGCGCCGCTCCAGATCCGCGAGGTCGGCTCGATGCATGTCGGCGGCCGCGTCGCCACCATCGAGGGACTGCCCTCGCAGGAGATCGTCTTCTCCCCCGGCGCGCCCCCGCTGCGGATCAACCCCAACGGCCAGTTCATGGTGGAGGGGATGTACGCCCAATACATCCGGCTGGCCGAACCCCGCGCCCGCTTCCCCCTGCTGATGTGGCACGGCGGCGGCCTGACCGGCGCCACCTGGGAGACGACGCCGGACGGGCGCCCGGGCTGGCAGATGTTCTTCCTCCGCCAGGGCCACGACGTCTGGGTGTCCGATGCGGTGGAGCGCGGCCGCTCCGGCTTCGCCCGCTCCCCCCAGGTCTTCGCCGGCGAACCGGTCTTCCGCACCATGGGGGAGGGCTGGGGCCTGTTCCGCGTCGGCCCCAATGACGGCTGGAACGCCGAGGCCGGCCAGCGCCGCGCCTTCCCCGACAGCCGCTTTCCCGTTGCCGCCTGGGACCAGTTCACCCGCCAGTCCGTGCCGCGCTGGGTGACGACGGACCGGCAGATCCAGGCGGCCTACGACGCCTATGTCCAGCAGGCCTGCCCCTGCGTGATCGTCGTCCACTCCCAGGGCGGGAACTTCGCCTTCAACGCCGCCCTGAACGCCCCGGACAAGGTGCGGGCGATCATCGCCATCGAGCCCTCCGGTGCGCCGCCCGCCGGCGCGGACGCGGCCCGGCTGCGGGACGTCCCGCACCTGATCGTCTGGGGCGACCACTTCGCCGACAGCCCCTTCTGGACGAACATCCGCACCAACGTGGAGCGCTGGGCCGGCGCGATCCGAGAGGCCGGCGGCCGGGCGGACATCCTGGACCTGCCGGCGGCGGGGCTGCGCGGCAACTCGCACATGATGATGATGGACACCAACTCCGACGAGGTCGCCGGCCGCATCCAGGCCTGGATGACCGAACGGGGCCTGATGCGGTGAGGTTGATGCAGCGCATTGATCCGCGCCGCGAGGGAGCCTAACCCAGCGCCATGACCGACTATGATGCCATCCTGGGCGGGCACCTCGACGCGCTGCGGGCGGAGGGACGCTACCGCCGCTTCCTGACGCTCCGCCGCCAGGCCGGCGCCTTCCCCCGCGCCTTCCGGGACGACGGCCGGGCGGTGACGATCTGGTGCTCCAACGACTACCTCGGCATGGGCCAGCATCCCGCGGTGCTGGAGGCGATGGCCCGCTCCGTCCGGGAGGAGGGCGCGGGCGCCGGCGGCACCCGCAACATCTCCGGCACCGGCCACCACCACGTGGCGCTGGAGCGGGAACTCGCCGCGCTGCACGGGATGGACGCGGCGCTGCTCTGCAACTCCGGCTTCAACGCGAACGAGGCGGCGCTCTCCACCCTCTCGCGCCTGCTGCCGGGCTGCACCGTTCTGTCGGACGCGAACAATCACGCCTCCATGATCGCGGGCATCCGGCATGGCGGCGCGACGAAGCACATCTTCCGCCACAACGACGTCGCCCACCTCGACGCGATCCTCTCCACGCTGCCGAAGGAGGCGCCGAAGATCGTCGCCTTCGAGAGCGTCTACTCCATGGACGGCGACATCGCCCCGATCGCGGAGATCGTGGCCGTCGCGAAGGCCCACAACGCCCTCACCTACCTCGATGAGGTGCACGCGGTCGGCATGTACGGCCCCGGCGGCGCCGGCGTGGCGGCGCGGGACGGCGTGCGCGTGGACATCGTGGAGGGCACGCTCGGCAAGGCCTATGGCGTGGTCGGCGGCTATGTCGCGGGCTCCGCGGCGATGGTGGACGCGGTGCGCTCCTTCGCGCCGGGCTTCATCTTCTCCACCACCCTGCCGCCGCACGTCGCCGCCGGCGCCCTGGCCAGCGTTCGGCACCTTCGATCCTCGGACGCGGAGCGCACGGCCCACCAGGCCCGCGCCCGCCAGACCCGCGACGCGCTCCTGGCCGAGGGCCTGCCGGTCATGGACGCCCCCAGCCATATCATCCCCGTGATGGTCGGCGACGCCGCCCTCTGCCGCGCCGCGAGCGACCTGCTGCTCGAGGAGCACGCCATCTACCTCCAGCCCATCAACCACCCGACCGTGCCGCGCGGCACGGAGCGTCTGCGCGTGACGCCGACGCCGCTGCACGACGACGCGGCCATCGCGGCGCTGGCACGGGCGCTGTCGGCGGTGTGGGATCGGCTGGGGCTCAATAGGCAGCGGCAAGCCGCCTGATCTGTCGCCGGGAGGCGCTGCCTCCCGGACCCTCCGCCGGGGGCCAGCCGTGGCCCCCGGACCCCGCGATCTATTCGACGCGGGTTCAGGGGGTGTGTTCACCCCCTGGTGGATGGGGTCCGGGGAAGGCAACGCCTTCCCCGGTGCCTTCAGCGCAGGCTCAGGCGCGGGTCTGCCGAACCAACCCCCACAGCCGCGGCCCCACCAACGCCAGCACCGCGATCAGCAGGATCGCCAGCGAGATCGGCCGGGTGATGAAGGTGGTCCAGTCGCCCTGGCTGATCGTCAGGGCCTGCCGCAGCGCCTGCTCCGCCATCGGGCCGAGGATCATGCCGATGACCACCGGCGCGGTCGGGAAGTCGAAGCGCCGCATGAACATCGCGATGATGCCGATGCCGTAGAGCAGGACAAGGTCGGTGACGGAGTTCGAGATCCCGTAGGTCCCGATCGTCGCGAAGACGAGGATGCCGGCATAGAGCTGCGGCGTCGGGATCTTCAGGATGCGCGCCCAGAGCCCGACCAGCGGCAGGTTCAGCACCACCAGCATGACGTTGGCGACGTACAGGCTCGCGATCAGCGTCCAGACGAGCGTCGCCTGGCTGGTGAAGAGCGTCGGCCCGGGCTGGATGCCGTAGGACTGGAAGGCGGAGAGCATGATCGCCGCCGTCGCCGAGGTCGGCAGGCCGAGCGTGAGCATCGGCACGAGGATGCCGGCCGCCGCGGCGTTGTTCGCGGCCTCCGGCCCCGCCACGCCCTCGATCGCGCCCGTCGTGCCGAACTCGTGCCGGTGCTCCGGCTTCACGAGCTTCTGCTCGGCGTAATAGCTCAGCATCGTCGGCATCTCCGTGCCGCCGGCCGGCATGACGCCGAAGGGGAAGCCGAGGAGGGAGCCGCGCATCCACGGCCCGATGGAGCGGCGCCAGTCCGTCGCGCTCATCCAGAGCCGCCCGACCGGCCGCACCTCCTGCCCGCCCTCCACGTGCCGCCAGGCAAGGTAGAGCGTCTCCCCCACCGCGAAGAGCGCGACGGCGACGAGCACCACATTCACCCCGTCCAGCAGCTCCGGGATGCCGAAGGTCAGCCGGGCCTGCCCGGTCTGCAGGTCGATCCCGACCAGCCCGAGCATCAGCCCGAAGGCGAGGGAGGTGAGACCCCGCAGCGCCGACCCGCCGAGCACGGCGGAGACGGTGACGAAGCAGAGCAGCATGAGGGAGAAGTACTCGGCCGGGCCGAGCTTCAGCGCCAGCTCCACCACGATGGGGCCCACGAAGGAGATGCCGAGCGTGCCGATCGTGCCCGCGACGAAGGAGCCGACGGCGGCGGTGACGAGCGCCGGCCCCGCCCGCCCGTTGCGCGCCATCTTCGACCCCTCCAGAGAGGTGATGATGGAGCCGCTCTCGCCCGGCGTGTTCAGCAGGATGGAGGTGGTGGAGCCGCCATACATCGCGCCGTAGAACACGCCGCAGAAGAGGATGAAGGCGCCCGTCGCCTCCACCTTGAAGGTGATGGGCAGCAGCAGCGCGATGGTCAGTGCCGGCCCGATGCCCGGCAGCACGCCGATCGCGGTGCCGAGGAAGCAGCCGAGCAGCGCCCAGCCGAGATTCGTGACGGTCAGCGCGTGGGCGAAGCCCATGCCGAGGTTGCTGAGGGTGTCCATCAGAGGATTCCCTCCAGGATGCCGGCGCCGATGTTCACGCCGAGCACGCGGTCGAAGCCGAGATAGGCACCGAGGGTGACGAGGATGCCGATTACCAGGTCCAGCAGCGGCCGGCGGGACCCGAAGGCGGCGCAGACAAGGACGTACTGGATCGTCGCCGCGATGACGAAGCCGAGCCAGTCGATGAGGGCGAGCTGCACGGCGAGCGCCGCACCCAGCAGCCCGATCGCCCGCCAGTTCGTCGGCGGGACGTCGGCCATCTCCTCCAGGCCCTGGGTCCAGCCGCCCCGCGCCGCAGCGACGCAGAGCCCGGCGCCGAGCACGACGAGGAAGACTCCCACGAGGTAGGGGATCGTGCTGGGCCCGACCTGCGCGTAGAGCGGGGAGGCCGGCACCGCCCAGGCGGCGTAGAGCGTCAGGGCGCCGAGGGCGACGACGAAGAGGCCGACGCCGAAGTCAGCCCCGGGCGTGGCGGGGGCCACCGGGCCCGTGGCGCCGATGGTGGCGGCCGGGCTTCCGTCCGGCTCGTCGAATCGCGTGGCCAAGGCCCGTTTCCCTTGCAATCCTTTCGGATGGTCTGGCACGGGCGGATGCGGGGCGCCAAGGGCCGCATGCCGCCGCCGGAGCCCGGCGGCGGCAAGCTGACGGGGATTTCATGCGCCCCGTCACGCGCTCTCCGTCAGGCGAGGCCGATGTCGCGCAGGACCGCGGTGGTGGCCTCGATGTCGCGGGCCAGGAAGGCCTCGAAATCCCCGCCGGCCAGGAAGGCGTTGTCCCAGCCGCGGGTCTCCAGCAACTGGCGCCAGGCCGGCAGGGCGTTCAGCTCGGTGGCGAAGCGCGTGTGGTTCGCGCGCACCTCCGCCGAGATGCCCGGCGGCGCGAAGAGGCCGCGCCAGTTGCCGATGGTGATGTCGATCCCGCTCTCCTTCAGCGTCGGGATCTGCGGGTCGGACCGCGTCTCGCCGGAAGTCGCCAGCGCCCGCATCCGGCCGGCCTTGATCTGCTCGGAGAACTCGGAGAGCCCGGAGATGCCGGCCTTCACCTGCCCGCCGAGGATCGCCGCCTGGGCCGGCCCGCCGCCGGCGAAGGCGACGTAGGACGCCTCCCGCGCCTGCCGCCCCACGGACTTGATGAGCTGGCCGAGGAGGATGTGGTCGATGCCGCCCGCCGAGCCGCCGCCCACCGCGACCCCGCCGGGATTGGCGCGCAGCGCGTCCATGAAGCCGCGGATGTCGTGGATGTCGGAGTTGGCGGGCACGACGATCGCGCAGGCCTCGTCCGTCAGCCGGGCGATGGGCACCACGTCCCGCACGCCGACCGGGCTCTTGTTGGTGATGGTGGAGCCGACCATGACCGCGCCCGCGACCATCAGCGCGTCCGGCCGGCCGCGGCGCTGGCCGACGAAGCGCGGCAAGCCCACCGCGCCGCCGGCGCCGCCCACGTTCTCGAACTGCATGGAGCCGACGAGGCCGGCGGGGCGCGCCACCTGCTCGATCGCGCGGCCCAGCCCGTCCCAGCCGCCGCCGGGCGCCGCGGGGATGAACATGTTCAGGCTTGCGTAACGCTGCTGCGATCCCTGCGCGAAGGCGCGCCCCAGGCTCAAGAAGGGAAGGGCGGCGGCGCCCATCAGCAGGTGGCGGCGGGCGATCATGGAGGGTCCTCCGAGGGGTCTTTCTGCCGCCCATCCTACCGGGCGCACGGGGTCCCGCAAACGGCGGCCGGGTGTGACTTCTGTGTCATTGCGCTGTGGCTTCCCGGCCGCGATATGCTGCGGCGCACCCTTGCGGGAGGTCGGAGGATGCCCATGCGCGGCTGGCTGATGGCGCTGCTGGCGGCCGGATTCCTGGTGCCCTCCACCGGCATCGCCCAGGACCGGCGCGCCCCCGCCGAGCGGGAGGCGGTGGTCATCAACGAGCTCGGCCTGTCCGTGCGGGAACTCTACGTCCGCCCCAGCACGGCCACCCAGCCCGGCGCCGACCGGCTGGGACAGGAGATGCTGCCGCCGGGCGGCACCTTCCGCCTGCGCCTCGGCCGCGACGCGACCTGCCGCTTCGACATCACCGCCGTGCTGGCCGACAACGCGACCGAGGAGAAGCGCGGGGTGGACCTCTGCCGCACCCCCCGCGTCACCCTCGGCGACACCTCCCTGCCGCTGCGGGAGGCGGCGATCATCAACGACAGCGACCTCATCCTCCAGGAGATCTACGCCGCCCCGCCCGGCGCGGCCTCCCGCGGGCCGGACCGGTTGGGGTCGGAGGTGGTGGCGGACGGCACGACCTGGCGGCTGCGCCTCGGCCGCACGCGGGACTGCGTCTTCGACATCACCGCCGTCATGGCGGACGGGTCGGAGGTGTCGCGCCCGCGCACCGATGTCTGCCGCGCCCCGCGCGTGAGCCTGGCCGATCCCGCCACGAGCTGGCGGGAAGCGGTCATCGTCAACAGCGCCGGCCGCGAGCTGGTGGCGCTGAACGCCGTGCCCGCCGGGCGCGGGGAGGGCGGGAACTGGGGCACCGACCGCCTGCGCGACGACGCCATCCCCGATGGCGCCCGCTGGCGCCTGCGGCTGCGCCTGCCCGGCTGCACCGCCGACCTCCGCGCCACCTACGAGGACGACAAGGCCGAGGAGAAGCGCGGCGTGGACCTCTGCCGGGAGGGCACGGTGACCTTCGACGGCAGCGGCATCCCGCGCCCGCCCGACCGCCCCGTGACGATCGTGAACCGCCACGGCGCGCGGCTGGAGGAGGTCTACATCTCCTCCACCACCGAGGGCGACTGGGGCCCGGAGCGCATCCCCGGCGGCGTCGGGCGCAGCGAGCGGCGGGAGCTGACCCTGCCGCTGGAATGCGCCGTGGACGTGCGCGTGGTCTTCGGCAACGGCGCCGCGGAGGAGCGGCGCGAGGTGGACATCTGCGCGGCGGCCGTGATCGTGGTCCGCCCCGGCTGGACCATCGCCGCCCGCTTGGACGAGGAGACGCCGCAGGGCGCCCGTCCCGGCCCGCAGCCCGGCAGCCTGCGCGTCCGCAACGCCGCGAGCCTGCCGATCGTGGAGCTCTTCGTGGACCCGCCCGGCGCGCCGCGCGGCGCGGACCGGCTCGGCGCCACCGTGCTCGGCGTGAACGAGACGCTGGACCTCGCCCCGCCGGAAGGCGCCGGCTGCCCCGCACGGCTGGTGGCGATCCTGCGGGACGGGCGGGAGATCGTGAAGGACGGCGTAGACCTCTGCGCCGGGGTGGAGATGCCGCTGGAATGAGGCGCGCGGCCGGCCTCGCCCTGCTGCTCGTCCTGGCACTGCCCGGCTGGGTGCTGTCCGGCTGGGTGCTGTCCGGTCCGGCCGCGCGCGCCCAGCCCGCCCCGGCGCTGACGCCGACGCCGACGCCGGAGGCGGCCGTGCCGGAGGCGCTGCGCGGCGCCTGGTTCCGCGGCGGCTGCGAGTCCCCGGCGGCGATGCTCGCCCTCTCCGCCCGCAGCGCCGCGCGGGTGCCGGCGGAGGGCGCCGCCCGCCTCCTCCGCTTCACCGAATGGCGCCGCCAGGGCGAGTGGTCCGTCACCACCGCCCGCGGGGCCGAGGCACCGCGCCTGATGCTGCGCGCCGCCGGCGACGCGCTGGAGACCGCCGAGCCCTCCAACAAGGCGCGGGAGGACCGGCTTCCCGGCGACGCGCCCCTCACCGCCTGGCGCCGCTGCCCCATCCCGCCCGCCGCGGCCCTGCTGCATGCGGAGGGCATCGCCTTCCTCGGCGCCCTGGAGGTGCTGGAGGCCGGCTGCGCCGAGGGTGTCCCGGCCTGCGCGGAGGCGCTGGTCCGCGTCGGCGACGTGTCCGGGGACAGGCTGGTCGGCCCGGCCGAGGTCGCGCGGCTCCTGCGCGGCGCGTCCTGGGTCCTCGCCGTGCAGGCGGGCAGCACGCCGGAGGGGCTGGGCCTCGTCGGCGGCGCCGGCGCGCTCGGCGGCGTCGCCGCGGCCCGGCTGATCGTCGAGAGCCTCGACTACGACGGGGATGGCCGGCTCTCCGCGCGGGAGCTGGCGCAGGACCGCGCCACGCTCCTGGCCGGCGGCACGGCCGCGGGCCGCCCCCTGGCGCTGGAGCGGATCGGGGAGGGCGTCGCCCTCCTGCGCGGCCTCTACGAGGGGCTGACCGCCTCCGAGTAGGGGCCGGAGGCCGTCCCGCACCTCGCAGCGGCGATTAACAATTCACACGACGAAGCGACCCGGTATGGTTGCCGCGAGGAGCTGAATCGGGGAGATAAGCTGCACCAATGACGCCATCAGCCGGGCCTGCGGCGCGCTTCTCGCTCTATCCGCCTCAGGAGGATCTGCCCCGCTTGACCCTCGCGACCTCTGCGGTTGGGTCTGTTCGGAGGAGTGGGAACGTGGAGGCGCGTGAGTTGCCGATCGAGGGGCCGTTGCTGGTGACGGTGCGTCGGTTTGGGGATGCGCGGGGGTACTTCATGGAGACCTACAGCCGGCGGGACTATGCGGCGGTGGGGATTGGGGCGGAGTTCGTGCAGGACAACCACTCGGTGTCGGGGCCGGTGGGGACGCTGCGGGGGATGCACTTCCAGTTGCCGCCGGCCGCGCAGGGCAAGCTGGTGCGGGTGCTGCGGGGGGCGGTGCTGGACGTGGCGGTGGACCTGCGACGCTCGTCCCCGACCTATGGGCGGTGGGTGTCGGCGCATCTGACGGCGGAGGGGGGCGAGCAGCTCTGGGTGCCGCCGGGCTTCGCGCACGGCTTCTGCACGCTGGAGCCGGACACGGCCTTCTCCTACAAGGTGACGGCCTACTACTCGCCCGAGAACGACCGGGGGCTGGCCTGGGACGATCCGGAGCTCGCCCTGCCCTGGCCGCATGGCCCGGAGGCCGTCACCCTGTCGGACAAGGACCGCCGGAACCCCCGCCTGCGGGACCTGCCGCCCTGCTTTCCCTGAAGGCTCATCGATGCGCGTGATCGTCACCGGCGGCGCCGGCTTCATCGGGTCCGCCCTCACCCGCCTCCTCGTGCTCGGGCGCGGGGACGAGGTGCTGGTGGTGGACAAGCTCACCTATGCCGGCGACCGGCGGACGCTGGCGGCCTGCGAGGGGCGGCCGGGCTTCCTCTTCGAGCAGGCCGACATCTGCGATGCCGAGCGGATGCGGGCGCTCTTCGCCGCGTTCGCGCCGGACGCGGTGATGCACCTGGCCGCCGAGAGCCACGTGGACCGCTCGATCGCCTCGGCCGCCCCCTTCATCCAGACGAACGTGATGGGCACCTTCGCCCTGCTCGAGGCGGCGCGCGCGCTGGTGGCGGGCTATGACGCCGCGCGCCGGGCGGCGTTCCGCTTCCTGCACGTCTCGACCGACGAGGTGTTCGGCTCGCTCGGCCCGACGGGCGCCTTCACCGAGGCGACGCCCTACGACCCGCGCTCGCCCTACTCGGCCAGCAAGGCGGGCTCGGACCACCTCGCCCGCGCCTGGCACGAGACCTACGGGCTGAACACGATCGTCACCAACTGCTCGAACAACTACGGCCCCTACCACTTCCCCGAGAAGCTCATCCCGCTGGTCACGCTCAACGCGCTGGAGGGGCTGCCGCTGCCGGTCTACGGCGACGGCGGCAACGTGCGCGACTGGCTCTTCGTCGAGGACCACGCCCGCGCCCTCGTCGCCGCCGTGACCACCGGCCGGGTGGGCGAGACCTACGCCATCGGCGGCCGCTCGGAGCGCACCAACCTGCAGGTGGTGCACGCCATCTGCGACACGCTCGACCGGCTCCGCCCCCGGATCGTCGGCGGCGCCGCCCGGCCCCGGCGGGAGCTGATCACCTTCGTCGCCGACCGCCCCGGCCACGACCGCCGCTACGCGATCGACCCCGCCAAGGCCGAGCGCGAGCTCGGCTGGCGCGCCTCCGTCACCTTCGAGGAGGGGATCGAGCGCACCCTGCGCTGGTACCTCGACCACGAGGCCTGGTGGCGCCCGCTGCGCGAGGGCCGCTATGCCGGCGAGCGGCTCGGCCTCCTGCCCGCCGACGCCGCGGCACCCCCCTCCACGCCCGCCACCACGCCCGCCACCACGCCTCGGGTCGCCTGATGCGCGTCCTCGTCGCCGGCCGCACCGGCCAGCTCGCCCTCGAGCTCCTGGCCCGCCTGCCCGCCGATGGTCATACCGTGGTCGCGCGCGAGGCGCCCGAGCTCGACCTGACCGACCCCGCCTCCATCGCCCGCACGGTCGAGGAGACCCGCCCCGAGGCGGTGGTCAACGCCGCCGCCTACACCGCCGTCGACCGCGCCGAGACCGAGCGCGACCTCGCCCACGCCGTGAACGCGACCGGCGCCGGCGCGCTCGCCGCGGCCGCCGCCGCCCGCAACCTGCCCTTCGTCCACCTCTCGACCGACTACGTCTTCTCCGGCGCGGGCGGCGCCCCCTACGCCGAGGACGCCCCCACCGGCCCGCTCGGCGTCTACGGCGAGACGAAGCTCGCGGGCGAGCGCGCCGTGCTCGCGGCCAGCCCGCGCGCGATCATCCTGCGCACCGCCTGGGTCTGCTCGCCCCACGGGGCCAACTTCGTGAAAACCATGCTCCGCCTCGGGCGCGAGCGCGAGGCCGTCTCCGTCGTCGCCGACCAGCACGGCGCGCCGACCTTCGCGGCCGACCTCGCCGACGCCATCGCCCGCCTCCTGCCGCGCCTCGCCGCCGCCCCGGCCGGCGACCCCGCCTTCGGGGTCTTCCACCTCACCGGCACCCCCCACACCACCTGGCACGGCTTCGCCGAGGCGATCTTCGCGGGCGCCGCCGCCCGCGGACAGAGGCCGCCCCAGCTCTCCGCCATCACCACCGCCGACTATCCCACCCCCGCCCGCCGCCCCGCCGACGGGCGCCTCGACTGCGCCCGCATCGCCCGCCTCCACGGCATCCAGCCCGCCGACTGGCGCCCTTCGCTGGCGCGCTGCCTCGACACCCTCCTCGGGCCCATCCCGCCCGGGTCCACCCCCTCTGGCCCCACCCCGGAGACCCCCCGATGAAGGGCATCATCCTCGCCGGCGGCAGCGGCACCCGCCTCGCCCCCGCCACCCTGGCGATCTCCAAGCAACTCCTGCCCGTCTACGACAAGCCGATGATCTACTACCCCCTCTCGGTGCTCATGCTCGCCGGCATCCAGGAGATCCTCGTCATCTCCACCCCCCACGACCTGCCGCTCTTTCGCCGCCTGCTCGGCTCCGGCGAGCAGTGGGGCATCCGCCTCACCTACGTCCAGCAGGACCGCCCCGACGGCCTCGCCCAGGCCTTCATCCTCGGCGAGGAGTTCCTCGCCGGCTCCCCCTCCGCCCTCGTCCTCGGCGACAACATCTACCACGGCCACGACCTCGAAGAGCGCCTCGCCGAGGCCCGCCCGAACGGCCCCGGCGCCTCCGTCTTCGCCTACCACGTCGCCGACCCCGAGCGGTACGGCGTGGTCGAGTTCGACGCCGAGGAGCGCGCCATCTCGCTCGAGGAAAAACCCCAGCAACCCCGCTCCGACTGGGCCGTCACCGGCCTCTACTTCTACGACGGCCGCGCCCCCCAACTCGCCCGCACCCTCTCCCCCTCGCCCCGCGGCGAACTCGAGATCACCGACCTCAACCGCCTCTACCTCGAGGAAGGCACCCTCCGCGTCATCCGCCTCGGCCGCGGCTACGCCTGGCTCGACACCGGAACCCACGACAGCCTCCTCGAAGCCGGCGAGTACGTCCGCGCCGTCGAGAAACGAACGGGCATGAAAATCGCCGCCCCCGAAGAAGTCGCCTGGCGCCGCGGCTTCATCAACGACAACACCCTCCAAACCCTCGCCGCCCAACTCAACAAAAGCGGCTACGGCCACTACCTCAACTCCCTCCTCAGCGACACAAAGCGACCCAAGGGATGAGGACAGCGGTACGCCGCTGATCGGACTCCGGGAGGCGCCGCCTCCCGGACCCTCCGCCGGGGGGCATGTGTGCCCCCCGGACCCCGCGATCTGTTACGACCCGGAGGCGGGAAGCTTTCCGGAATCGGCCGCGTCACCGCCCGGGACCATCGCCGTCCGTCACGACGCCGAGCCGCAGCGCCCCTAGCGGCGGCCCGCGTCGAGCAGCTCCTCCTCGCAGATCACCGCCTTCGCCGCCGCGTGCTCCCGGGCGAAGTGGGAGGCGGCGGGCGCAGAGCGCGCCTGCGCCGCCGCGGGCCGGTGCCCGGCGTGGTGGCGCAGGAAGACGCGCATGACATGGCCCACGCCCTCCTCCGTGACGGAGCGCAGGTCCTCCGCGAAATAGGCGCCCCGGTTGTAGTGGCCGGTGATGATCTCGTAGGACGGAAAATACTCCACCGCGGAGAGATCCTTGCACACCTCCTCCGCCGCGACGCGCAGCGCGGACTTGCTGGCGGTGGTGGAGACGAGGACGTGCCGGTTCTCATAGGTCGCGATCAGCGGCACCGGTGAGACCGTCAGGATGACGCGTGCCCGCGGGTTCACACGCAGCAGCCGGTCCAAGAAGCCGCGCAGATCCGCCTCCACCTCCGCGGCGGAGAAGTTGTGGAATTCATACCCCGCAGGATCGATGGAATCCGACACCACGCCCGGCGCGATCGGGAAGACGGCGCCGTCGGCGCGGGCCCGCCACGCCTCGGTCAGGCCGAGCGTGAAGACGAAGACGTCCAGCTCCCGCCACAGCCGCCGCACCGCCTCGAAATGCGCTTCCCGCGACGCGCGCAGCGCCTCTATCGAGGCAAAGCCCTCCGGCTCGATCTCCGGGCGGAAGGGGTCGATGAAGCGCTCGCCGCGCCGCCACGCCTCGTCGGCGGGCACGAAGCCGCCCTCCGCCCGGTCGAAGAGCTGCACGAGCTGCCGCGCGGTGTAGAGGTTGCCGTAGCGCGCGGAGAACACGCCGTAGTTCCGGCGCTCCGCCTCCGCCGGCGTCAGGCCCTCTGCGGCCTCGGCGATGAAGTAGTGATGGCCGCTCGCCTGCAGGTGCCGCGCGACATGCTGCGCGAAGCAGCTTCCGGCCGTCGCGATGCGCGTGTCCCGCACGACCCGCGTGCGGGCCTCCACCACCGGGTCGAGGTCGGCGGGCGCCGGGGCCGCGACGGCCCGGCGCCAGAACTGATGGTCCGGCAACCCGTGATACGGGTTCGCGCCGCGGCGGACGGGGTGGCTGCGGCCCCGGCGCAGATCGTGCAGGGCCTCGTAGCGGGGGTCGTCGAAGCGGCCGCAGGTGACCCTGTCCCGGTCCAGCGCGTCGCAGGCGGCGAAGCTGCGGGACACGAAGCTCGGCAGGTCCATCAGCTCGTGCCCCAGCCGCGCCTCCGACAGGATCCGCCCACCCTTGAACACCAGCCCGCCGGGCACGCCGAGGCGGGCGGCGATCTCCGGATAGACCGGCCAGACGAGGTTCTGCTGGAAGGGGTCCGGCAGCATGGATTCGGGATGAGGGATCACGAGGTCCAGCCCGAGCGTCCCCGCCAGCGCGCGGGCGATGTCGCCGAGGACGATCGGCTTGGGATGGTTCGGCGCGTGCACGAAGCAGCCGGTCGCCCGCCACGCGGCGATGCGCCCGCGCAGATCCAGGCCGCAGCTCTCGCCATCGGCCACCAGCGCCTCCACCGCCGGCTCCCAGTAGTCGTAATAGCCGAGCGCGCGGTACGTCTCGTCCCGGTACAGGCCGACTGTCTCCTCGGGCGTGAACCCGTGCTTCCAGGCATAGAGGCAGATGGCCGAGGACATGCGCCCGAAGGCGCTCGTCCGCCGGCAGCCATCCTCGTAGACAGCATCCGGATGGAAGGCGTTGAAGTAGACCTCCGGCATCGTCACCAGATCCGCCTCGTCGCGGCCGACCTGGCGAAGGGACCGGCCGATGCGGCGGGCGAACACCGAGTGGACGACGACCCGCCCCGCCCGCGACACCGCGGCGTCGAGCGCCTCCTGCGGACCCCTCAGCGTCGTCAGCGGGACATAGGTGATGTCGTCGCGCTGGCACATCACCCGCAGCAGGGACGCGATCCGGTCTGCCTGGCAGTTCCCGAACAGGGCAATGCTCATCCCGAGGCTCCTCCGGCCGAGGCCGTCCGCGCGCCGCAGCGCGCCTCATACCGTGGCGATGCAGGGCCCGCACCCATGTCGGCGCACCGCGCCGGCCGAGCAGCGATCATATTAGCTGCTGACCCGAATGCCAGGACCACCTACTGTCCGGGGCTGCCCCGCAACGGAACCGGAGCCGGCCACCCCGCATGCCGATTGAGCGAATCCCCGCCACCGAGGCATTCGCCCGGGTCCAGAAGACAGCACACGCCTTCTGGCCCGACGGACGCGGGCCGACGAACCGCCTGACCGGCGTCGCGCGGGCGGTCCCGTCGCCCTCCTTCACCTTCTCGCGCGACATGCCGGTGATGACCATCGGCTCCTGCTTCGCCCGCAACATCGAGCGGCGGCTGGTCCAGCTCGGCTTCGAGCTGCCGATGACCGCGGTGAACATCCCGCGGGAAGAGCGCGTCTCGGAAACCGCGAACGACATCCTGAACAAATACACCGTCCACTCGATGGAGAACGAGATCCGCTGGGCCTTCGAGGCGCCCGGCGTGCCCCATGAGGAGCTCTTCCTCGATCTCGGCGATGGCACCTGGCACGATCCACACCTCGCGCCCAACCTCGTCCCGGCCTCCTTCGACCGTGTCCTGGAGCGGCGGCGGGAGGTGCAGGCGGCGATGGCGCGGCTGCCCGAATGCGGGCTCGTCATCGTGACGCTCGGCCTCGCGGAAGCTTGGTACGACCTGCGCACCTCCCTCTACCTGAACGGCACGCCGCCCCGCGCGGCGATCGCGCGGGAGCCGGACCGCTTCTGCCTCGACGTCCTCGGCCATGACGAGATCCTCGAGGGCCTGGAGCGCATCCGCGCGCTGCTCGCCCGCTACGGCCATCCGGAGGCGCGGATGCTCGTCACCGTCTCCCCCGTGCCCTTCAAGGCGACCTTCACCGGGCGCGACGCGCTGGTGGCGAACAGCTACAGCAAGTCCGTGCAGCGCGCGGCCTGCGAGAGCTTCGTCCGGCAGCACGCGGACGTGGACTACTTCCCGAGCTACGAGGCGGTGACGCTCACCGACCGTCGGATCGCCTTCGAGGTGGACAACATCCATGTCCGGCCGGAGGTGGTGGACGCCATCATGGCGACGGTGCTGGAGACCTATGCCGGCGCCGCGCCCGGCGGCGCGGCGGCCGCGGGCGACGTGCCCGGGCTGAACCGCCGCAGCGATCCCGCGCAGGTGATGAGCGCCGCCTCCGCCTTCTTCCGGGAGCAGCGCTACGACGAGTGCGCCGCCGCCTACGACTACCTCTTCCGCAAGCACGGCGCGAAGCTGGACCACGCGATGCGGGCGCAGGCGCTGGCCCGCCACGGCGTCGTCCTGCTGCGGCTGCGGCGGACGCAGGAAGGGGTCGCCCAGCTCCTCGCCGCGATCGCCTATGATCCGGGGGATGCGCGGCTGCACTTCAAGCTCGGGATCGGCTTCTCCCGCCTGCGCCAGCCGGAGGAGGCGGCGCAGTGGCTCGGCAAGGCCGTCGCGCTGGATCCCCGCTCCGCGGATTACCGCTGGCGCCTCGGCTCCGAACTCATCCGGCTCGAGCGTCCGGAGGAGGCGGTGCTGCATCTGGACGAGGCGCTGCGCCTCGACCCCGACCATGCCGCCGCGCGCGACGAACTCGCCCGTCTGCACAGGCGGTCCCCCCGCAGCGCGCCGGCGCAGCCGGTAGCCGCCTGAGCGCGCCGCGCGCCGTGTCTCAGGCGCCGGGACTGGCGGCCAGGGAGGCCACCGGGTAGGCTTCGCGGGCGCCCCTCCCCGCAGGCGGCCGTCCTGACCGTTCCGGGTCCCCAGCGACAGCAGGAGTGCGCGCCGCGCATGGCCCCCAGGCCCCTCAGAGCCCTCGTCATCGGCCATTCCCACACCACGGCGATCGAGAAGGCCGTGCTCGCCGATCCGGGCCTGGACATCGTGGTGATCAACTACGGCAAGACCTATGAGGTGGGGAAGCGGCACAAGACCCTCGCGCCGGAGCTCGCGGAACTCTACGCGCCGGCGCGGGTCTTCACCGCCTTCGGCGGCTCCGAGCACAGCGTCTTCGGCCTCATCGAGGCGCCGGTGCCCTTCGACTTCCACCTGGACGCGGTGCCCGGCGTGGAGCCCGGCCGCTGGGTCGTGCCCTCCGGCATGATCCGGCGCACGCTGCACGCGGCCATGGCGCGCAAGATGGCGCTGGCGGCCGGGGCGCGGGCGCTCTTCGGCGTGCCCGTGGCGCATCTCTGCAGCCCACCGCCCTTCGGCACCATCGACGACCCGATGAACCTGCCGCGCGTCTTCCACGACAAGCTGGCCGCCGGCATCGTCCCGGCGCGGCTGCGGCGCAAGCTGCACCACGTGCACTCCGCCATCGTGCGGGACTTCTGCGCCGAGAACGGGATCGCCTTCCTGGAGGTGCCGCCCGAATCGATGGACGCGGAAGGCTATCTCCGCCCGGAGTTCGCGACGCGCGACCCGACCCATGGCAACCACCGGTATGGCCGGCTCGTGCTGCGCCAGATCATGGAGTGCGCCCCGTGACGCGGAACCACCCCTACCTCCACCGCCCCGACTACCAGTTCTGGAAGAACGAGCCGGCGCTGCGCGATCCCGCGCTCTTCGATCCCGTGACGAACCCCTCCTTCCGGATCGAGGCGGAGGAGCCGATCGTCACCGCGGGCAGCTGCTTCGCGCAGCACGTCGCGCGCCACCTCGCCGGCAGCGGCTTCAACTTCCTCGTCACCGAGCCCGCGCACCCCATCTTCTCCGCCGCGCTCGCGAGCGAGTTCAACTACGGCCTGTTCACCGCGCGCTACGGCAACGTCTACACGGCGCGCCAGCTCCGCCAGCTGCTGGAACGCGCCTACGGCTTCTACCGCCCGCTCGAGACGGCCTGGCACGCGCCCGACGGCCGCGTGCTGGACCCCTTCCGCCCGCAGATCCAGCCGGACGGCTTCACCTCGGAGGCGGAGCTGCTGCTCGACCGGGAGGTGCATTTCGCCGCCATCCGCCGGGCGGTGGAATCGATGCGCGTCTTCGTCTTCACCCTCGGCCTGACCGAGGCGTGGCTGGACGGCCGGGACGGCGCCGCCTACCCGCTCGCGCCCGGCGTCGTCGGCGGCACCTACGATCCCGTGATCCACCGCTTCCGCAACTTCGGGGTGGAGGAGATCGTGGCCGATCTGCGCTGGTCGCTCGACTTCATCCGGGACCGCAATCCCGGCGTGAAGACGATCATCACCGTCTCCCCGGTGCCGCTGAACGCCACCGCGCTCGACCGACACGTCGCGGTCTCCACCGCCTACTCCAAGGCCGTGCTGCGCGTCGCGGCGGAGCAGGTCTGCGGATCCACCCCGCTCTGCGACTACTTCCCCTCCTACGAGATCATCACCAGCCCCTTCACGGGCGGGCGCTACTTCGGGCCGGACAGGCGGAACGTGGCGGAAGCGGGGGTGCAGCACGTCATGTCGGTCTTCCTGCGCCACTACGGCGGCGTCGTCGCGGCCCCGGCCGCCCGGGAGCCGGGCGCGGCCGAGGCCATGAGCACGCATCTCGAGAGCATGGGCGAGATGGTCGCGGTGCTCTGCGACGAGGAGCGCATCACCAACACCGCCGCGGCCGCGGAGTAGCCGGCGGAGCATGACCACGACCGACGAAGCCCCGCCCCCCCGCGCCCTCGTCACCGGCGGCGCGGGCTTCATCGGCTCGCGCCTCGTCCGCGCCCTCCTCGCGAAGGGCATGCGGGTCTGGGTGCTGGACAACCTCCTGCCCCAGGTGCACGGGCCGGACGCCCGCTTCCCCGAGGTGCCGGGCGACGTGACCTGGCGCCGCGGCGACGTCCGCGACGCCGCCGCGCTGCGCGACATCGTCCGGGAATCCCGTCCGGACCTCGTGTTCCACCTCGCGGCCGACACCGGCACGGGCCAGTCGCTCGACCTCGTCGCGCGCTACTGCGACGTCAACGTCATGGGCACCGCCCACCTGATCGAGGCGATGCGGGAGGCCGCGCTGACCGCGCCGCGCATCGTCCTGACCGCGACCCGCGCCGTGTACGGGGAGGGCGCCTATCTCGACGCCGCCGGCGGGCTCGCCGTGCCGCCCGCCCGCGCCATAGAGGACATGGCCGCCGGCCGCTTCGCCCCGGTCCTGCCGGAGGGCCCGGCGACGCGGCCCATCCCGACGCCCGAGACCTGCCCGCCCCGTCCGGCCTCCATCTACGCCTCCAGCAAGCTCATGCAGGAGCACATGCTCCAGCAATGCGCCGCGGCGGCGGGCTGGTCGCTCGCGATCCTGCGCTTCCAGAACGTCTACGGCCCCGGCCAGTCGCTGCGGAATCCCTACACCGGCGTGCTGTCGGTCTTCATCGAGACGCTGCTGCGCGGCGGCGACCTGAACATCTACGAGGACGGCGAGATCGTCCGGGACTTCGTCTTCGTGGACGACGTCGTGCGGTCCCTGGTCATGGCCGCGGAGGCGGAACGCCTGGACGACGCGCCGATCAACATCGGCACCGGCCGCGGCGTCTCGATCCAGGAGGTCGCGCGGATGCTGGCGCGGGAGACGGGGCGCGACCCCTCCACCTGCATGCGCGTCACCGGCACCTTCCGCCCGGGCGACGTGCGGCACGCCGTGGCCGACACCGCCCGGGCGCGGGCGCTGCTCGGCTGGTCCCCCCGCGTGAGCGTGGAGGAGGGGATCGCCGCCCTGGCCGCCTGGGCCCGCGCCGACCGGGCCGAGGCCCCGGCCGGGGCCGGGCCGTGACCGCGCACGCCGCCCCGGCCGCCGGGACCGTGGGGGAGGGGACCTTCCCCGCCCTCCCGCGCCCCCGGCGCTTCCTGCTCGGCCCCGGTCCCCTGCCCAAGGGCTACGTCCGGGTCCTGCCGGAGACGCGCTACAGCCCGAAGACCGGCTATGGCTGGGTGGCTCCGCGCGGCCTCAAGGCCGTCGAGCGCGACGTGGACGACCCCTTCAGGCGCGCCGTCACCGTCGGGGCGGGGCTGGCGACCCTGCGCATCTCCCTGCCTCCCGGCGCCTGGCGCCTCTCCATCTCCTGCGGCGACGGAAAGGGTGTCCCGCGGGGCACCACCATCCGGATCGCGGGGGCCGCGGGCGAAATTCCGTCCGTGGCCACGCAGGGCCGCCAGTTCACCACCGTCACCGCCGGCGTGGAGGTGGCGGAAGACCCCGTGGATGTCGTCTTCTCGCCGGACGGCGCGCCCTGGGCGGTGAACAGCCTCGTCGCCGAACCCGCCGGGGGTGGTCCCACCGCGGTCCAGGCGCTCTCCCGCACCGTGCGGCGGAACGAGTGGAAGCTTCCGCCCGAGACCGGGGAGGGGGCGCGCGCCGTCTTCGCGGCCTGGCGCGCCGAGCGGCTCGACGACGAACCTCTCCCGCCGACCGGCCTGTCGCGCCGCGACTATCTCAACCTCGTGGTGGGCAGCGCGACCCGCTTCGCCGCCTGCCAGGACGCGGCGGGATTCATCGTGGACCCTTACAGCCACGTCGAGTTCCAGTACGCCACGCCCTGCTTCGCCTATGCCGCCGCCCTGGCCGCCACGGAAGGCGATCGGCCGGAACTCCTCGAACCCGCCCTCCGCGCCTTCCTGCACGCGAGCGACGCCCTGTCCCGCCGGGCCGCCGCGACGGGCCATGAGGATTTCTACCCCTCGCCCCTCGCGCACGCCTATCGCCTCCTCGCCCCGCGCGTCCCGGCGGAGCGGCTGGAACCGGCGGTCCGCGCCCTGCGCGGCTTCGATCCGTACAAGACCTACCGCAAGCGCGTCGGCGGGAATGGAGGCTCCGGCTCCAACTGGAACTGCAAGGCGCTCTCCGGCGAATACCTGCTCTCCACCCTCGGCCTGCGGGAGGGCTTCGGCTACGCGGCGGACTCCCTCCTCGGCCAGGGCAAGATGTTCAGCAACGAGCACGGCCTCTACGGGGAGGGCCCGACCACCTACGACGCCTTCCCCCGCGCCTGGCTCGGGGACATGCTCGCATGGGGCTATGACGGCCCCGCCCGCGCGGAGCTGGAAGAGGCCCTCGACCGCGGCGCGCTCGGCTCCCTGCTGCTGCAATCCCCGACCGGCGAGCTGGCCCCGGGCGGCCGCAGCGCCCACCACACCTGGCCCGACGCCGCGCAATGCGTGATCTTCGAGATCGCGGCCGCCCGCGCCCTCCGCGCCGGCGACGCGGCCCTGGCGGGCATCCACAAGCGCGCCGCCCGCCGGGCCCTGGCGGCCATCCGCCTCTGGCGCCGTCCGGAGGGCGACCTCCAGGTCGTGAAGAACCGCGCCCACCCCTCGCTGCGGCACGGCTTCGAGCACTACTCGATGCACGCGAACTACAACCTCCTCGCGGCCACGGCGCTCGGCTACGCCTATGAGCATGCCGGCGCGACCGAGGCGGTGGCGGAGCGGCCCACCCCGGCGGAGGTCGGGCACAGCTCTCTCCGCGTCGGCCCGCCCATCGACAAGTTCGTCGCCAACGCCGGCGGCACGCAGGCGGTGATCGCCACCGCCCCGACGCCGCGCCAGACGCCCCGGGGGCTGATCCGCGTCCACTTCGCGGACCAGCCCTCCTCCCTCGCTGTGGGAGATGGATCGCCGCCGGACCCCGTGCACGAGCTGCCGGAAGGCCCGCGGGCGGCGAGCGCGATCGGCCTCGCCTGGCACGCGCCGCAGGGCACCGAGCGCGACCTGGACGGCCACCCCATCGACAGCCTGGCCGCCACCCCGGCCAGCCGCGCCACCTGCGAGGCGGGCCCGCCCCGCCGCAGCGGAAACAGCCTTCTCTTCACGGTGGAGCACCGGCTGGAGGGCCAGCGCCCGGCCTGGGTGCGGGAGCACCACCTCCTCCGCCCGGGCGAGCTGGCCGTGACCTACGAATGGGCGGATTGGGACGCGCCCGTGCTGCTCCGCTGGCCCGTCTTCTCCTCGGACGGGGAGGAACGGGCCCGCCTGGACATGACGGGGTCGGGCCTCGTGCTGCGCCACCGCGGCGGCGCCGCGACCTTCCTGCTCGAGGGGGCCGTGCCGCTGCTCCTGGGCGAGCAGGACATCCCCTTCCGCAACGGCTTCTTCCGCGTCGCCGAGGCCCGCATCCGGCCCGGCGCCCGCCTCGTCATCCGGAGCGGGACGGCGTAAATCCGATCCGCCCCGGTCTCGGACCCAGGCGGGCGCGGAGCCCGCCGCCTTTCTGGAGAACCACGCTCCGATGAAGATCGCCGCCGTGCTCATGCAGAAGAACGAGGCGGATCTGCTGCCGATCTGGGTCGGCTATTACGGAGAGCAGTTCGGCCGGGAGAACCTCTTCATCCACGACAACGGGTCCGACGACCCGCAGGTGCTCGCCTTCCTCGACCGCATCGAGGCCGAGGGCGTCTTCGTCGAGCGTCGCTTCGACACGCCCGAGGACTTCGCCAACAAGGGCGGCATCCTCGCCGCGAAGATCCGCCAGCTCGACGCGGAGGCGCCGCGCGACTTCTACTTCCCGCTCGACTGCGACGAGTTCCTCGGCGTGCGGGACGAGAAGGGCAACGTCTCCTTCGAGATGGCGGACATCGAGGCGGAGCTGCGCCCGCACCTCGACTGCCCCGACGTGCTGACCCTCGCCGGCGGCTACGACAACCATCCCGGAGAGCCCGGCCGCTATGTCTACAAGGGCGGCCGGAAGAAGTGCTTCTTCGCCCGCGATGCCTGCGTGGACCTTGACCTCGGCTTTCACCGCGGCCGGTCCAAGACCGGCCAGATCTACGTCCCCACGCGCCTCGTGAACGCGCATTTCCACTTCAAGCCCTTCGACACGCTGCGCGCCCATGCGCGGCAGAAGCTCGTGGGCCGCGTGCCCGACTTCCGGGAAGAAACCCTCCGCGCCCACAAGGAGGCGCGGGGGAAGGGGATGCACCTCGTCGACCACCTGCTCTACCCGGACGAGGCCGCCTATGTCGCCGCCTTCACCGCCCGCTTCCGTCCGGGCTCCTTCGTCCCGCTCCCGGGGCTGGAGCGGAAGATGGCGGCGCTCGACCTTCCCGTGCCCTTCTCGGGCGGCTGACCGTCCGCCACGCCGCGCGGAACCCTAGGCCGGAACCGTCTCCTCCCACCCGATCGCGCGGCGCAGGAACGCGGCGCCGAGGGCTGCGAAGCCCGCCACCTCCCCGTTGTCCTTGCCGTAACCGTGGCCGCCCGCCGCCGGCTCGTGGAACAGGGCCGGGTAGCCCATGGCCTGGAGCTTCGCCGCCATCTTGCGCGCATGGCCCGGATGCACGCGGTCGTCCCGCCGGGTGGTGGCGATCAGGATGGGCGGATAGGCCCGCCCGGGCTCCGCGACGTGATAGGCGGAGATGTGCTGCAGGAAGGCCCAGTCCTGCGGGTCCGCCGGATCGCCGTACTCGGCGATCCAGCTCGCCCCGGCGAGAAGGCGGCTGTAGCGGCGCATGTCGATCAGCGGGATGGTGCAGAACAGCGCCCCGAAGCGCTCGGGGTAGCGCGTCAGCATGTTCGCGATCAGCAGCCCGCCATTCGATCCTCCCTCGGCAGCGATCCGCCCGGGGCGGGTGACGCCGCGCCGCACGAGATCCGCCGCCACCGCGGCGAAGTCGTCATGCGACAGGCGCTTGCCCTCGCGCCGCCCGGCCTCGTGCCAGCGCGTGCCGAACTCGCCGCCGCCGCGGATGTTCGCCACGACCGTCGTGCCGCCCTTCTCCAGCCAGAGCTTGCCCGCCATCCCCTGGTAATGGGGCAGGCGCGAGACGCGGAAGCCGCCATAGCCGGACAGGTGCACCGGCGCCGCGCCGGTCTCCCCGGCCGGCCCGGTCTGGACATAGGGGATGCGCTCGCCATCCACCGACACCGCCTCGTGCCGCGTGACGACGAGCCCGGTGGCGTCGAAGGTGGGCGAGGAACGCCGTAGCAGCACGGGCGTGGAAAGCCGCGTATCCGTCAGCATCAGGCTGGCCGGGGTGATCGGGTCCTCCACCTGGGCCAGCAGCGCCCCGTCGGATTCCTCCGCCACGCTGTCCAACGGCCAGAGATGGGCCACCCCCGTGCGCGGCAGGCCGGCCAGCCGCTCGCTGCGCCATTCCCCCTCTCCGGGGGTGAGGACCGTGAAGTCCGGCCGCAGCTCGTCCAGCACGGACACGACCAGGCGGCCGTCGCACCAGAAGAAGCCCTCCAGCGCCCGTCGCTCCCCCGGCGTGAACAAGACCTGGAAGCGCCGGTCGCCGTCCAGGAAGGCGTCCAGCCCGATGCCGAGCAGCGTGTCCGGCGCGTGGGTAATCCCCTCCAACGTCCAGGGGTTGCGGGGCCGCACCGCCAGCCACCCGCGCTGCCAGCGGGGCTCGGCATCGGCGGGCAGGTCGAGCCGCCGCAGCGGGCCCGTCCGGTCCCCGAGATGGACCGCGGCGTCGTAGAAGCCGATCTGGTCGGCGAAGACCAGCCGCCCCGGCACCTCCCGGTCCACGCTCCCCCAGGCGGCCATGTGATCCTCGTCGCAGGCGAAGATCACGGCCGCCGCTGCCGGATCGGTGCCGCGCGACCACAGCCGGACGGTGCGGGCATAGCCGGACCGCGTCGCCATGCCCTCCCCCAGGGCCGAGGAGAGGAGCAGCGTGTCCGCATCCACCCACCCCACGCCGCCCTTCGCCTCGGGCAGCACGAAGCCGCCCGCCACGAACGCCCGGGCGACGAGATCGAATTCCCGCAGCACCACCGCGTCGCCGCCGCCGCGGGAGAGGCTGAGCACGCCGCGCTCATGGGTCGGGGGCAGGGTGGTGGCGCCTTGCCAGACCCAGTCCTCGCCCTCGGCCCGCGCCAGGGCGTCGAGGTCGAGCAGCACCTCCCAGTCCGGGTCCGTCGCGCGGTAGCTCTCGAGGCGGGTGCGCCGCCAGATCCCCCGCGGATGCGCGGCGTCCTGCCAGAAATTGTAGAGCCGATCGCCGCGCCGGGTGACGTAGGGCAGCTTGTCCGGGCGATCGAGCGCGGCCTTCACCGCGTCCCGGTCGGCCCGGAAGCGCGCATCGGCCAGGCGGCCCAGCGTGGCGGCGTTCTGCGCCTCGACCCAGGCGAGAGCCCGCTCCCCCTCCACCTCCTCCAGCCAGAGCCAGGGGTCGTCATCGGGGGCCGCGAGAGTCGGACGGGGATCGACGGAGGAGGACATCGCCTCCTTCTACAGCCGCCGCCCCGCGTGGGCGACGGCTCCCCCGCCCCGCGTCGCCGGACGATCGCGGCCAGCGCCTAGCGCACATGCTCCCGAAGGGTGCGGACGAGCAGCAGCAGAAGCAGCCCGCCGAGCCCGCACAGCGCCGCCGCCGTGCCGATGTTCTGCCAGTGCCGTGGATAGCTCGGCGAACCGGGCAGGGAGGGTCGCACGACATGGGCGAGGTAGATCTGCTGCCGGTCGGCGTCGCTGCGCGTGCGCTCGAGCGTCGCGAGCACGGCCTCGTAGGACTTCTGCGCGGCCTGCGTGTCCGCCTCCAGCGCCTCGTAGCCGCGCAGCGCGACCGTCAGCGCCTCGTCCCCCGCGCCGGTGTTGCGCCGGATCTGCTCTCGCAGCTCGCGCTCCAGCGCCTCCAGCCGCTCGCGCGCCTGGATCACGGGCGGCGCCCCCTCGGCCAGGTAGCGGCGCTGCTGGTCGAGCAGCGCGCGCTGGGCGGAGATCTCCGTCTCCAGTCGGGCCCGCAGCTCGTCCGCCGCCGCGGCGCTGCGCCGAGGGTCCAGCCGCGCGTTCCGCTCGCGAAACTCGCGCAGGCGGTCGCGCAGCCCGGCCAGCTTCCGCTCGGCCTCCGCCGCCTCGCCCTGCACGGCGGCCAGCAGCCCCTGCCGCGCCGTCAGCGACATGCGGTTCACCAGCGCCTCCGCCAGCGCCTCCACCGCCACCGCCAGGTCCCGCGCCTCCTCCGCCGAGAAGGCACGGAGCTGGACCGTGACGATGCCGCTCGTGTGGTCGAAATGCGGGCGGAGATGCCCCTCCAGGTGCCGCAGCAGCGCCTCCGGCGAGGCGTCGGCCGAGAGGCGGGAGAGCGGATCGATCTCCGCCCGGCCGAACATCCGCCGGAGGTCCAGCCGCGCCGCCAGCCCGTCCAGCGCGTCGCGGCTGCGGAGGTACTGCACCACCGCGTTGCTCTCGGTCACCGTCGCCAGCATCCCGCCGCCGAGGAGGCTCGGCCCGGGCTGGAGCCGCGGCGTGTCCGCCTGCCGCACGGCGAAGCGGATCTCCGTGGCATAGAGGTCCGACGCCCAGCCGAGCTCATAACCCGCATAGCCCAGGAAGGCCGCGAGCCCGAGCAGGGCGATCCAGCGCGTCCCGCCCGCCCGCTGCGGCGCCTGCCGGGGAACGGCGATCACCGGCGGCGCCCCGCTCCCCGTCTGCAACGCCTCCCCGCGCGGGATCGGCGCCAGGGGCCGGGCCTCGCCCCTCGGCTCGGCGGTCAGCTGTCCCTCAGGCATCGGCCACTCCCATCAGCGCGGCATAGGCCGCCATGCCGTCCTCCACCGTCTCGTAGGGGTGCAGCGCGCCGCCCGAGAGGATGGCGCAGCAGTCGCACAGCGCGCGGATCGTGGTGCTGCTGTGCGAGACGAGGATCACGGAGGAGCGCCCCAGCCGCTCCCGGAAGGCCCGGGCCGACTTCGCGCGGAAGCGCGCGTCGCCCACCTCGGTGATCTCGTCCACCAGGTACACGTCGAAGTCGATCGCCAGCGTCAGCCCGAAGGCGAGGCGCGCGGACATGCCGGCCGAATAGGTCTCGACCGGCATGTCGAGATAGGGCCCGAGCTCCGCGAAGTCGTGCACGAAGTCGAGCACCGCGCGCGGGTCCGCCCCGTAGATGCGCGCGAGGAAGGTCGCGTTCTCCCGCCCCGACAGCCCGCCATGGAAGGTGCCGGTAAACCCAAGTGGGAAGGACACCCGGCAGGTGCGGCGTACTCTCCCCCGATCCGGCGGCTCGGAGCCCGCGATCAGGCGCAGCAGCGTGGACTTCCCCGCCCCGTTCCCGCCCAGGATGCCGATGTTGCGGCCGTGCGGCAGGGCAATGGACACGTCCCGCAGCACCTCCCGTCGCCCCCCGCCATGGATCGGATAGCTCTTGCTGACCTCATCCAGAAGGATCACGGCCGCGCCTCAGTGCACCAGCCGCGCGCGGCGGCTGGCCGCCGCCGCCGCGAGCGTGCCCAGCAGCAGCGCCGCCACGGCGCAGCGGAACACATAGCCCGTGTCCAGATACGGCGAGACATAGAGCGGGAAATAGGCCTGCCGCACCCACTCGATCACGTGCAGCAGCGGGTTCCAGAGCACGATCTCCCGGAACTCCGTCGGCATCGCGTCCGGGTGATAGAAGATGCCGGAGAGGAAGTAGAAGGCGCGCAGGGCGATCGGCCAGATCTTCTCCGGCACGCTGCTCAGCGTGGACAGCGCCATGTTCACGGCGGCGATTCCGGAGCCAAGCAGGAAGAGGAGGAGATAGGCGAGCACGAGCGACAAGGCGTCTCGCGGCAATTCCGCCATCCCGATCGCGATGAACACGCCCACGGAGACGATGAGGACCACCGCATCGGTCGCCGCGCGCAGCAGCAGGCTGGCGGCGATCACGTCAGCGAGGTTGACGGTCGGCAGGGTGAGGACCACGCGCTGCGACCGCGCGAGATCCATCCCCTTTTCCGTGAGATGGCAGAGGAAGAGGTAGGGCAGGACGCCCGTCATGTAGAAGACAGGCAGGCTGTCACCGATCACCGGCGGATGATCGCCGCCGAGGAAGCTGATCGCGATCATCAGCACGAAGACATGCGTCAGTGGCTCGAACAGGGCCCAGGTGTAGCCGAGCTTGCTGTGCGTGAAGAAGGTGCGCGCCTCCCGGAGCATCAGGGCGTCAAGGACCCGCAGCCGGGCGGCGGCGAAGCGGGCCAGGCCGTCGCGCCGGGGTTCGGCCAGGACGGCGGGCGGCCGGGCCCAGGCCGGCCATTGCCGCGCGGGGGAGGGGGCATCGTCGCCCGGGCTGTCGGCTTCCCCCCACCCGGCCTCCGACCGCAGCGCCTCAGCCCCGGCCGAGACGAGCACCTCCTCAGCGAAGCCCTGCTGGTCGGCCGACAGGGCCGCCGCCTGCCGGCTCGCCTCGATCGCCTCCGCGGTATGGCCCATCGCCAGGAAGGCGGCGCTGGCCTGCCGCCAGGCCACCGGCTCGTCCGGCCTCAGGCCGATGGCACGTCCGGCCGCGAGAAGCGCACTCCCCGGCTCCTGGCCTTGCAGCAGGAGGCCCGCGTGGTGGACGTGGTAATCCGCCAGGCCCGGCTCCCGCCGCACCGCCGCGCGGGCGCTCTCCAGGGCGAGCGCCTGGCGGCCAAGGACGTTCCAGACACCGCTCATGACCCGGCAGAACAGCGCGCTCGCGTCGCGATGCCAGCCGGGGAGCATCGCCTGCTCGGCCCAGTGCGGCTCGCCCGCGTCCAGCAGCAAGCTCGCCGCATCCATGCGGGCCATCTCGTCGGCGGGGTCCCGCGCCATCCGCAGCACCGCCCCTGCGAGGCGCGGCAGCCCGGCATAGCTTCCCTCCTGCAGGAGCACCGCGAGCGACGGGACATCCTCGTCGACGAAGGGCATGTCGCGCAGGCCAAGAAGGATCGCCGCGGCGAAAACCCCGAAGCCAGGCGGCGCGGGAGCGCGGGCGAGACCCTCCTGCAGCCGACGCTTCGCCTCCGCGGCCCGATCTTCGCGGACCATCCCGGCAACAGATGTCAGCAGTTCGCCTGTCGCCTGACCCATCATGTCGCGACATCACCCACCTCGTCCCACCTGGGACGAGGGGCTCCCTTCAGTCGGGCCCAGATCATCATGGGCGGGGGCGGCCCATTCATCGCGGCATCACGACCCCGGCGCGCGGCAACCCGCCGCTCATCCCGGACTCACAGGCGGCGCAGGAAGGCGCATAGGGGCTTGCCCGTCGCCGGGTCCGTCAGCTCCTCCACCGTTTCGCAGAGAGATTGCAGGATTCCCATCGCGGGCGCCGTCGTCGCCCAGTTCACGTCGTCGAACACCACGATTCCCCCGCGCCGCACCTTCTGCGCATAGAGGATGACGTCCTCCGCCGCATTGACGACGGAGTGAGCTCCGTCGATGTGCAGGAAGTCGATCTCCCCGAAAAGGTGGTGCGCCCTCGCGGACGGTGCCTCCACGATCCGGATCTGCCGCGTCAGCCCCTGCTCCACCACGAAGCGGAAGAAGTTCTCCTTGATGCTGCCCAGGTCCAGGTTGGACCACCACGCATCGTTCACCGGCGTCGTCGGATGCTCCACGGCGACCGCGGGACTCCAGCTCTCGACGCCGTAGAGCACCCCCTGGCCGAGGTGACGAAGGGCCGCGGCGCAGGGCACCGCGGACCGCCCGCCATAGACGCCGATCTCCACGCAGACCTCCGGGCGAAGGTCGAGGACGGCCGAGACGATCGCGAGTGACTTCTGGCGCGAGCACCAACCCTGAAGCTGCCGCTCGGCCGCCTCGATCAGTTCCATGACCCCGGCCGGGACGGCGGAGTCGCCGGCCGGCCGGGACCGCGATTGTGCATCGGAGGCTGCCGCGATCACGGCCGTGATGTTCTGCACTGCGTCCACGACCACCTGCGGATGAACGCCGAAAGGCTCGCCCGCGCGGATACTGTCTGGCTCCGTCCGGGCCTTCGCCGCCAGGTATCGCAGATGCGCATCGACCTGACCGGCCTCGCGGCGAAAGCCGTGGGTGCGCAGCACGTCCGCGATGTCGAAGGCCGCCCGAAGAAATCCGGCCAGATTGACAGATGGTGGCAGGGCGGGGCTGAACCGCTCCAGGATCGGCCGCGCATTCGCGATCTCGCTCGTTACTCGCGGCAGCCGTTCCAGTTCGGCGTACTGCACGTCAGCCATGGAGAACTCCGTCGTTCGCTGTGGATCGCTCATGCGTGTCCGTGGCGGCCATCCGCCCCCGACGCGCCGTCGGAGCAGAGCAAGGCAATGGCGGGGGTCGATCGGGGGCATCGTCGCGGCCACAGCGGCGTCATGGATGCGCGGTTCCCGCGGCAGGGGCCCTTTCCTGCCCCGCGGCCATCGCCACCGGTCCGGTCGGCAGCAGGAAGACCCAGTCCGCACCGTGCTCCGCCTCGCCACCCAGCGCGCGGGTCGCCTGCACGCCCCGCTCGTAGCGCAGGCTGACGATGCGGAACCCCGCCATGTAGTCGCGCAGCACCAGCGGCTCGGGATTCGGCAGGGAGAGATCGAGATTGTCCGTGCCGACCAGCAGCGTCGGCCGGCCCAGCAGGCGCATGGTGAGCGCGAGATGCGCGCCGAAGGCCGGCGGCAACCCCCCTCCGCCGATCACCAGCGCGTCCGGATCCCATTCCAGCATCCGGCCGATGGACCCCTCATCCACCAGGACGCAAGCGTTGTAAGGATACCAGTCCCGATGGCTCGGATGAGTGTCGGCCGGATGGGTCGCGATCGCCACCGCATGTTGCGGCGCCAGCGCCTCGTACAGGCACTGAAGGATCGCCTCGTCGCCCGCATTGCCCCGGCCGTAGAAGCCGGTGAGCAGCACCCGGCCCATCAGGCCTCGCCCACCTCGGCGACCTCCCGCACGGACGAAGCGAGGGGCGGCCGCACCGCCTCCCGCGCGCCGGGATGGCGCGCCGCCCAGGGCCCCTCCGCCATCCGCTCGTGCACACGCCGGTACATCGCGGCGTTGGTCGCGGTGTTGAACGGCATGGTGCCGACATCCCGCACCCGCGGCGCGGGCGTCATGATGCGCTGCGCCAGCTCGGAGAAATTGCCGATGTCGAAGAACTCGATCTGCCCGGGCATGGCGCGCCCGAGCTGAAGGAAGTTGCGCGTGCGGGAGGCGATGACGCGGCATCCCATGTCGAGCGCGAGCGCCAGCGCGCCGCTGCTCGTCTGACCCACCTCGTGATAGGGCATGGCGACCACGTCGCAGACCGCCATGGCGCGCGCGAACTCGGCGTCGGGCAGGGCGCCCATGAAGTGGATGCGGCGCGTCAGGTCATCCGGCGGCGATCCCAGCAGCGCGCCCGCGGAGCTGTCGATCTGCAGCCTGCTCGCCCCCTTGTCCTGCAGCACGTCCAGCACGGAGCTGCCGATGCGCCCCTCGTCCATCAGGTGGTCGAGATAGGGGTCGATCGGCTGGTGCCGCACGATCCGCTGCGGGTGCACGCCGCCGAAGACGAGGAGGTGGTGGTTCTCCGGCAGCAGCCGCAACGCCTGGATCGCCGTCTCGAACCCCTTGTACTCCGAGACGAAGCCGAAGGTCCCCACCAGCACCGTGTCGCGGGGAAGATGGGAGAGCTGCGGGAAATCCGCCCGGCCGGTCTGTGCGCGGATGGCCGTCGCCTGCTGCGGCGGCATGAAGGAGAGCGGATGGTACTCCACGTTCCGGTACCGGTGCAGGTCGCGCATCAGTCGTGCTTCGCGCTTCCCGTGCAGGATCAGCCCCAGCGGCTTTCGCGCCTGGGTGGCGCGCAGCAGCCGGTGCATCCCGAGGGCCAGGCGCTGCTTGTGCACCGCCGCGTTGAAGATGTCCTTCGCGCGCCCGAAGCGCAGGCTGGACGCCGCCCCGAGGATGCCCGGCCAGGGGAACCCGTCGCTGTCCAGCACAGTATGGAACGTCACGGACAGCGCCGGGGACGCGTTGGCCAGGCGCCGCATCCGCCGGACGATCTGCGGCGGCGTGAGGCCGAGCGTGCCGAACTCAAGCTGGATGTTGACCGCGTCGAACGCGCCCAGCCGGGCCGCGATCTCCCGGATGTGCCGGTCCGCCAGCCGCTGGATGCGGCGATGCGTGCTGCGCAGTAGGAACTGGTCGAGGTCGAAGACCTCCACCTCCATCCAGGGCTCGAGCTGCGGCACCAGCGCCCGCGTGTAGCCCGCGATGCCGCAGAGGTCGTCATAGGTGCTGATCACCGCGAGCCGCAGCCTGCGTTCCTGCGCGGGGGCCATGTGGTTCAAGGCGATCGCTCCTTGATCGTGTGCCGGATCGGTCGCGGGGCCGCCCGAAGGGTTAATCCGAGACGAAGCCCGTCTCGCCCCGGCATTCGGGCATTCATTTCTTAAGAACTGTTTGATGACCGACGGGCTTTCGCGCCGTCCCCCCTCCCTCCCGCGGATCGGGCGCGTCCAGCACCGCGGCCAGCCGCGCCTGTCGGCGGCGGCCGATCCAGTCGGCGATGCGCGGGAACCGGTGCAGGAGCGTCGGGCCGAGTCCCGGGGTCACATGCCGCCGCCCCGCCGCCGCCCCGTCCAGCAGCGCGCGCGCCACCGCCTCCGGGGCCAGCACCGGCGCCCCGCGAAGATAGGCCCGCGCCACGGGCGGACGATGGGCCATCTCCGCCTCAAGCTGCGGTGTGTCGGTGTCCGGCGGGAAGACCGTCGTCACGCCCACGCCGTGCGGCGCCATCTCCAGCGCCAGCCCGTCGCCCAGCGCGCGCAGGGCCAGCTTGGACGGCGCGTAGGCCGTGAAGCCGTAGAAGGTGCCGAGCGCCGCCGCCGAGGACACGAACACCAGCCGCCCGCCCCGCGCCCGGACCATCGCGGGCAGGCAGGCCTGCGCGAGGTGCAGGCTGCCGAGATAGTTCGTCCGGAACGCGCCCTCATGTTCGTCGGGCGGGATGTCCAGGAAGCGCCCGGGACGCGCGATTCCGGCGCTCGCCACCACCCAGCGCGGCGCGCCGTGCCGCGCGATCGCGCCGGCGCAGGCCTCTCGCAGCGCCGCCCCGTCGCGCACATCCAGCGCGACCGGACAGTAGCGCGGCCCGGCGTCCCCCATCGCGTCACGCGCCGACCGCAGCCGCGCCGCATCGCGGGCGATCGCCAGCACCGTGAACTCCCGCGCCAGCAACAGGCGGGCGACGTGCCAGCCGATGCCGCTCGACGCACCCGAGACGATGGCGAGCCCCGCCACGCTCACGTTTCGGTCAAGAATCCGGAACGGACCGGATTGGCATCTGACCTTGCGCGGAGCAGCATGGTAACCTCACCGTTTTCGTGAATCCCTGATGTCTGTCGCACGAGTTCCTTAAGTTTTTGTTCAGGGAACGCGTGCTCAACCAGCGCTCGATGCGCCGTTTCCCCACCCGCTCCTTCCCCGCGCCGCCGCGAATGATCGGACAGCGGGTGATCCGCCGATGATCTGCGCGCCCCGGTCCGATCTTCATATCCGCGGCCTCGCCGTCCGGCTCCCCGGGGCCGAGAGCCCGGACGCATTCTGGTCCGTGCTCGACGAGGGGCGCTGCACCGTCTCCGACACGGTGCCCGAGGGACGCTGGCGCCCCGAGCGCTTCCTCAGCCCTGACCGCGCGGCGCGCGGTACCGCCTACACCTTCGCCGGCGGCTACCTGCGCGACGCCTACGGCTTCGACGCCGCGGCCTTCGGCTTCTCCCCGCGGGAGGCCGCGCAGATGGACCCGCAGCAGCGCGTCCTGCTCGAGGTGGTGTGGGAAGCGCTGGAGGATGCGGGCCTCCCGCCCTCGCGGCTCGCGCGCGAGCGCGTCGGCGTCTTCGTCGGCGCTTCCTCCACGGATTACGCCGACGTGCCGGTGCTCGACCTCGGCGCCATCGGCCCGCACTTCATGGTCGGCAACAGCCTCTCCATCCTCGCGAACCGCATCTCCTACGCGCTCGACCTCACCGGCCCGAGCCTGACGGTGGACACGGCCTGCTCCTCCTCCCTCGTCGCGCTCGCCCAGGCGGCCACAGCGATCGAGCGCGGCGACGTGGACCTCGCGATCGTCGCGGGCGTGAACATCCTCTCCTCGCCCGCGCCCTTCGTCGGCTTCTCCCGCGCGGGCATGCTCTCCCCCACGGGCCGCTGCCGCCCCTTCTCCGCGCGCGCCGACGGCTATGTGCGCGCGGAAGGCGCGGTCGCCGTCGTGCTCGGACGCGCGGAGGCGAAGGGCCTTCCCGCCCGCGCCCGCCTGCGCGCCGTCGGCGTGAACTCGGATGGCCGCACGAACGGCATCTCGCTGCCCTCCGCCGAGGGCCAGCGCGACCTTCTCGCGGCCCTCTACGATCGCGCCGGGATCGACCCGGACGCGCTCTCCTTCGTGGAGGCGCACGGCACCGGCACCCTCGTCGGCGATCCCGTGGAGGCGCGCGCGATCGGCGAGGTCTTGGGCCGGCGCCGCACCGTGCCGCTGCCGATCGGTTCGGTGAAGTCGAACATCGGCCATCTCGAATGCGCGTCCGGCCTCGCAGGTCTCGCCAAGACCGTGCTCGCGCTCCGCCATCGTCACCTGCCGGCGACGCTGCACCTGGATGCGGTGAACCCCGCCATCGACCTCGCCGGCTACAACCTCGAGGCCGCGGCACACGCACGGGCGCTGCCCGGATCGGGACCGCTGCTGGCCGGGGTGTGCAACTACGGCTTCGGCGGCACCAACGCCCACGCGATCCTCGAAGGCCTCCCGGAACCCGCTCCGTCCGACGCGGCAGGCCCGGGCGAGCTGCTGGTCATCTCCGCCCACACGCGAGAGGCGCTCGCCGGCGTCGCCGCCGCCTATGCCGACGCGGTGGAACGGGACGGCGCGGCCGCCGTCGCCCGCGCGGCGTCCGGCACGCGCGACCTGCTGCGCCACCGCCTGGTGATCGACCCCGCGGAGACGCCCGACGTCGCCGCCCTCCTGCGCCGCGGGACCGCCCCCGGCCTCCTCCGCCGCGGCGAGGCCGTCGCCCCCCGCGCCCGCACCGCCTTCGTGTTCACCGGCAATGGCTGCCAGTACCCGGGCATGGCGCGGCAGGCCTGGGATCACGCCCCGGCCTTCCGCGCGAGCTTCGAGGCGACCGCCGCCCTCATCCGGGCCGCGGGCGGCCCCTGTCCGGTCGGGACGCTGTGGGCCGACGACGCGGAGGACCGCCTCGCCGCCACCTCCGCCGCGCAGCCCGCCCTCTACGCGGTGCAGATCGCCCTCGTGGACGCGCTCGCCGCGCAGGGTATCCGCCCCGCCCTGGTGCTCGGCCATTCCGTGGGCGAGGTGGCGGCCGCCGCCGCCGCCGGCATCCTCGGCCGCACGGAGGCCGCCCGCCTCATCGCCGCCCGCAGCGCGGGCCAGGAGGCCGTGCGCGGCCAGGGCCGCATGGCCGTGCTCGGTTGCGACGCCGCCCAGGCCGCGCGCCTGGCCGCGGAGGAAGGCCTGACCGGCCTGGAGATCGCCGCCGAGAACGCGCCCTCCTCCACCACCCTCTCCGGCCCGCCGGACGCGGTCCGCGCCGCCGTGGCCGCGGCCCGCCGGGCGCGCATCCCCGCCCTGCCGCTGGACATCGACTACCCCTTCCACCACGCGCTGCTCGACCCGGCGCGCGAGTCCATCATCGCCGCGCTGGCGGAACTCTCGCCCCGACCGGGCGACATCCCCCTTATCTCCACCGTCTCGGGCGCCCCCCTGGCCGGAACGACGATGGACGCGGCCTACTGGTGGTCGAACATCCGCCGCCCCGTGCTCTTCGCCCGCGCGGTGGAGGCCGCGCTGGACCACGCAGACCTCTTCATCGAGATCGGCCCCCGCCCGCTCCTCGGCAACGCGATGGCGGAGGTCGCCCGCCGCGCCGGCCGGCCCGCCGCCGTCATGCCCAGCCTGACAACCGGCGCGCCGGAGCCCGGCGATCCCGTCCGCCGCGTGGCCGCGGAGGCGGTGTCGCGCGGTGCCGTCCCCGCGGGCTGGGGTGAGGGGAGGGGCGGCTCCCTCCGCCTCCCCACCATGCGCTGGCACCGCCAGGACTTCCGGATCGAGCCGACCCCGGAAGCCTACGGCCTCTATGGCGGCGCCTTCGGCGGCGCGGCCTGCCACCCGCTGGCCGGGATGAGGGTCGCACCCGGCGGCGCGGAGTGGCGCCACGCCATCAGCCTCGAAACCCTTCCCTTCCTCGGCGGCCACCGCGTGGACGGGCAGGCGGTCTTCCCCGCCACCGGCTTCATCGAGATCATGGCCGCCGTCGGCGAACAGGCGCTCGGCACCGCCCGGCTGCGCCTGCACGACCTCGACATCCTGCGCGCCCTGGTGCTGGAGCCGGGCGTCGCGCGCGAACTCAGCATCGCCTGGGACGAGGCGGAGCGCTCCGTCGCCATCCGCTCCCGCCGTCGCTTCGCGGAGGGCGAGGGCTTCGTCCTGCACGCCCGCGGCACCCTGCAGGTCCTGACCGGACCGGCCCCCAACCCCACCGAACCACCCGGCCTGACCGAGCCCGTGGACGCCCCCGCGGTCTACGCCGCCACCGCCCGCGCGCGGCTCGACTACCGCGGCGCCTTCCGCGCCGTCGCCGCGCTCCGCCGCGGCGCGGACGCCTTCGTGTCGGAGCTTCGTCCAGCCCCCCTCGACCTCGGCGCCTTCGCGCCGGTCATGGTCACGGACCCCGCCGCCTTCGACGCCGCCTTCCACGGCCTCTTCCTCGACCTCGCACCCGTGCCGAACGCGGCGGTGGGCGAACTGCCGGTCCGCATCGGCCGTCTCTCGCTCTTCGGGCCGCGGCGCCCGCCCGCCCGGGCCGTTGCCCGGGTGGTACGCCGGACCCGTGGCACCCGCGTCGTGGACCTCGACCTCCTCGGCGCGGAGGGCGACCTCCTCGCGCGGGCGGAGGGCGTGGTGATGCGCCGCGTTGTCCACGCCACCTGGCGCGACGAGGACCGCATCGTCCACATCCACCCCGCCGACGAGAGCGCTCACCGCGCCGCCCTCCACGACGCCCTGCGCCGCCCGCACCGCGCCCCCGTGCCGGCCCCCGCCGATCCCGTGGCCGCCGCGATGGACGCCTGGGCCCGCGCCACCGCCGCCGAACTCCTTCACGGAGCCGGCGACCCCGCCGCGGAGGAGCCCAGCCCGGCCACCGTCGCCCCAGCCACTGTCGCACCGGCCGCGCGGCCGTTCTGGCACCTCCTCCAGGACCTGCTGCGCGAAACCACTCCCCCGCGCACCGCAGGGCACGATTCCGTCCCGGCCGCCGAGAGCGCCGCCCTGACCGCCCTCGCCCGGAGCCACCCGGAGGCGGTGGCCGACCTGCGCTGGATGGCCTGGGCGGAGGGCGAGCTCGCCCGCTTCCTTCGCACCGGCACCCCGGCCGCGCCCCGGCCGGCCCTGGCGGAGCACTGGCTCGCCCATTCCCGCCTGACCGCGCCCACCCTGGACGCCGTCGCCGCCGCGATCGAGGCGGCGGCCGACGGCCTCGCGCTCCCGCTGCGCGTCGCGCTCCTGGAACCCGGGCTGGCCGGCCTGCTGCCGCGCCTCCTGCCCGCCCTGCGCGAGGGACGCCTCGCCCTGGAGGTGCTCTCCGCCGATCCCCCTCGGGCCGAGGCGACCCTCGCCCGCCTCGGCGCGCGCGGGCTCGTCGGCCTGCGCGACGCCACCCGCGCCCCGGCCCCGCCGCACGCCGCGCCCGAACTCGTTGCCTGCGTCGCCACGTCGCCGCTGGACGCCGCCTCGCCCTCGCCGCTGGAGCAGCTTCGCGGCCTCGGCGGCCCGCCGGTGCTGATCGGCATCCCGCCCCACGCGCCCGTCCTCGACCTGCTCCACGCGGCCGAGGCGGGCTGGTGGGACCTCACCCCCACCCCGGACGCCCCCGTGGGCCAGTGGCCCCTCCCGGCCGAAACCGCCCGCGCGGCCGAGGAGGCCGGCCTCGGCCCCGTGCTCCGGAGCGAGCTCGACGCCTCGGGCGCCGGCCTCTTGGTCTTCGCGGGCGCCGAGACCGGCCGCCGCGCGCCCGTCGCCGCGAAGGAGCGGCCGCAACCACCCGGCGAGGCGGGCGCAGGGGCCGGAAGCCACCTCGTCCTGCATGTCCGCGAGGCCGCTCTGGCCCGCGCGCGGGAACTGCTCCCGACCTTCGATCTGATCCCCTACGCGGGCGCCGGCCCGAAGCGCGACGACGATCCCGCCGCGCCGGCCCATCCCCCCGTGGTGGTGGACCTGGAGGCCGGCCCCGTCTCCGGCGAACTGGCCGCCCTGCGACAGCGCATCCTGCGGCTGCGGGACACCGCCGCCCACCTCTCGGACACCCCGGGCGCCCGCCTCGTCGTGCTCTGCGAGGGCGGCGGCGCCCCGGCCGAGGCCGCCCGCGCGACCGCCCGCACCCTGGCCAACGAGACCCCGGCCGTCGAGGTCCACGCCGTGCTGCCCCGCGGCGCCACACCCATCGCGACCGCGCAGGCCCTGCGCGCCCATCTGGAGACCGCCTCGCCCGAGCGGGAGTTGGTCATCGGCCCCCATGGCGTGCAGGTCCCCCGCGCCCGCCGCGCCCGGCCATCCCTCCGCGCCCCCGCTCCCGGCGAGAGAACGGTGCTCCGCCGCGGCCCCGGCGGGCTGGACGACCTGATCTGGGAGGTCGAGCCCCGCCGCGCCCCCGGCCCCGGGGAGGTGGAGGTCGCCGTCGCCGCCACCGGCCTGAACTTCCGTGACGTGATGCTCGCCCTCGGCCTCCTCGACGAGGAGATCCTTGGCGAGGGCCTCACCGCCGGCAGCCTCGGCTTCGAGTTCGCGGGCCACGTCCTGTCCGGCGGCGACGGCCCCTGGCGCCCGGGCGATCTCGTCATGGGCTTCGCCCAGGACGCCTTCGCCTCCCACCTGACCGTGCCGTCAGCCTCCCTCCTGCGCGCCCCCGCCGGCCTGTCGCCGGAGGCCGCCGCGTCCCTCCCGGTCGCCCTCACCACCGCCTGGCACGCGCTGGTGGACCGTGCCGCCCTGCAACGCGGGGAGACCGTGCTGATCCACGGCGGCGCGGGCGCGGTCGGCCTCGCCGCCCTCGGCATCGCGCGGCACCTCGGCGCCCGCGTGATCGCCGCCGCCGGCACGCCGGAGAAGCGCGACCTCCTCCGCCGCCTCGGCGCCGACGCCGTGGTGGATTCCCGCGCCGCCGACTTCGGGGCGCAGGTCCGCGCCGTGTCGGACGGCGTGGACGTGGTGCTGAACTCGGTCGCCGGAGATGCCATGCGGGAGACGCTGCGCCTCGTCCGCCCCTTCGGCCGCTTCGTGGAACTCGGCAAGCGCGACTTCCTGGAGAACACGCGCATCGGGCTGCGCCCCTTCGCGCGCAACCTCGCCTTCCTCGGCGTGGATCTCGACCAGTTCCTCGCCCATGCGCCGGAGGCCGCGATGCGCGCGGCCCGCGCCGCCTGCGCGGCCGTGGAGAGCGGCGCCATCCGGCCGCTCCCCTGCCTCGCCCTCCCCGGCACGGCGGTGGGCGACGCCTTCCGGCTGATGCAGGCCTCCGGCCATGTCGGGAAGATCGTCATCCGCCCCGCCGGCCGCGGGCAGGACCGCCGCCCCGCGGGCGGGGGCTTCGTGCCCGCACCGGGCGCCCATGTGGTGCTCGGCGGCACCGGCGGCTTCGGCCTCGCCACCGCCCTCTGGCTCGCGGACCGTGGCGCGCGCCACGTCGTCGTCGCCTCCCGCCGCGGCACGATCGGCGCGGCGGAGCTTCCGGCAGTGGACGCCCTCCGCGCCCGCGGCATCGTCTTCGCCGCGGAAGGCCTGGACGTCACCGACACCGCCGCCGTCACGGCCGCCTTCGCCCGCTGGCGCGCCGCGCATGGCGGCATTGCCGGCGTGGTCCACGCGGCCATGGTGCTGGAGGACGGGCTGCTCTCCGGCGTGACGGCGAGAAGCCTGGACGCCGTGCTCGCCCCGAAGGTGGAGGGCATCCGCGCCGTCGCCGGCGCCCTCGGCGAGGACGAACTGCAGTATCTCGTCGCCTGCTCCTCGGCCACGACCCTCGTCGGCAGCCCGGGGCAGGGGGCCTACGTCGCCGCCAACGCCTTCCTGGAGGGCGCGGTGGCCGAGCTGCGCGGCCGCGGCGTGCCGGCCCTGGCCGTCTGCTGGGGCGCCATCTCCGACACCGGCGTGGTCGCGCGCACCGGCGGCCTCGCCGAGCGCCTGCGCGCCACCACGGGCGTCGCCGGCGTCACCGCGGCCGAGGCGCTGGACCATCTCGGCCGCCTGCTGGAGAACCCGCGCGCCGCCCCGGCCGTGAGCGGCTACGCCGTGCTGCGCTGGACGCCGGGCGCGCGCAAGCTCGCCACCCTCCGCGCCCCGCTCTTCGCCGGCCTCTTCGCGACGGCGGCGGCGGAGGAGGAGAGCGGCGCCGGCCTCGACCTCACCGGCCTTTCCCGGGACGCCGCGGCAGAGCGCCTCGTGGACGCGATCCGCGAGGAGGTCGCCGCCATCCTCCGCCTCCCCGTCACCGAGGTGGACCCCGACCGCGCCCTGATCGACCTCGGCCTCGACTCCCTCATGGCCCTGGAGCTTCGCCTGGGCCTGGAGAAGCGCACGGGAGCCGAACTGACCGCGCTCGCCGCCCTCGGCAGCACCCGGACGGCCCGCCAACTGGCCGGAAGCCTCCTTCCCGCCCTCCTGCCCGCGGCGGGCGACGATGGGACGGCTCGCGCAGTCCAGCAGGACCCGCCCGCGCCGACCGCCCCGCGCACCGCCGCGGGCGCGGGCCGGTGACGCGCCCCGCGCGCCTCCGCCTCCTGCCGCGCGCGGCGGCGGCACCCTCCGACCCCTTCCTCGACCACCCCCTCCACCGGGAGGTGGAATCGGAGCGGCGCTGGGGCGCGATGCTCCGGCTGCGCGATCCCTACTACCGCGTCCGGGAAGCCCAGGACGGCCCGGTCATCCGCCTGGACGGCGCACCGCTCCACAACTTCACGAACTACGACTACCTCGGCCTCAGCCAGCACCCCGAGGTGATCGCCGCCCACGCGGAGGCCGCGCGGGAATGGGGCACCTCCGTCGGCGGCAGCCGCATCACCTCCGGCGAACGCCCGGTGCACGGCGCGCTGGAACAGGCGCTCGCGGACTTCTACGGCGTGCCCGCCGGCGTCGCCTTCGTCAGCGGCCACGCCGCCGCCATCTCCGTGATCCTGACGCTGATGGGACCGCGCGACCTCGTCCTGCACGACGCCCTCGCGCACAACTGCCTCGTCCTAGGTGCCGAATCCTCGCGCGCCGCGCGCCGCTCCTTCCGCCACAACGACCTCGACGACCTCGACGAACAGCTCCGACGCACCCGGCATCTGCACGACAAGGTGCTGATCGTCTCGGAGGGCCTCTTCTCCATGTCCGGAGACGGCCCGGACCTGCGCGAGCTCGTCCGCATCAAGGACCGCCACGGCGCCTGGCTCATGATGGACGAGGCCCACGCCCTCGGCGTGCTCGGCGCCACCGGCCGCGGCATCGCGGAGCATGCGGGCCTGGACCCGAACGCGGTCGAGATCTGGTTCGGCACCCTCTCCAAGACGCTCGTCGGCTGCGGCGGCTATGTCTGCGGCTCCCGCGCCCTGGTGGACATCCTGCGCGCCCGGGCGCCGGGCCTCGTCTACAGCGTCGGCATGCCGGCCCCGACCGCCGCCGCCTCCCTCGCCGCCCTGCGCATCCTCCGGCGCGAGCCCGAACGCGTGGCCCGGCTGCGCGGGAACAGCCGCCGCCTGCGCGACGGCGCCCGCGCCCTCGGCCTCGACACCGGCCCGGCCTGGGGAGAGGGCATCGTCCCCGTCATCCTCGGCGGCGACCTCGAAACCCTCCGCGCCGCCCAATCCCTCGAGGCGCGCGGCGTCCTCGCCTTCCCCGTCCTCTCGCCCGGCGTGCCGAAGGGCGAGGCCCGCCTGCGCTTCTTCGCCTCCGCCGCCCACGGCCCGGAGGATATCGAGGCCGCGCTGTCCGCGCTCCGCCCTCTGGGGCGCGGATGACGCCGCAGCGCCGCAACGGCGGCTTCCTCGCCGCCCCGGAGTCCCGCGCCCTCGACGCCCTGCTCCCCCGCCTCCCGGGCTGGGTCACGCCGGACGGGCTGACCGCGCTCGGCCTCGCCGGTGCCGCGCTGGCAGGCCTGGGCTTCGCCCTCGCCCAGCGGCACCCCCTCTTCTGGGCGCTGGCGGTCCTCGGCCTTGCCCTCAACTGGGCCGGAGATTCCCTGGACGGCCGCCTCGCCCGCCACCGGGGCGCGAACCGTCCCTGCCGAGGCTACCTCCTGGACAACGGCCTGGACATGCCCGGCTACCTCGCCGTCGCCGCCGGCTTCGCCCAGTCCGGACTGCTCTGGCCGGCGCTGCCGTTCCTCGCCCTCGCCCTGCACTTCATGCTCGTGAACCTCGCCACCGCGCGCCTGGCCGTGACCGGCATCCTGGACCTCTCCGCCGGCCCCGTCGGCACCACGGAACTCCGCGCCATCTTCGCCGCCGGGTCGGCCCTCCTCGCCCTCCTGCCGCCCGCGCACCTCGCCGCGCCACTCCTCGACGCCTGGACACCCCTCGACCTCGCCTGCTGGGCCTGGATCGCGAGCATGATCGTCGCCTACGCCACCGCCCTGCGTTCGGACATCCGTATGGGCGCCGACCGCGACCTCGCCTCCGGCGCGCCCACCCCGTTGGAGACGATGCCCCAGGCCCTCCGGAGCGCGGCAGCCAGCCGCTCCTGACGCCAGCGTGTCAGACACGCCTCCTGAAGGAGCACCACCGGGAGGCGCCGCCTCCCGGACCCTCCGCCCGGGGGCGAACGCGCCCCCCGGACCCCACGATCCGTTCAGCCCGTCCGATCCGGACGAGGTGCCACCGCTTGCAGGGACAGCGCTCAGACCGCCGGGGTCCGAGGTTCCCGGCCCGGAGCGGCCTCGGAGAACGAGGATTCCCGTCGACAGGCCACGATCCCCAGCCGCGCGATCGGCGGCCGTTCCAGCCCCGTTGCAGAGACAAGGCGAACGGAGCCCGGGGCCCCGTCAGGACGGCGACGTCAGCCGTTCGGCATAGAGCTCCGCATTCCACTCGTCGAAGCAGGCGAACACCACCTCGACATCCCCATGCGCGGCCAGATCCGCCCGGACGGCGCCGATCGCCACGTCCACCGCCCGCGGTGGCGGATACCCGAAGATGCCCGTCGAGATCGCCGGAAACGCGATGGACCGCCCCCCGGCGCCCCGCAGCAGCGCGAGGCTGCTCGTGTAGCAGGCCGCCAGCCGCTCCGCCTCGCCCCGGTCGCCGCCATACCAGACCGGACCCACGGCATGGATCACGGAACGGGCGCGCAGCCCGAAGCCCGGCGTCAGCCGGGCCTCGCCGACGGGAACCGGACGGTCCTCGATCGCCAGGCAGGCCGCCTCCAGCCCGGGACCGGCCGCCCGGTGAATGGCCCCGCACACCCCGCCCCCGGCCGCGAGCCGCTCATTCGCGGCGTTGACGATCGCATCCACGTCCAGGGTCGTGATGTCCACGACCGCCACCCGCATCGGCATCGCGCCGCCCTCCGCTGACAGGGCAGGGTATCACCGGGCCCGACGACGCGCCGGCCGGCATGCACGGCAGTCCGCCCGCGCCAAGAAGCCCGGCCGCTACCCGCCGCAGCGCCCGACCCGGAAATGCGGCGCCGGATCAACGCGCGCCCCATCGATCACCAGCTCCAGATGAAGATGCGTACCATAGGTGACGCCCGTCCGGCCCACCCGCCCGAGCGCCTCGCCCGCCGCCACGGCGCGCCGGCCCGTGGCCAGGGCCGGCGCGACGCTGCCGAGATGCGCGTAGACCGTCCGCCACCCATTCGGGTGCCGAAGCTCGACCTCCAGCCCCCGCGCACCAAGCCGGCGGATGCCAACCACCTGCCCGGCCCCGACCGCGCGGACCCAGGCCCCGGCCGGGGCGGGCAGGTCCATCCCGTTATGGACGCGGGAGGCGCGGGGCCCGCCCGCCGGCCGCGCGCCGAAGGACGACGAGATGCAGGCCGGGGTGACGGGAAGCAGAAGCTCGCCCGGCGCCTGCGCCGCGGCAGGCGAGGCGGTCAGGGCGATGAGGACGGCCGCGAGCGCGCCTTGCAGGACGAGGCGGACGGGCGCGGCCCGCACGCCCGAACAGGAAAGCCCGCCGGCGCCATCGCCCCCGCGCCGGAGGGCGCGCTGAACCGGCCGCTGCCGCACCGCCGGCGCCCCGGTCAGCCGCCTACAGCGCCCGGATGCCGAAGTCGCCGATCGTCTTCAGCCCGATCCGCAGCAGCAGCACCGTGCCGGACGGATAGTCCTGCAGCGTCGTCGGGTTCTGCGCGTAGGACTGGTAGAACCGCCCGTCGAGGATGAGGCACTCATCCTCGTAGGTCAGGTTCATGCCCACCGCGACGCCCCGCCGGTCCTCGATGTCGTAGCGCCCGAAGACGCCCGCGCGCCAGAACTGGCTCACCTGGGTCTGCGCCCCGCCATAGACCTCCCGCGTGTAGCGGCGCGGCGACTGGATGGTCAGCGGGATGTTGTAGACATACCCGAGGTTCAGCGAGGTCCGGCCGAGCCCGAGCGGCTCCAGCCCGAGATTCGCCTGGGTATCGAGCATCCGGCGGTCCAGCGTCTCCCCGTCCAGCCGCGCGCGGGCGACGACGTTCAGCCAGGGCGTCGGCTGCACGCGGATGCGGCCGACCCAGTCGGATTCCTGGTCCCGCAGCCCGGACCGGGCCTCGAACACCTCCTCGCGGGAGGCGCGGAAGGACCGGCCGACCAGCCCCTCGATCTGCCCCCCGTTCGGGAACAGCCAGGCGGCGCGGAACGCCGCGTCCACCCGCGTCCCGCCCTCCTGCCGGTCGCGCCCGACGAAGCGGTTGAGCGCGAAGAGGTTCGCGTCCGTGAACTCGAAGTCGAGGCTGTCCTCGTTCGGGATGCGGCTCTGCCGGCCCATGTTCGGACCGGTCACGATCTGGATCCGCGGCTCGATGAGCTGCTGGCCCAGCCCGCCGCCGAACTCCGTCACCTCCCGCACCATCGGCAGGCGCCAGTCGATGGCGACGCGGACATTCCCCGTCGCCTCGTTCAGCGTGCTGTTGGAGGAGAAGTTGGGCGAGAGATTCACGTCGTCCGCGTTGTAGCCCAGCGCGTCGAGCTGGGCGCGGAAGGTCCAGACGCCGCCGATGTTGTCGATGCGCGGCACGTCGTAGTTCAGCCGCGTGCCGGCGCGGCGCGTCTTGGTGCCGGCGTCGCGGTAGATGTTGAACGCGGTCACGTCGGCCGTCAGCTGCCCGCCGATCGAATCCCGCCCGAAGACGTGCTGGTAGTACATGTTCGGCAGCACGAAGGGGACGAGCCCCACGTCGTCCTGGCTGCGCAGCCCCTGGAAGGCCAGACCCTCCACCCGCGCATAGGCCTCGGTGCCCCAGAACCCCTCGGTGTAGGCGGTGCTCGTCAGCACGCGCGCGAAGGGCTGGCGGAAGGCGCGGAGATAGCTCTCGGAAGAGGCGCGGTTGAGGGTGAAGCCGGCGCGCCAGTTCTCGTCGATGTTGAACAGGCCGCGGGCGCGGATCGATCCGCCGAACCCGTCCTCGGTGATCTCCCCCTCGCGCCGGAGATAACCGGCCGAGCCCTCGATGCTCAGCTCGCCGAAGTTGAAGCGGCGGCGATACGCCAGGTTCAGCGCCGGCGCCTGGTTCGTCGAGATCAGCGGCGTGATCGTCGCGTCGCTGCTGTCGTCGATCGCCCAGTAATAGGGGATCTCCGTGAACAGCCCGAGGAAGCGCGTCTGCCCGAAGGAGGGCGAGAGAAAGCCGGAGGACCGCGGCGTGGAGGGGTCCGGCATCGAGATGTAGGGCGTGTAGAGCGTCGGGAAGCCCGCAACGTCGAGCGTCGCGTCGCGGAAGCGAATGCGCCGCGCCTCCCCGTCCTGCGTCGCGAGGCGGGAGCGGATCTGCCAGATCGGCGGCTCCGCCGGGTTCTCGGCGCAGAGGTCGCAGGACGAATAGACCACGCGCGCGAGGTCGGTGATCGTCGCCCCGCTCTCGGTCGTGGTGCGGCGGGCGCCGTTCGCCGCCACCCGCCCGTTCTGCGCGAGAAGCCCGCGCATCCCGTCCACCACCGCCTCCCGCATGCCGCCCTGCAGCTCGGCCCGGTCGGCGAACAGCACCTGCCCGTCGGGCTCCAGCAGCTCCACATTGCCCTCGGCGACCGCGACGCCGGTGTTGCGGTCATAGGTGAAGCGGTCGGCGCGCAGGATGCGGTCGCCCTGCCAGGCCTCGACCTTGCCCGTCGCGGTGACGCGGTTCTCGCCCTGGTCGTACTCCACGCTCTCCGCGGTGAAGGTCACGGGGGCGTTGCGGTCCACCGGCGGGGACCGGCTGGTGCCCAGGCCCGCGGGGCCGGAAGCACGGCCCGCGGGCGCGGCCGCGGCGCCGGGGAACTCGGCGTCCCGGAACTGCGTGGGGTTGAAGGCACCGCCCAGCCCGCTCTGCGCCGCCGCCTGCCCGAGCTGCCCGACCGGGGAGGCGAGCGCCATCAGCGCGAGAAAGGCGACGCCCCCCAGCAGCCCGGCGCGCCGGGACAGGGGGGTGGGGCGGGGCGCCGGGCGGCCGCGGCGGGGCACCCGGCGCGGGGCCGGCCGCGGCCCGCCCATTCCTCGCTCCTCGGTCATCCATCCTCCAGGTGCAGCAACAGGGCGAGGGCGCACATCAATCCGGCCGCGGCGGGGGCCCAGGCGGCCAGGACCACGGGCAGGGTCCCGGTCTCCCCGAACTCGCCGGTAACCCGGTCCAGCATGAACAGCGCGAAGCCGGCCGCAACCCCCGCCCCGAGCATCCCGGCGACGCCGCCCCGCCGCGCCTCCCGCATCGAGAAGCCGGCGGCGAGCAGCGCCATCGCCACCGCCAGCACCGGCAGGGACAGCAGGGACTGGTAGTGCAGCCGGTGCCGCACGGAGGAGAAGCCGGAATTGTCCAGCACCTCGATGAACTCCGGCAGCGACCAGAAGGAGAGCGTGTCGGGGGAGGCGAAGCTGTCGGCGATGCGGTCCGGCGTCAGCTCCGTCGGGAAGGCCAGGTCGCGCCGGGGCTGGGGCTGCCGGTCGGCCCCGAAGGCCGTCGCCCCCTCCAGCACCCATTCCCCCGCCCGCAGCACGGCCCGCGGCGCCTCGATCCGCCCGAGGAAGCGGTCATTCGACGAGAGGCGCCAGAACGACACCTCCTCCAGCCGGAAGGTGCCGCCGTCGCGGATCGACTCCGCGTCCCGCGCCGCGACCGGGCGGCCGGACAGGATGGCGAAGCCGTTCGGGTCGATCTCCCGGTCCCCCTGCCGCAGCCAGAGCCGCCCGCCCGCGAGGGTGGTGGAGGAGGGCGCGTTCCGCAGCACCAGCGCGTCCAGCTGCTCCGCCCGCGCGAGCATGATGGAGGACAGCGGCGACAGCCCCGCCGTCGCCGCCCCGCCGAGCAGCGCCGCCATCAGCACCGGCCCCGCCAGGAACCCCCAGGCCGAGATCCCGGCCGACCGCGCGACGACCAGCTCGGAGGAGCGCGACAGCCGCCAGAAGGCCAGGATGCCCCCCAGCAGCACCGCGAAGGGCAGCACCTGGAGCGCGACGAAGGGCACGCGCAGCAGCGCGATCGAGGAGACCTCCGCGAAGCCCGCATCGGCCCGGGTCGCGGCGCGGCGCAGCAGCTCGATGAAGTCGAACAGCGCGACCAGCCCGGTCAGCGCCGTCAGCATGATCAGGGCGGAGACGACGAAGCGCCGCGCGACATAGGCGCCGAAGGTGAAGGGCAGGGTCACGCCGCCGCCTCGCGCTTCGGCAGGGTGGGGGCCGTCGGTGCCGCGGCGGGCACCGGCGGCACCCGCCGCGGCCAGCCCGGCGCGCCCGAGAGCATCCAGGCCGCCACCACCCCCGGCCCGATCGCGTGCAGCCAGATGAGCGGGATGAACCGGTTGTCCCGCGCCGCGAGGTTGCCCACCGCCAGCCCGATCGCCAGCAGCCCCACCACCGCCAGCACCGCCGTCAGCGCCGAGAGCCCCCCGCCATGCCGACGGAAGGCGCTGCCCAGCGCCGCCGCCAGGGCGACCAGCGCGAAGGACAGCGTCGTCAGCGGGGAGGAGAGCCGCCCATGCCCCTCCGCCCGGAACTTGCGGATGTCGCGCTCCGGCAGGTTCTCGGCCGGGTCCGGGTTCAGCAGCTCGTCCACGAAGCGCTCCCGGCTGTCGCGGTTGCGCGCATCCTCCGCCCGCCCGCTGCGCGCGAGGTCGAGGCTGTTCTCCGAGAAGGTGAGGACGGTCAGCCGCGGCTCCGCCGGGGTGCCGGGCGGGCTGCCCGGCGGCACGGCCCGCGTCATCTGCTGCCGCTGCCCGTCATAGAGCGTGACGCGCGGCCCGTTCGCGGTGGCGCTGATCACCCCCCGCTCCGCCAGGATGGTGACGGGGGCGCCGGTCTCCCGGGAATCATGCACCAGGATGCCCCGCAGCACCCCGTCCCGCTCCCGCAGCCGGGCATAGACGGTCAGGTCGTTGCTGATCGCGCTGAACACCCCCTCCTGCAGCAGCACCGCGGCCATCTGGTTGCGGATCTCGAACTGCCAGGTGCGGAAGGCGGCGTGGGACACCGGCACGAGCCAGAGCTGCAGGAACAGCCCGACCCCCGTCGCCAGCACCGCGATCAGCAGCGCCGGCCGCGACAGCCGCCAGTCCGACAGCCCGGCCGCCCGCATCACCACCAGCTCCCGGTCGGTCTGGAGCCGGACATAGGCGAAGAGCGTCACGACGAAGGTCGTGATCGGCAGGATCACCGCGAAGAAGGAGGGCAGCAGCAGCCCCGTCAGCCGCAGGAACACCCCGAAGGACAGGCCGCGGTTCAGCACCAGCTCGATGAACCGCAGCGACTGCGTGAGCCAGATGAGCGCCGCCAGCCCCACCGTGACGGCGAGGAGCGAGAGCGCGATCTGCTTCGCGATGTATCGGGTGACCCGGCTCATGAAGGCCGCAACCTATCCGGGCGGGGGGAGGGGGGCAAACCTTCGCTGCCGCCCTTCCCCCGACCGGAACGACATCCTTCGGCCCCGCCGTCCCCTAGGCAGCGGCGCCGGGGAGGCCGCGCCGGGGTGGGCTCGACCCCCCGTGCCGGCCGGCTAGGCTACGGGCCAGAACGCCGCCGCGCGGCCGTCTCGTCCGCCGGTCGCCCGGCCTCGACCATGGACGTCAGCCAAGGCCAGGGAACACCCGATGCCCCGGAGCACCCGATGACCGTCGAACTTCGCACGGACCCCCCGCTCTGCCCCCTTTTCGTCGGCAACACGAAGATCGCCGACGACGACATGTTCGGGGAGGTCGCGAAGACGCAGGGCAGGTTCGACCGCAATGCCGAGCGCTACATGCCCAAGCCGATCCGGCGCTCCGGCGAGTCCGACGAGGCCATGAACGCCCGCATGCAGCAGGGATACGAGGTCTTCAACTACAAGTACGGCCAGATCTTCTCGATCTTCATGGACGGCCTGGACGAACAGGCGATGCTGGCCAACTGGCAGCGCTGGCAGCAGGCCAGCGGAAAGATCGACAACGCCTTCTTCAAGGGCACCCGCTTCATGGGAACCGACCGCAGCGCCGCCAGCTTCACGGCACGCTGCCTCAAGATCGGCCTCCCGCCCGGGATCAAGGTGAAGGTCGGCGTGAAGACCTCCTGGTCCGTGATGGACGTCGTCCTCTACGCCATCGGCATCCGCGACGCCCTGGAGCAGTCCGGCGTCCCCCAGAGGCCCATGACCTACGACCGCAAGATGCTGCCGGCCCGCTCGGTCTTCACCTCGATCGGGCACTGATCCCCGACGGTGACCGGCCCCGGGGAAGAGCCCGGGGGGGAGAAGGCATTCTCTCCCCCGGACCCCCACTCATCTCCGCTCGCCAGGCTGCCGCCGAAGGCGGAGACGGGCTCTCCAACTCCGCGCCTCAGCTCCCCGCGCCCGACGTGCCGAGAAACCGGCGGATCGCCGCGGCGGGCACGATCCGCGTCACCCCCGGCGTCTCGTCCGGCCGATGGCTGACCACCCCCAGCAGGCAGAGGCTCGCGGCATCGAAGACCCCGGCCCCGGACTCGCCCGGCTCCATCCGCATGGGAATCTCGGCATAGGCGCCGTAGGCCGGGCTGCTCTCCGGCACCATCCCGCCGGCCCGGGCCTCCAGCACCCGCAGCCGGGACGCCACGACCACCGATTGCCCGCGATCCGGCCCCAGCCCGCAGGGCCGCGCCACCGGCCCGGGCGGGGCCCCAGGCGCCTCCAGCACGGCCAGGTCCTCCCCCCGGCGATAGAGCGGCCCGACGCGCGGCACCAGCTCCCCCTCGCCCTGCCGCACCAGCCGGGCCGGCGCCGGCCGCCCGTCCGCGACGATGACCGGCGCCATCGCCGGGCCCCCGCAGTTCCGCATCCGCATCGCGGTCCCGTCCACGATATGGGCGGCCGTCAGGAAGCGGCCCTCCCCGATCCGGACGGCCGTGCCGACCAGCGGGCAGTCCGCCGCCCGTCCCGCCCGCACCTCCACCCGGAAGCCCGCGGCCCCGGGCGCGGCCGGCGGCACCGGCAGCGCGACCGGCCGCACGATGGGGGAGGGCGCCGTCGCCGCGCAGCCCGACAGCCCCAGCGCGACGAGCGCGAGGGCCGCGCGGATCAAGCCGGCAGCACCTTCCCCGGATTCATCAGCCCCTTCGGATCGAGCGCCGCCTTGATCCGGCGCATCGTCTCCAGCTCCGCCCCGCCGCGCCACTCCGCCAGCATGTCCGGCTTCAGCCGCCCCACCCCGTGCTCCGCGGAGAACGACCCATCCAGCTCCCGCACGATGGCGTTCACGCAGTCCATGATGTCGTGCGACCGCGCGAGGAAGGCGCCCGCCTCCATCCCCTCCGGCTGCTCCAGGTTCATGTGGATGTTGCCGTCGCCCATATGCCCGAAGGGCACGGGCCGGCTGCCGGGGATCAGCGCCTTCAGCGCCGCGTTGGACCGCCGGATCAGCTCCGGCACCTTCGACACGGGCACGGAGACGTCGTTCTTCACGCTCGCCCCCTCCCGCTTCTGCGCCTCCGGATGCTCCTCCCGCAGCCGCCAGATCGCGTGGCGTTGCGCCTCGCTCTCGGCCAGCGCGGCGTCGAGCACCTCGCCCGCCTCCAGCGCCTCCTCCAGCACCGCCTCCATCAGCCCGCGCAGATCCGCATCGGGCCGCGAGGAGGCCAGGTCCACCAGCACGTAGTGATCCGCCCGCTCGGACAGCGGCAGGGTCGCCCCCTCGATGTGCTTCAGCGCGAAGTCGATCCCCGTGCCCGACATGTACTCGAAGGCCCGCACCGCCCCCTCGTCCCGGTCCCGGAACCGCCGGAACAGCGACAGCGCCGCATCCTCGTCCGCGACCGCGCAGAGCGCGATCGCCTCCGCCCGCGGGCGGGGAAACAGCCGCAGCACCGCCGCCGTCACGAAGCCGAGCGTCCCCTCCGCCCCCACCAGCAGGTGGCGCAGCGCGTAGCCCGTATTGTCCTTCCGCAGCCGCCGCAGCCCGTGGATGACGCCGCCATCCGGCATCACCGCCTCCAGCCCGAGCATCAGGTCCCGCGCGTTGCCGTAGCGCACCGTCGTGTTGCCGCCCGCATTCGTGGACAGCACGCCGCCCACCGTCGCCGTCCCCTCCGCGCCGAGGCTCAGCGGGAACAGGCACCCCGCCGCCGCCGCCGCGTCCTGCGCCGTCTTCAGCACCACCCCGGCCTCGGCCACCATCGTCATGTCCACGGGATCGAGGTCCCGGATGCGGTTCATTCTTGTGAGGGAGACGATCACCTGCCGCCCGCTCTCATCCGGCATGGCCCCGCCGACCATGGAGGTGTTCCCCCCCTGCGGCACCACCGGCACCCCGGCCGCGTGCAGGATCGCCATCGCCATCGACAGCTCCTCGGTCGAGGCCGGCCGCAGCATCGCCGGCGAGGCCCCCCGGTACAGCCCGCGCCAGTCCGACAGATGCGGCTCGAGATCCCGCGCATCCGTCACCACCCCGCGGGGGCCGAGCACCCCCAGCAAGGCGTCGAGGAGGCCCGTCGGGAGGGCGGGGATCGGCATGGCGGTGTCGGGCATGGCGGGGCGACCAAACGCCTGGGGCGGAGCGGGGTCAAGCAGGTTGCCACGTCTCGGCATGAGTTCCCGGTCCTCGACCCCAGGGCGGACATCTGCACCGGCCTTGCGCAACATACAACTCGTTGAATCTCTTGGCTCTGCTGGGCGGGGCAGAAGTCCTGATTGATGCAACACTGGGTGGGAGCAGAGATGGCCGGTTCGCCATCCAGCTCCCGAATTTGGTTGAGCCCGCTCTGGATCACCGGCACCTGGGGCGAATGTCATCAGATCGAATGGATGCTCGGCCGAGCAGTAGCCGCCGAATGCAGGAAGCCCTGGCTGCACGCATCGCGGCAGAAACGCTGGACAGGAATGACGGTCCCCATCAGGCATCAGGAGACGATTCGCCGCTTTATGACCGTGCCGATCTGTACGATGCGATTGTGCAGCCTGGTCCGTGCGAGGCGTTCTACCGCGAGGAGGCGCGGCGCTGCGGCGGTCCCGTGCTGGAACTTGCCTGTGGCACAGGGCGGCTCACCCTACCTCTGGCCCGTGACGGACATGAAGTGGTGGGCCTCGATGCCTCGCACAGCATGCTCTCAGCCGCGCGGCGTAAAGCCCGTGAGGCGGGGCTGTCGGTTTCCTTCGAGCACGGCGACATGCGCAGCTTCGATCTGGACCGTCGCTTCGCGCTGATCATCGTGTCCTGCAACTCGCTCGCGCATCTGACGACCAACGAGAAGGTGCGCGCCTGCCTGATACGGGTCCGCCGACACTTGGCGCCTGGGGGCAGACTCGCCTTCGACGTCGTCCGGCCGGACCTCGGCCTGCTGTCCCGGCCGGAAGATGAGTGGCGGCAGCTCGATCTCGGCCCTAACCCAGCCTCCGCGATCAGGGCGGAAGAGGCCGCAAGCTATGACCCGATCACTCAGATCCGCACCTCGCGCCTGCGGGTTGCCCGCGCCGGCCAACCGGGCGTGGCGGTCGCGCCTCTCGTGCTGCGACAGTTCTTCCCGCAGGAGCTGCCGCTGCTGCTGGAAACAGCAGGGCTGGAGATGGTCGAGCGGTATGGGGATTTCGCCCGCAACCCGCTCACCCCGGACAGCCTGAATCAAATATGCTTGGCACGGGAACAGACAGCGGCATCAACTGAACCGTTGGCCCATTGACGACGGGGGGCTGACGCATGGCTCACGATGCGGCAAAGGCCGCCGCGGCCGACTTCAATGCTGCGACCGTTCCTCGACAACTCGGCCTCGGGCGGCTTCGTGCCGATGGCGGGAAATCTTGATTTCTGCACCACCCAGTGGCCCCGGCCAGTCGGGACGGGGCTGCGGCCTCGCGATCGAGCCGCCGGTCGGCGCTGGAGGCTGGTATATAAGGAATTCCGTTCACCTAACCTTCCCTCTTCACCCCGGCACCACCGCCTCCCGCGGGATGCTGCTCCCCATCGCCAGATACCCCGCCCGGTTCGGGTGAAGCTTGTCCCCCGCGCCGCCCGTCGTGCTCTCCGGGATCATCTCCGCGCGCAGCTCCCCGGTCGCCGCGTCCAGCGTCGCGCTCTCGAAATCCACCACCGCGTCGAAGGTGCGGGAATCCCGGATGAAGGCGTTCAGCCCCTTCCGCTTCTCGTCCTGCTCCGCATGGCCATGCGCCGCGCTCGTGCTGCCGAGCGCCGTCGTCACCGTCGCCCCCACCACCCGCACGCCCGGGAGGGCCGCGCGCAGCCGCCGCACCCCCTCCACCATCCCGTCCCGCACCGCCTCCAGCGAGGCATTGCCGTTGCGGGAGAAGTCGTTCGTCCCCTCCAGCCACACCACGCAGCGCACCCCGGACAGCGAGATCACGTCCCGCTCCAGCCGCGCCAGCGCCGAAGGACCGCCGGGGAACGGCCGGTCCGGCCCATAGGCGGCGGGCCCCACCACCTGGTTCCCGCCGATCCCCGCATTCACCACGGACACCCGGTTCCCCAACGCCTGATGCAGCCGCCGGGACAGCACGTCGGGCCAGCGGTCATCCCCGTTCATGGTGGAGGCCGTCCCGTCCGTGATCGAATCCCCGAACCCCACGATGACCGGGATCCCCGCCGGCGCCGCCATGTCCACCGCATCGAGGAAGAACCAGGACGCCGTCGAGAAGGGGAAGGATTCCTCCCCCTCCTCCGCCCCCTTGGACCCGCTCCCGGGCCGCGAGACATAGGAGGTCTGCAACGCCTTCGCGTGCCAGGTCATCGGCCCGCTGCGCCCCGCCACGTGGAAGGACACGGCCAGCTTCCGCCCGGCCAGCAGCGGCGCGTCCGGCTGCGCCGCGAAGGGCAGCTCCACCGCGTCGGACCACACCTGCCCCCCGGGCGGCACGGTGACGCTCTCCTGCCCCCCGAACCGCACGGGACGGTTCGTCCCCGGTGCCACGCACCCGCCGCCGAGATGCAGCCCCGCATGCACCCCGTCGATCACCAGCGGCCGCGTCCCGAAGGCGTTCTGGAACCGCAGCCGCGCCTGCCGCCCCCAGAAGTCCGGCCGCACCACCAGCCGGAAGGTCTGGTCGTTGGCGCCCTCCGCCGCCTGCGGGAAGGCGAAGCGCTGATCCGGCTGGGCCGAGGGATTGCCGATGGGGTAGGGCCCCTGCACCGATCCCGCCCAGGCCGTCGCCCACCCCTCCGCGCCCGAAGGCCCGGCACCCGCCGGCGCGCCGCCCGTCTGGGCCGCGACGATCCCCGGCGCGACCGCGGCCAGCACCAGCCCGCCCGCGATGTCCCTGCGGTTCATGCCTGTTCCCTCCTGCCTCGGGGAAAACGGTCGCACCGCTCCGCCCCCGGCGGCAAGGCGAGGACGGGAACGATCCGGAGAGGCCGCGATCCGCCCGACGAAGGAGGGCCCGAGCCACCGTCCCCACCTCTCAGCGCCGCGCCCGCCCCATCAGCAGCCCGATCACGGGCAGCCCCACCAGCACGAGGGCGAGCGCCGCCACCGCGCCCTCCTCATAGGTCCCGCGCGCCGCCTCCGCGTAGAGCGCCGTCGCCAGCGTCTCCCGGTTCAGGGGCCGCAGCAGCAGCGTGGCCGGCAGCTCCTTCATGGCGTCCAGGAAGACCAGCAGCGCCGCCGCCAGCAGCGCCGGCCGCAGCGGCGGCAGGTGCACCCGCCACAGCAGGCGGCCCGGCCCCGCCCCCATGGCGCGGGCCGACCAGTCCGCCGACCGGGGGATGCGCCCATAGGCCGCGTCCAGCCCGCCCGCCGGGATGGCCAGGAAGCGCACGACATAGGCCGCGACCACGGCGGCGGCCGTGCCCAGCAGCGGCGGCGGCGCCAGCGCGCCCAGCTCCCCCAGCACGTCGTCCATCCCCCCGAAGGCCACCGTCAGCCCCACCGCCGCGATCCCCCCCGGCAGCGCGTAGCCGAGCATCCCGGCCCGCAGCAGCGCCGATCCCGTCCGGTCCCGCGGGGCCATCCCGCGCCCCCGCGCGCCGAAGGCCAGCACCAGCCCGGCCGGCAGCACCAGCAACGTCGCCGCCCCCGCCAGCACCGCGCTGTTCAGCACCCAGCGATCGAGGTCCGGCGGCAGGCCGAAGGCCGCCACCCGCCGCCACGCCGCCCAGAGCAGATAGGCCGCCGGGATGGCGAAGCCCGTCACCACCGGCAGCGCGCAGGCGGCCGCCGCCAGCAGCCCGGGGACCGGCGGCAGCGTCCGCGGCTCCGGCGGCACCGGCTCCGCCACCGACCGCACATCCCCCACCCGCCCGCGCGCCCAGGCCTCCAGCGCCAGCACCGCCGCCACCGCTGCGAGCAGCATCAGCGCGATCTGCGCCGCTCCCTCCAGCGAGGACCGCGTGATCCAGGTGACGTAGACCGAGACCGTCAGCGTCCGCACGCCGAGGAACTCCGCCGCGCCGACGTCGTTCAGCGCCTCCAGCAGCGCCAGCGCCGCCCCGGCCGCGATCGCCGGCCGCGCCATGGGCAGCCCGACCTGGTGGAACAGCCGCCACCCCCCGGCCCCCAGCGACCGCCCCGCCCGGATCAGCCCCAGCCCCTGCGACAGGAAGGCCGCCCGCGCCGAGAGATACACATACGGGTAGAGCACCGAGCCCATCACCAGCGCGCAGCCCGGCAGCGACCGGACCTCCGGCAGCGGGATGGCGCGCGGATCGTGCAGCCCCAGCCACCCGCGCAGCCCCGCCTGCACCGGCCCGGCCGGGTGCAGCACGTCCAGCCAGGCATAGGCCGCCACATAGGCCGGCATCGCCAGCGGCAGCACCAGCGCCCAGGACAGCACCCGCCGCCCGGGAAAGCGGTAGCAGGCCGCCAGCCAGGCCGCCCCCGTCCCGGCCCCCACCGCCACCGCGCCGACGCCGGCCAGCAGCAGCGCCGTCTCCACCACGGCCGGCGGCAGCACGTAGCGCGCCAGATGCGGCCAGAGATCGCCCGACCCCCGCGCCGCGGCCAGCGCCAGAGCCCCGACCGGCAGCGCCACCAGCCCCGCCGCCAGGATCGCGCCGACCCGGTGCAGCGAGAGGCGCCCGGCCCCCACCCGCCGCCCGCGCCAGCCCGGCCTCAGCTCAGCGGTCGAAGCCGACCTCGTCCACGATCCGGCTCGCCGCCGCCCGCCGCGCCGCCACCTCCGGCAGGGACACGTTCCGCGGCCGCAGCTCGCCGAAGCCCTGCACGATCGGGTTGGTCGGCGTGCCCGGCCGCACCGGGTTCTCGAAGTTGCCGTTCGCGTAGAGCGTCTGCGCCTCCTCGCCCACCAGCCACTCCAGGAAGCGCACCGCCTCCGCCCGGTTCGGCGCGTTCTTCGCCACCACGGCGCCGGAGATGTTCACCGCCGTGTGCCCGGGCGGCAGGATCACCCGCACCGCCTCGCCCCAGCGGCGCTGCTCGTCGCCCCCGGCGCCCGAGAGCATCAGCCCCGCGTAATAGGTGTTCGCCAGCCCCACGTCGCAGATCCCGGCCAGGATGTCGCGCGCCACCTCCCGGTCGCCGCCCGTCGCCCGCCGCGCCAGGTTGCCGCGCAGGTTGGTCAGGTAGGTCCGCAGCCACGCCTCGCCGTGATCCACCATCAGGATCGAGAACAGCGCGGTGTTGTAGGGATGCTGCCCGGACCGGATGCACACCCGCCCCCGCCAGCGCGGCTCCGCCAGCGCCTCATAGGTCAGCGCCGCCGCCTCCGCCTCCGGCACCCGCTCGCGCGAGACATAGATCGCCCGCGCCCGGGTCGAGAGCGCGAACCACCGCCCCTGCGGGTCCCGCAGCCCGGCGGGGATCGCCGCCTCCAGCGCCGCGGACTGCACGGGCTGGGCCAGGTCGCGGTCCACCAGCTCCATCAGGTTGCCCACGTCCACCACCATGGCGACGTCGGCGCGGGACCGCGCCCCCTCGGCCGCGATCCGCTCCGCGAGCCCGCCCTGCACGAAGACGCTGTTCACCGCGATCCCCGTCTCGCGCGTGAAGCGCTCGGTCAGCGGCCGCATCAGCCCCGGCTCGCGGGTCGTATAGACATTGACCTCGGCCGCCCCCGCCGCGGCCGGCGCCAGCAGGGAGAGAGCGAGGAGCAGCGGGCGAATCATGGCGTCCTGTCCCGTCGGAAGATGACGGCGCGTTCATGCGTGAGAGTCATTCGCACTTCAAGGGGGCCGCGCCCGCCACCCCCTCAGCGCAGCAGCAACAGCCCCAGCGAACCGCCCATCACCAGCGCCCAGCCCGGTGACCCGCGCCCCTGCCACACCCACAGCCAGGCCCCCGCCGTGATCGCGACGCAGACCGCCACCTCCAGCCCCGTCCCCCGCGCCGCCGCGCCCCCCGTCACCAGCCCCGTCGCCAGCGACAGCCCGATCGCCACCGGCACCAGCCCCGCCCGCACCGCCGCCATCCGCCAGTCATGCGACAGCCGCTGCGCCAGCGAGCCCACGCCATAGGCCACCACCCAGGTCGGCCCGAGCATCCCCAGCAGCGCCCCCGCCAGCCCCGTCCACCCCGCCAGCGTCCAGCCCAGCACCGCCACGAACAGCACGTTCGGCCCGGGCGCCGAGGCCGCCAGCGCATACCCCTGGGAGAAGGTCGCGTCGCTCATCCAGCGATGCACCTCCACGATCTCCCGGTGCATCTCCGGCACGGCGGCGTTCGCACCCCCCACCGCCAGCAGCGACAGCTTCGCGAAGAAGACGAACAGCCCCACCGCGTCCGGCATCACCCGCCCCGCCTCCGCCGCCACAACACCGCCCCGATCCCCACCGGCCCGAGCACGAGGATGATCAGCGGCAGCGGCGCCCGCCACCACGCCCCCGCCGCCACCGCCATCAGCCCGATCACGATCAGCTCCGGCGGCGGCCTGAGACGCGTCGCCATGCGGAAGCCGTTGCCCATCACCATCCCCGCCGCCGCGCAGGCCAGCCCGTGCATCATCGCCGAGACATGCGGGTTCTCGGAAAAGCGCTGCCACAGCAGCATCAGCCCCATCAACACCACCAGCGGCCCGCCATACAGCCCTGCACTCGCCGCCACCGCCCCGGGCAGCCCCGCGAAGCGCCGCCCGATCATGACGGCCGCATTCCCCACATTCGGCCCCGGCAGCACCTGCCCCATCCCGAGGATCTCCGCCCACTCCCGCTCGGTCAGCCAGCGATGCTCCTCCACCATGGAGCGGCGCACCCACACATTGGCCCCCCCGAAGCCGAGCAGCCCCGCCTTGCCGAAGGCGAGGAGGAGCTGGAGCGGGCCGGGAGGCGTGGGGGGAGGGAGGGGCAATGCGTCCACCGGCCAAAGGTCCGCCTCCCCGGCAGGGGCGGCAAGAGGCCCGCCGCCGCTCCCCCCGTCCGGGGACCCTGCGCCGGGACCGACGACACGGCCGGCCCCCGCGCGCCCGCATCGCTGTGTCTGGCACCGGACCGACAGCGCGAACGGGCCGTCCCACACCCGCCCCATGCCACGCTCCCGCCCCACCCCCCTCGATCCGATCTTCCGGGCCGACATCCGGCAAGACCGCCTGCTCATCGCCCGGTCCGAGGCCCTGATCGCGCATTCCCGCCGCCTGCTGAGGGACACGCAGGCCCTGGTGGAGACGCGGCAGCCCTCAGTCGGCCCGGAGCAGGCGACGGAACTCCCGGGTGATGACGCCGTAGCACTCGCAGGACGCCCCCTCGAGCCCCGCGCGGTCCAGCACCTCGACCACGCCCCGGCCGTAGCGGATCAGCCCCGCCCGCTGCAGCATCCCCGCCGCGATGGTCACGCTCGGCCGGGTCACGCCGAGCATCTGCGAGAGGAACTCGTGGGTCAGCGGGAAGCTGTCGCCATCCACCCGGTCATGTGTCAGCAGCAGCCACCGCGCGCACCGCGCCTCGATGGGGTGAAGGCGGTTGCAGGCGCTGCCCTGGCTCACCTGCGTCACGAGCGAGAGCGCATAGCGCAGCAGCAGGCGCTCCAGCCCCGGTAGCCGCGGGCGGAGCCGCGCGAAGGCCGCCGCCGTCATCCGGTCCGCCTCGCCCGGGATCTGGACGAGGACGCGCTGGGCGCTCTGCCCTGCGTCGAGCACGAGCGGCAGGCCGAGCACGCCCTCGCGCCCCACCGTCGCCACCTCCACGATCGACCCGTCGGTCATCTCCGAGAGCATCGACGCGACGCCGCTCCGCGGGAACCAGAGGTGGGTGACCGGCTCGTCCAGCTCCTGAAGCACCCGCTTGAAGGCGAGGGGCACGCGCTCGACCTCGCCCAGGAACAGGGTCCGTTCCTCCTCGGGCAGGGCGGCAAGAAGGGCGTTCTCGCCCTGGGAGGCTGGGATGACGTCCCGGTCCATCGGCGCCTCCGAGAGAAGCCGGGCTTCTCCCAGCTCCCCCGGGCCGCGTCCCTGATCTGTGTTAGATATCGAACGGATGTCCGGTCTTCGAAGCGTCTCCGCGGCCGATCCCGCCTTCACCCCTTTTGAGCTGGTCGCCATCGGTTGCTCGGCGGGCGGGCTCGCACCGCTCTCGACCCTGCTTTCAAGCCTTTCGCGGGATTTCCCCATCCCGGTCGTCGTGGTGCAGCACCTCAGCGCCACCCTGCCGAGCCAGCTTCCGGAGGTCCTGAACTTCCGCTCGGCCCTGCCCTGCCGCTGGGCCGAGCCCGGGGAGCGCCCCCGTCGCGGCACCGTTCTCGTCGCACCGCCAGGAACGAACCTCGTCCTGGCGGAGAACGGAAGCCTCGCCCGGCAACCCGGCCCCAAGCCGCGGCTCGGCTGGCCCTCCGTGGACCTGTTCCTGGAAAGCGCGGCGCGGGCCCTGGGACCGCGGGCCATCGCGATCGTGCTCAGTGGCATGATGCACGACGGTGCGAAGGGCATCGCGGCCGTGCGCCGCGCCGGCGGGGCGACGATGGTGCAGCACCCGCGCAGCGCCCAGTTCCCGGAGATGCCCAGCGCCGCCGTCGACCTCGGCCGCGCCGACCTCTTGATGCCGCCCGCCACCATCGCGCTGGCCCTCGACATCCTGGGCGAGGCGGGCGTCCGCTAGACCGGCGGCCCGCCGCCCGGTCGCCCGCCCGCCCCGTCGGCAGCGAGGAGGGGAGGGGTGGCAGGACTGTTCGCACACAGGCGCCACGGACCCCGCCAGCTTGACCATGAGATAGAATTCCTATAACCGTTCCGGGTCATGCCGCTCCCGCCCACCCATCCCAGCCGGCCCACCCACACCCCCCTCACAGACGACGCCTGGCTCGCCCTCCTCCCCCACATCCTCCCGCGCTCCCCACAGGGCCGCCGCGTCGCCGACCTCCGCCGCCGCATGGACGGCATCCTCTGGCTCGGCATGTCCCGCGGCGCCCCCTGGAAGGACCTGCCCGAACGCTTCGGCAAGCCCGACACCGTCGCCCGCTTCTTCCGCCGCCTCACCCACGCCGGCCTCTGGCACCGCCTCCTCCATGAAATCTCGGAGGCCGGCCCCAGGCACCCGCTGAAGGGGATCGCCCCCATGATCCTGCGCGCCACCCGCCGTGCCGCGCGCCTCGGCGGCATGCGCCTGCTCCTCCTCATCCGGCAGCTGGACCTGCGGGAAGCCCTGAACGGCCCGCCCTGGCTCCTCCCCGATCCGCTTTTGTCCGAAATGCTCCGCCGTGCCCCGCTCCCCCGCCCGCCGCGCGACAAGGCGGAACAACTCGCCGCACTGACCCACCTGAAAACCCTGAAAGCCCTCCTGAAGACCGCCGCCGGCCGCGCCCGCCTCTCCCGCGCCATGCGCCTCGCCTGGATATGAGGCCCAACGGCCGCTTCGCACGCCCGACCCACGGGCGTATGACGCGCCGGAGCCGGAGGACCCCCCATGCAGACCCGCATCCCCTGCGTGATGATGCGCGGCGGCACCAGCCGCGGCCCCTACTTCCTCGCCACCGACCTGCCGGAAGATCCCGCCACGCGGGACGCCGTGCTCCTGGCCGCCATGGGCTCCCCCCACCGCCTCCAGGTGGACGGCATCGGCGGCGGCGACACGCTGACCAGCAAGGTCGCCATCGTCTCCCGCTCCACCGAACCGGGCGTGGACGTGAACTACCTCTTCGCCCAGGTCTCCGTGGACAAGGCGATCGTGGACACCCGCCCCAACTGCGGGAACATGCTCTCCGGCGTCGGCCCCTTCGCGGTGGAGGCCGGGATCGTCCCCGCGCGGGACGGCACCACCCCCGTCGTCATCCGCAACCAGAACACCGGCGCCCTGGTGGAAGCCGTCGTCCAGACCCCCGGCGGAGAGGTCACCTACGAGGGCGAGGCGAGCATCCCCGGCGTCGCCGGCACCGCCGCCCCGGTCATCCTCAAGTTCCGGGACATCATGGGCGGCAAGTGCGGCGCCCTCTTCCCCACCGGCAACGTGGCCGACGAGATCCAGGGCGTCCGCGCCACCCTCATCGACTGCGCCATGCCCGTGATGATCGTGGAAGCCGCGGCCCTCGGCGCCTCCGCCCTCTCCCCGCCCGCGGAGATCGAGGCGGACCCCGTCCTCATGGCCCGCATCGAATCCCTGCGCGTGGAAGCCGGGATGCGCATGAACCTCGGCGACGTGCGGGACAGCGTCATCCCCAAGCCCGTCCTCGTCGGCCCCTCGCCGGAAGCGGCTGATCTCGCCGCCCGCTACCTCACCCCCCATGCCGTCCACAAGGCGATGGCGGTCACCGGCGGCATCGCCATCGCCGTCGCCTCCCGCACCCCGGGCACCGTCGCCCACGCCGTCACCACCGTCCACACGGCCGACGACACCGCCCGCATCGCCCACCCCTCCGGCGTGATCGAGATCGCCCTCGGCATGAAGGAGAACGGCGTCGAATGGGCCGGCGTCCTCCGCACCGCCCGCCGCATCTTCGAGGGCAACCTCCTCGTCCCCGCCCGCATCTGGTCCGGCCACCAGGCCGCCCCCCTCGCGGCCGCCGCCGAATGACCGGGAGGCGCCGCCTCCCGGACCCTCCGCCGGGGGCCGGACGCGGCCCCCGGACCCCGCGATCGGTTTTCGGCATGCCTCCGCTGAACGCGGGTCCAGGGGGCGCGTTCGCCCCCTGGCGGATGGGGACCGGGGAAGGCGGAGCCTTCCCCGGCGCCGCCCTTCCAGGCCCGGGCCGGGCCGGGGACCCGCCCGCATGACGAACACCACCCCGCAGACCGGCGCCACGAAGAAGGGTCACACGATGCTCACCCGCCGCCACCTCCTCGCCACCCCCGCCGCCCTCGCCGTCGCCGGCACGGCGTCCGCGCAGGACGCGAACTTCCCCAACCGCTCCCTTCGCATGCTCGTCGCCTACGCGCCGGGCGGCGGCACCGACCTCGTCGCCCGCACCCTCGCGCAGCGTCTGGGCACCGTGCTCGGCCAGCCCTGCGTGGTGGACAACCGCCCCGGCGCCGGCGGCAACATCGCGACGGACGAGGCCGCCCGCTCCCGCCCCGACGGCTACACCCTCCTCATGGGCAACCAGGGCCCCATGGCGGTGAACCCCAGCCTCTTCCGCAACATGCGGAACGACCCCGCGACCACCCTGGACCCCGTCGCCCTCGTCGCCGACGCGCCGCTCCTCCTCGTCGCCGGCCCCAAGTCCCGCGCCAACACCACCCAGGAACTGCTGGACGAGATCAAGGCCGCCAACGGCAACCTCACCTACGGCAGCGCCTCCAACGGCTCCGCCTCCCACCTCGCCGCCGCCCTCATGCTCCAGACCGCGAACCTGGAGGCGGTGCACGTCCCCTTCCGCGGCGCCGGCCCCGCCCTGACCGACGTCGTCTCGGGCAACCTGTCCTTCATGATCACGACGCTCCCCAGCGTCATGGGCCTCGTGCAGGGCGGCAGCCTCCGCGCCATCGCGACGACCGGCGCGCAGCGCTCCCCCACCCTCCCGAACGTGCCGACGATCGGGGAGACGCTCCAGGGCTACACCGCCTCCGCCTGGTACGGGATCATGGTCCCCAAGGGCACGCCCGAGCCCATCCGCGCGAAGCTCGAGGCCGCGATCATGGAGAGCGTCACCAACCCCGAGGTCGCCGTCCGCCTGCGCGAGGACGGCGCCGAGCCCGCCCGCATGAACGGGCGCGACTTCGGCGCCTACATCGCCCGGGAACGCACCCGCTGGGCCGAGGTCATCCGCCGCGGCGCCATCCAGGTGGACTGATGCCCGATCAGGGATCCGCGTCCGGCCTCACGCCGCTGGACGCCTTCCCGCTGCGGTGGCGCTGGACCGACCCGCGCCACCGCCTCCTGAACGCCGCCGACCTCCAGCGCATCCGCCCGCTCACCGCGGCCCATGCCCGCGCGGTGGAGACCGCCTGGCGGGCGCGCTGGCCCACCGCCCACCTCTTCCCCACCCGGCAGGATGCGAACACCCTGCCGGCGGCCGACCTGGACGAGGACACCGTCCGAACCTGGCTCCGCGCCCGCCTGCCGCCCGCGGCGCCGATCCACGTCTCCTGGACGCAGGGTTGGGCCGTGCTGACCGACACCGACCTCTTCACCACCCACTGGCCGAGCTTCTGCTACCCCTCCTCCGACGACGCGGTGATCGCCCCGCCCGACCTCGCCTGGGCCCTGACCTTCCATCACGAGGAGGCCTTCCACCTCCTCCCGCCGACGCCGTGATCCGCCCTCACAGCTTGGCCAGCCGTCCCCCATCGACCGCCAGCGACGCCCCGGTGACGAAGCGCGCCTCCGGCGCCGCCAGGAAGGCGATCGCCGCCGCCACCTCCTCGGGCTTGCCGACATCGGCCGGGTCCAGCCGCTCCGCGCCGGACTTCAGGTTCGGGTTGCTCCACAGCATCGGCGTGTCCACCGCGCCGGGCAGCACCGCGTTGGCCCGGATGCCCAGCGCCTTCCCCTCGATCGACGCGGAGCGAGTGAGGGAGAGCATCGCCGCCTTCGCCGCCGCATAGGGCGCGACCAGCGGCGTGGTCATCGCCGCGTGCACCGAGGCGACGTTCACGATCGCCCCGCCCTCCTTCATGTGCAGGAAGGCCTGCCGCGTGAAGTGAACGGCCCCCATCAGGTCCACGCCCAGCACCTGCTGCCACTCCGCGCCGCTGTAGTCCTGCAGCGGCTTGAACAGCATCATCCCCGCGTTGTTCACCACCGCGTCCAGCCGCCCCCATGCCGCCACCACGGCGGCGGTCGTGGTCTCCACCGCGGCCTCGTCCGACACGTCGCAGACGAAGCCGCGGCCGACGGCACCCTGGGCGCGCAGCGCGTCCTCGACCGCGGAGAGGGTGTCGCCGCCGCGGCCGATCAGCGCGACCTTCGCGCCCTCCGTCCCCAGCCGCAGCGCGGTCGCCATGCCGATCCCGCCGGCCGCGCCGGTCACGATCGCGACCAGCCCCTCGAAGCGCCCGTTCACGACACCGCCTCCGGCCGCAGCGGCGCGAGGGGAAGCTGCAGGCACAGGCTCCGCGCCGGCAGCACATCGCGCCACTGCGAGATCAGGCGCTTGTAGTGCACGCCGACAGGCCGGATCTGCCGGTCCATGTCGTACAGCCCCACCGGGTTCACGCGCCCGTTGTTCTCCCGCAGCGCCGTGTCCCAATCCACCTGATCGGTGAGCGAGTACCAGGTGAAGCCGAGCACCGGCAGCCGCTGCTCCCACAGCAGCATGAGGTTCGTCCACTGCTTCCAGAGCCAGGCCACGGCGCTGCCCTGCTCGTCGTCGCGCAGGTTCGTCTCGGTGTGCATGATCGGCAATCCGTAGCGGGAGTGGTACTGCTCGATGATGGTGGCGTAGCCGTAGACGTCGCCCGGCGACGACATGTGCCCGCCCTCGTAAATCAGGTGCTCGTTCGTGACGTAGTAGTCGGTGCCGAGCACGCAGTGGCGCTTGAGGTCGGTGCGGCGGAACGCCGCGTACTCCTCCCGCGTCAGGCCGTTGTCCATCAGGTACTCGTAGACCGGCGCTTCCACCGGGTGGCCGTAATTCAGGTCCAGCGTCAGGAAGCGCTCCGCGTTGCGCCAGCGCGCCTCCGCCCAGGTGGCGGGGGAGGCGGCGTGGTACTGCTCGGCGGATTCGCTCTGGATGAAGATCGCGTCGGGCCGAACCGGCAGGATGGCCCGCATCGCCGTCTGGTTCGCGGAGACGAGGTGCTTCAGCGCGGTGATGAAGCTCCGGTCGCTGGACAGGGATTCGTTCCACCACCCATAGCGCGCGGAGAAGAGTGCGCAGATGTACATCTCGTTGACCGGCGTATAGAGCTGCACCCAGGGGAAGCGTTGCGCGAAGGCCGCCGCATAGTCGCCGAACAGCTTCGGGAAATCCGGGTTCTGGAAATCCCCGATCCAGTCCGGCACGCCGAAATGGCAGAGATCCACGATCGGATAGATGCGGAGCTTCCGCAGCGCCGCCATCGTCTCGTCCGCGAAGGCCCAGTCGTAGTTCCCCGGCCCGCGCCAGGTCGTGTGCAGCGGCGGGCCGAAGCGCAGGAACTCGCAGCCGAGGTCGCGCACCAGCGCGAAGTCCTCGGCCCAGCGGCGGTCGAAGCCGCTCGCCCGCATCTGGTCCACGCGCCGGCCGGCGACGACGGGATTGCTGTTCTCGATCCCCGTCGCGAACATGAAGGACGGCACGGCCGAGCCCCAGAAGGGCGACCGTCCCGCATCGGTCGGGTTCTCCGACATGGCTTCCCTCCGGACACCAGCGGATGAAGCGCGGGCGGTAGCGGACGGGTTGCAGGGGGCGCGCGGCTTCCGGCACGCTGGGGCCCTCCCGGCAGACGACCGGGTCGAGGAAATCGCCATGCCCCACCCGCTCCGCGCCGCGGCGCTTGCCGCCGCGCTTGTCCTGCCGGCCCTGGCCGAGGCGCAGACCTCGCCCCAGCCCGCGGCCCGGCCGCCCGTCACCCTTCAGGACTGGGGTTCCTTCCATGTCGGCGGGCGGGAGGTGGTGATCTCCGGCCAGCCGGTGCGGGAAGTGCTCTTCTCCCCCGGCGGCGTGCCGGCGCGGGTGGACCCGAACGGCACCTACATGATGGGCGGGATGTACGCGCAGTACATGATCCCCAGCCCGCAGCGCGGCAGCGTGCCGATGCTGATGTGGCACGGCGGCGGCCTGACCGGCGTGACCTGGGAGACGACGCCGGACGGCCGCCCGGGCTGGCAGAGCTTCTTCCTGCGCCAGGGCTGGCACACGATCGTGTCGGACGCCGTGGAGCGGGGGCGCGCGGGCTGGACGATGATCCCCGACCAGACCGGCGGCCAGCCGGTCTTCCTGACGCTCGACAATCCCTGGGAGCGCTTCCGCATCGGCGAGGGGCCGGGGTCTTTCCAGCGCGGCACGACCTATCCCGGCGTACAGTTCCCGACGGACCGGGAGAGCTACCGCAACTTCGTCCGCCAGAATGTCCCGCGCTTCACCACCACGGACGAGCTGACGCTGGAGGCGTATCTCGCGCTGCTCGATCGCGTGGGACCTTCGGTGGTGGTCGCGCATTCCCAGGCCGGGCTCTTCGGCTGGCGCGCGGCGCAGGAGCGGCCCGACCGGGTGCGCGCGCTGGTGTTGGTGGAGCCGGCCGCGGTGGGCGATCCCGCCAAGGTCGCGGCGCTGCGGAACATCCCGGTCCTGATGATCTACGGCGACAACATCGCGACCGACCCGCGCTGGCCGACCATCCGCGGCAACGGCGTGCGCTTCGCCGAGGCGGTGCGCGCGGCCGGCGGCAGCGTGGACGTGGTGGACCTGCCGGAGCGGGGCATCCGCGGCAACAGCCACATGGTGATGATGGACCGGAACTCGGACGAAGTGGCTCAGCTCGTGCAGGATTGGCTGGCGGCGCGGGGGCTGTGGCGGTAGGCGGGGTGGGCGGGCCGGAGCCGATGGGCGTGCGCCCGGTTCCGGTCGCCCTCCCCGGTCGCCCCCCGTCCCGACCGGGCCCCGGGCCGCGACCCCGCCGGCGATGACAGCCTGGCGACCGCGCGGTTCGCGCGGTTGCGGAGGCGCCCGCCGGCCCTAAGCTGGCGGCGTCCAGGCCATCCGGGACCCCATGCCCTTCGCCAAGCCGATGCTCGCCGTCCCCGCCCTCCTCGTCGCCGCGGCGGTCGCGGCGCAGGAGCCCGTCTCGACGGCGCGGATGGACGATCAAGGCGTCTTCTGGTCCTACGAGGCGGGCATCACCCGGCCCTCCGAGCCCGGCTACCTCCGCCTGAGCGCGACGATCGAGGCGCCCGGCCCGTCCCAGGACGCGATCATCCAGCTGAGCTGCGCGGCCGGGACGGGGCGGCAGGTCCGGCTGATCCTGCCGGGCTGGCGGTTCGTGGTCGGCGCGCCGCACAGGCTGGAGGCGCGCCTGGACCTTGAGGAGCCTTTCGAGGTGGTCGCGGTCGGCGAGCTCGGGATGGACGGCGCGGCGATCGTCGATCCGGAGCGCGGCAGCGCCGAGCTGATCCGGGGCCTCCTCTTCGCGCGGGAGAGGATCGTGCTGCGCGGGCCGGACGGCCCGGAGATAGCCTTCCCGATGGGCACGGAGCGGCCCGAGGCGGACGAGGCGATGCAGCGCTGCGAGGCGCTGCTGTCAGGCCGCTGAGCCGGCCCCGTCCCGCGGCGCCGCGGCGCGCGCCAGCCGGTCATTGATCGCCTCGCCCAGCCCGGTCACCGGCACGGGCATGGCGGCGATCCCGCGCAACCCGCGCCGGGCGCCCTCCGCGTCCAGCCAGCGCAGGCCGGAGAAGAGACGGGACGCGGCCTCGGTGCAGTCGCCGGCCTCGGACAGGTTCCACACGACCCCGGCGCCGGACAGGGGCGGACCGAAGGCGAGCAGCGCCTCGTCCGCACACACCGTGACAGCGTCCAGCCGCACGGGCAGCGACGGCGCGTAGTGGGACAGCATCATGCCGGGGGAGCGGAGCGTCTCCGACGCGCGTCCGGCGGCAACCGGGATGGGGCGGCCGACCGGGCCGACCACCGCCTCGATCACGGCTGTGTCCGCGCCACCGGGCCGCAGCAGCACGGGGGCGGCGCCGGTCAGGTCGAGCACGCTGCTCTCCACGCCCACGGCGCAGGGGCCGCCATCCAGCACCGCGGCGAGGCGGCCATCCAGGCCGTCCAGGACGTGCTCGGCCGTGGTGGGCGACACGCCGCCGGAGCGGTTGGCGGAGGGAGCGGCGACGGGGGTGCCCACCGCCTCGAGCAGCGCCAGGGCCAGGGGGTGGGCGGGCACCCGCACGGCCAGCGTGTCCAGCCCCGCCCCGGCCAGCAGGTCCACGCGGCAGGACGGGCGCCGCGGCAGGACGAGGGTCAGCGGCCCCGGCCAGAAGCGCGCCGCCAGGGCCCGGGCGCGGTCGTCTGCGAAGACCTCCTCGAAGGCCGCATCGGCGGTGGGGAGGTGGCAGATCAGCGGGTTGAAGTGGGGGCGGCCCTTCGCCTCGAAGACGGCGGCCACCGCGCGGCCGTTCCGGGCGTCGGCGCCGAGGCCGTAGACCGTCTCGGTCGGGAAGGCGACGAGATGCCCGTCCCGCAGCAGCGCCGCGGCGCGCCCGACCGCGTCCGGCGCCAGCCGCTCCGTCACCTGGCGGTGCCCTGGGCGTCACGCGCAGGCGCGCCCTGGGCCAGGAAGGGACCGTTCTCGAACAGGGGCTTGCCGTAGCGCAGCGGCGCGCCGTCGAAGGCGGCGACCCGGCCGCCGGCGGCCTCCAGCACGGCCTGGGGGGCGGCGGTGTCCCATTCCATCGTGCGGCCGAAGCGGGGGTAGAGATCCGCCGCCCCCTCTGCCAGCCGGCAGAACTTCACGGCCGAGCCGATCTTGTGGACCTCCGCGATCCGGCGTCCCTCCAGGAAGCGGTCGAGGCGCGGGTCGTCGGAATGGTGGCGCGATGCCAGCACGACCGCCCCGGCATCCGGCAGGCTCCGCGCGCGGATCGGGTGCTTTCCCGCCGCGTCCCGCTTCCAGGCGATGCCGGCGCGAGCGACGCCCGCGAAGATCTCCATCGTCGCCGGAATGGCCACGGCGCCGAGATAGGCGCGATCCCCCGCCACCAGCCCGACATTCACGGCGAAGCTGTCATGACCCGCGGCGAACTCCCGCGTTCCGTCCAGCGGGTCGACCAGCCAGTAGCGCTCCGCCAGGGAGACGGCGATGCCGGCGGCGACCTCTTCCTCCGCCACCACGGGGATGCCGGGGGTGGCGGCGCGCAGCCCCTCGACGATCAGCGCCTCGGCCACGCGGTCCGCCTCGGTCACGGGGGAGTGATCGGTCTTGCGGTCCACGGCGAAGCCGGTGGCGCGGATCGCGTTGATGGCGTGGGCCGCCCGTTCGGCCAGGGTCGCGGCGAGGTCCAGCAGCTCTTCGTCGGTCATCGGACGGTCCTATCGCGCGGCGGCACGCGAGGACAGGCCCCGGGGGGCTGCGCTGGCGCGTCCCCGCACGGCTGCTATCTATTCAGAAACCACGGTACCGGACCGCTCATGCTCGACATCGCCTTCGCCAAGCCTGCCCTGCCCGCCGGCGGGGCGCTGGTCCTTCCGCTGACGGAGGAGGACCTGGGCGGCGCGCTTCCGGCGGAGTGGGACCGGCAGCTCGGCGGGCACCTCGCGCGCGGGCTGGCGGCGGCGGAGTTCAAGGGCAAGAAGGGGCAGGTGACGACGCTCTACGCGCCGGGCGGCGGGCTGTCGCGGCTGCTGCTGGTCGGGCTGGGCAAGCGGGCCGACCTGGACGCGAACGCCGCGGAGGCTGCGGCCGGGGCCGCCGTCGCGGCGCTGGGCAAGGAGTCCCAGGCCGCGCTCGATGCGCGCGCGGCCGGGGGGCGGGCGGCGGACTTCGCCATGGGCGCGGTGCTGCGCGCCTGGCGCTTCGATCGCTACCGCACGAAGGAGAAGGCGGAGGACAGGCCGCGCTTCGCCGCCCTGAAGATCCTCACCGACGATCCCGGCCAGGCGAAGGCCGACTGGGCGTCCCGCCGCGCCGTGGCGGAGGGCGTGTTCCTGGCACGCGAGCTGGTGAGCGAGCCGCCGAACGTGCTCAACCCGCCGGAATTCGCCGACCGCCTGCGCAAGCTGGAGAAGCTGGGCGTGGAGGTGGAGGTCTTCGGCACGAAGGACCTGGAGAAGCTCGGCTTCGGCGCGATGCTCGGCGTCGCGCAGGGCTCGGCGCAGCCGCCGCGCATGGTGGTGATGCGCTGGAACGGCACGGGCCTGAAGAACAAGGAGAGCAAGCCCGTCGCCTTCATCGGCAAGGGCGTGACCTTCGACACTGGCGGCATCTCCATCAAGCCCGCGGGCGGGATGGAGGACATGAAGTGGGACATGGCCGGCGCCGGCACGGTGGCGGGGCTGATGTGCGCGCTCGCCGGCCGCAAGGCGAAGGCGGATGTCGTCGGCATCGTCGGGCTGGTGGAGAACATGCCGTCGGGCACCGCGCAGCGGCCGGGCGACGTGGTCACCACCTATTCCGGCCAGACGGTGGAGGTGATCAACACGGACGCGGAGGGCCGCCTCGTCCTCGCGGATGTCATGTGGTACTGCAAGAAGCGCTTCGATCCCGCCTTCATGGTCGATCTCGCCACGCTGACCGGCGCGATCATCGTCGCGCTCGGGCATGAATACGCCGGCATGTTCTCGAACGACGACGGGCTGGCCGCGCGGATCGAGAATGCGGGCAAGGCGGTCGGCGAGCTCGCCTGGCGCATGCCGCTGGGTGACGCCTATGACCGCGGCATCCGCTCGGACATCGCGGACATGAAGAATGTCGGCGGGCGGCCGGGCGGTTCCATCACCGCCGCGCAGTTCATCCAGCGCTTCGTGGATGGCTGCCCCTGGGCGCATCTCGACATCGCCGGCACGGCCTGGAGCAGCAAGGATCAGCCGACCGTGCCGAAGGGCGCCACCGCCTGGGGCGTGCGGCTGCTGGACCGACTGGTGGCAGAACACCACGAGGGCACGACGCCCGCCCCGCAGCCCGCCGAGCCCGAGGTGGCGGCGGTGAGCGGCGCCGGCACCTCCGCCGCGATGCTGGCCGAGGGCACCGCCGCCTCCGCCCCTGTCCTGCCGCAGGCCGAGACGATCGACGTGTCGGAGGCGATCCCGCGCCCGACCGTGGAATCGCTGCCTGCGGTCAAGGCTGCCCGCCCCGCCCCCAAGCCGCCGCGCCGGCGGTGACGCCCCCGGTGCCCGCGTGACCCGGCCTTGGGCGAGTTGAGGCTCCGCCTCCGCGCCGAGACCGCGCCCGGCCTGCCGCGCGCGGTGCCGGTGACGGAGGGCGGCGCGGTGCCGGCGCCCCTGGCCACGGCCGCCGCGGCCGCGGGCTTCGGCGGCCGCGCCGGGGAGTGCCTTCGCCTGGTGGACCCGCCCGTCCTGCTGGCCGGCGTCGGCGCGCCGACCGCCGCGGCATTCGAGGCCGCCGGCGCCCTCATCGCCGCCGAGCTGTCGGACCAGCACCGCGCCGTGCTCGACGCCCGCGGCCGCCCGGCCTGGGCCGTCGCGGCGCTGGCGATGGGCGCGGGGATGCGGGCGCACCGCGTGGACCATCTCCGCGCCGCCCCCATGCCCGGGCTGCGCCGGCTGGACCTGTGGGTGGAGGCCCCGGACCTCGTCGCCCCCGCCCTCGCGCGGACGGAGGCGGCGCTGGCGGGCGCGTCCTTCGCCCGCGACCTCGCGGCCGAGCCCGCGAACCGCCTGACCCCGCCCGCCTTCGCGTCCCGCCTGCAACGGCTGGACCGGCACGGGCTGGAGGTGACGATCCACGGGCGCGGCTGGCTGCGGCGCCACGGCTACGGTGCGCTGCTGGCGGTCGGCAGCGGATCGGCGGAGCCGCCATGCCTCGCGGTGCTGCGCTGGCCCGGCACGGTGAAGGCGCCGCCTGTCGCCCTGGTCGGGAAGGGGATCACCTTCGACACCGGCGGCATCTCCATCAAGCCGGCCTCCGGGATGGAGGCGATGAAGGCCGACATGGCCGGCGCCGCCGCCTGCGCGGGCGCGATGCTCGCCCTCGCGCTGCGCCGCGCGCCCACCCCCGTGACCGCCGTGCTCGCGATCGCGGAGAACGCGACCGGCGCCGCCTCCTACCGCCCGTCGGACGTGATCCGCACGGCGTCCGGCCGCACGGTGGAGGTGGTGGACACGGACGCCGAGGGCCGCCTGGTGCTGGCCGACGCGCTGCATCATGCGCGCGGGCTGGAGCCGCGCGCGATCCTCGACCTGGCCACGCTGACCGGCAGCATCATCGCCGCGCTCGGCCACCAGCGCGCGGGGCTCTTCGGCAACGAGGCGGCCCGGACCGCCGGGCTGCGGGATGCGGTGCTGGCAGCGGGGGAGGCGGTGGGGGAGCCGCTCTGGCCCATGCCGATCGGGGACCGCCACCGCGCAGACCTGCGCAGCGACATCGCCGACCTGCGCCACTGCCTGCCGGCCGGGGGCGGGCAGGGCTGGGGCGGGCGCCTGATGCCGGACGCCGCCCATGCCGCGGCCTTCCTGCGGGAGTTCGCGGGCGAGAAGACTCCCTGGACGCATCTCGACATCGCCGGGATGGACCTGCGGGAGGAGGGGGTGGAGGCCGGTGCCTATCCCCTGCCGCCCGGCCCCTCCGGCTTCGGGGCGCGGCTGGTCGACCGGCTGGTGGCGGACCACTTCGACCCGAAGGGGTAGGGCCGGACCCGTGTGCTCCGGTGGCCCCGGGGGAGGGAGAAGGAATTCTCCCTCCCCCGGACCCCCATCCTCATCTTCTCTTGTCAGGCTGCCGCGGAAGGCGGAACGGCCCCGCCGTCCGCGGCAGCCCGATAGAAAGAGATGATGGGGGCCGGGAGAGAGAATTCCTTCTCTCCTCCGGAGTCATCCACGCTGCGCTAGGCCGCCCGGTGCATCCCCGTGCGCAGTCGGTCGGCCTCGGGGATGCGCGTCGCCAGGATCTTGTCGATCCGGTTGTGGTCGAGGTCCACGACCTCGAAGCGCCACTCGCCGATGTCGACGTGCTCGCCGACCCGGGGCAGGCGGCCGAGGCCCGCCAGGACATGCCCGGCCGTGGTCTGGTAGCTGCGCTCGGGGGGCAGGGGGACGCGCAGGTGCTCCGCCATCTCGTCGGCGGGCAGCCAGCCCGAGAGGAGCCAGGACCCGTCGTCGCGCCGGACCGCGCCCACGTCGTCCGAGGCGTCGAGGTCGGTGCGGAAGACGCCGGCGATGGTTTCCAGCAGGTCGGCCGGCGTCACCAGCCCCTCGAAATGGCCGTACTCGTCGTGGACGAGGAGCACGGGCACCTCCGCCGCGCGGAGCACGGCCATGGCGTCCAACGCGTCGGCGGTGTCGAGGATGACCGGCACCTGGTGCACGAAGGCGCGGATGTCGAGCGGCTGGCCCGACAGCGCGCGGGCCAGCACCTCCCGTGTCTGCACCACGCCGACCAGCGCCTCGGTCGAGCCCTCTCCGGCGGGGAGGCGGGAGTGGTTCGCGGTGGAGAGGATCTCGCGGATGCGGTCCTCGCTGGCGTTGAGGTCGATCCACTCCACCTCCGAGCGCGGCGTCATGATGCCGCGCACGGGGCGGTCGCCGAGGCGCATGACGCCGGAGATGAGGTGTCGCTCCTCGGTCGCGATGGTCCCGGAGCTCTCGGCATCGGCGACGAGGGAGCGGATCTCCTCGTCCGTGACCTTCGTCTCCTCCTCCGGCCCGACACCGAGGAGGCGGAAGACGAGGCGCGTGGAACTGTCGAGCGCCCAGACCACCGGCAAGGCGGCGCGCGACAGAAAGGCCATCAGCGGCGCGATGAAGCTCGCGAAGCCCTCCGGGTTCCGAAGTGCGAAGCGTTTCGGAACGAGCTCCCCGATGACGATGGAGAGGTAGGTCACGATCGCGATGACGACGCCGAAGCCGAGCGGATTGGCGATCCCGGGCCGCACCCCGAAGCCCTGGAGCCAGGCCGAGAGCCGCCCGCCCAGCGCCTCTCCGGAGAAGGCGCCCGCGAGGATGCCGACGAGGGTGATGCCGATCTGGACGGTGGAGAGGAAGCGGCCGGGATCCTCGCGCAGGGCCAGGGCAGCGCGCGCCCCGCCGCTGCCGGCCTCCGCCATGGCCTGAAGCCTCCCCGTGCGGGACGAGACGACGGCCAGCTCCGAGCAGGAGAAGACGCCGTTCAGCGCGATGAGGGCCAGGACGACGAGGATTTCGAGCATGGGACTCCCGGAACGCGGCCCGCCGCCGGCGGTGCGCCGGACCCGTCTCGGGCCGTCCGCGCGGAGCTATAGACGCCTGTGGTCCCTCCGTCATGCATCGGCGCGGGGCGCCCTGCCCATCCGGCCAGTGGGCGGGGGCGGGGCGGCGTCTCACATCAGGCGGACCATGCAGGACACGCCCATGACCGCCCTTGTTGATCTTTCCCGCGCCCTCTCCGCCGTTGTCGCCAGCGTCGCCCCCTCCCTCGTCGCGGTCGGGGCCGGGCGCAGCCGGGCCAGCGGCTTCGTCTGGAAGCCCGGGCTGGTCGTCACGGCCGACGAGGCGCTGGGCGAGGATGGCGAGGTGCACGCGACCCTGCCGGATGGCCGCGTGGTCGCCGCGCAGCGTGTGGGGCGCGATCCCTCCACGGACATCGCGCTGCTGCGCGTGCCGGAGCTGACGGCACCGCCGGTTGCCCTCGTCCCGGCCGATCCGGTGACGGGCGCGCTGGCGCTGGCCGTCGGCGCGCGGAATGCGCGTCCCGTCGCGGCGCTCGGCGTCGTGTCCCTCGTGGATGGTCCCTGGCGCAGCCTGCGCGGCGGGCGGATCGACGCGCTCATCCGCCTGGACCTGCGGCTGCCGGGTTCCAGCGAGGGCGGCCTGGCGCTGGACGCGGAGGGCCGCGCCTTCGGCATGACGGTGCTCGGTCCGCGCCGCCGCACGCTGGTGATCCCCGCCGCGACGATCGAGCGCATCGCGCCGCTGCTGGAGACGCGCGGCCGCGTGGCGCGCGGCTATCTCGGCCTCGGGATGCAGGCGGTGCCGCTGGATGGCGGCGGGACGGGGGTGATGGTGATGGGCGTGGACCCGAAGGGGCCGGGCGCCGCGGCGGGCATCCGCCAGGGCGACATCGTCACCGCCTGGAACGGCCAGCCCGTGGACGGCGTGCGCGGCCTGATCCGCGCCCTGGGCCCGGAGAGCGTCGGCACGGCGCTGACCCTCACGCTGCGCCGGGGCGGGGCGGAGCTGCAGGCGGCGGTGACGGTCGCGGAGCGCGCCGCGTCTTGAGCGGCGCGACCGAACCGGAGGACGGACCGGAACCCCTGACGATCGCCCTGGCGATCGAGGACGCGGCGCTGTCCGACCGCTTGGCCGCGATCCTGGCCGGCGTGCCGGGGCTGCGGCTCGTCGCTGCGGGCGCGCCGGCGGATGCGGTGCTGAACGCGGCCGCGCCCGCCGCGAGCGCCACGCTGCTCACGCCGCGGGAGATGGAGGTGCTGAACCTGCTGGCCGAGGGCGCGTCCAACAAGGCCATCGCGCGCAGCCTCGGCATCTCCGTGCACACGGCGAAGTTCCATGTCGGCTCCGTGCTGGACAAGCTGGACGCCACCGGCCGCACGGATGCGGTGGCGCACGCCGCGCGCCAGGGCGTGATCCACCTGTGACGCGGATCGCCGCCGTCACGCCGCGCGAGGGCTGGGGCCGCATCGGCATCCTGCCCGCCGCGGCGATGGCCGACCTGGACGCGATCCGCGACTGGGGTGCGGCCGCCGTGGTCACGCTGGTGGAGGCGGAGGAGCTGCAGCGCCTCGGCCTTCATGCGCTCGGCGACGGGGTGCGGGCGCGCGGGATGGACTGGCTGCACTGGCCCATCCCCGACTTCGGCATCCCGGATGCCGGTTTCGCCGCCGCATGGCCGTCGCACGCCGCCGCGCTGCGCGGCGTTCTGGAAGGCGGGCGAAACGTGCTGATCCACTGCCGCGGCGGCCTCGGCCGCTCCGGCATGATCGCGGCGCGGCTGCTCGTCGAATTCGGCGCCGATCCCGCCGACGCCATTCTCCGCGTGCGGGAGGCTCGCAGTCCCCACGCCATCGAGACCACCGCGCAGGAGGAGTGGGTCGCGGCCCGCCTCCGCTGAAGCGCCCCGCAGGACATGACCATGCTCGACACCCTCGACCGCCCCCCTCTTCCCGACGCCGATGAATCCCCGCTCGACGCCTATTCCCGCGCCGTGACGGCGGTGGTGGACCGCGTCGGCCCCGCCGTCGCGCGCGTGGAGCCGATGGCGCGCCGCGCCGGCATGGGCTCCGGCGTCGTCATCGCGGGGGATGGGCTCGTGCTCACCAACTCCCACGTCGTCGGCGGCGCGACCCGCGCTCGGCTGACCCTGCCGGACGGCGCCACGACCGAGGCGCGCGTGCTCGGCGACGATCCCGACACCGACCTCGCCCTGCTGCGGGCGGAGGGCGCGCGGTCGCTTCCCGCCGCGCGGCTCGGCGATTCCGGCGCGCTGCGGCGGGGGCAGCTCGTCGTCGCCATCGGCAACCCGCTGGGTTTCGAGTCCACGGTGACGGCGGGCGTGGTCTCCGCGCTCGGCCGCTCGCTGCGGTCGGGGTCCGGGCGGCTGGTGGATGACGTGATCCAGACGGACGCCGCGCTGAACCCCGGCAATTCCGGCGGGCCGCTGGTGGACTCGTCCGGCGCGGTGATCGGGATCAACACGGCGATGATCGGCGGCGCGCAGGGGATCTGCTTCGCGGTGTCGTCCAACACCGCGCTCTTCGTGCTCGGGCAGTTCATCGCGCATGGGCGCGTGCGCCGCGCCTCCATCGGCATCGCGGGCAGCACCGTGCCGGTGCCGCGCCGCCTGGCGCTGGCGGCCGGCGCCGGCCCGCGCGCCGTCCGGGTGGGGGAGGTGCAGTCCGGCAGCCCTGCCGAGGCGGCCGGCCTGCGGGAGGGCGACCTGCTCCTGGCGCTGGACGGCGCCCCGATCGGCGGCACGGACGACCTGCTGCGCGCCCTGACCGCGGACCGGATCGGCCGCGCGGCGACGCTCACGCTGCTGCGGGACGGCCGCGTCGAACGCCGGGATGTGATCCCGGCGGAGCGCTAGCCCCGCCCGGCGGAGCGGTAGCGCCGCCGCGGAACGGGTGTAGGCTCCGGCGCCCTCAGCCGGAGCCGACCCCCATGCCGTTCCGTCCCGCCCTTTCCCTGGCCCTTGCCGCCGCGCTGCTCGCCGTTCCTGCCCTGGCGCAGGTGAAGGGCGGCGGCCCGGCGCCCACGGCCCCGACCCCGGCCGCGCCGCCCGGCCCGACCCTGCCGAACGACCTCGTCTCCTGCACCCGGATCGAGGGGCAGAGCGCCGGTCCCAACACGATCGAGGCGGTCGGCTACCGCATGTCCATCCGCGACGGGCGGCTGGCCGTGGGGGTGCTGGACCTGCCGGGCAACCGCACCACGCGCACCGATTTCCACCCGCACCGCGAGCCGGGCGTCTCCGTCCGGCTGACCGCCTTCCCCCGCGCGAACAACAACCCTTCGGCGGGCTACAGCCTCGTCTTCAACCGCGCGGCGGTGGAGCCGGGCGGGACGGTGCTGGTGGAGACCTGGCTCGGCGGCACCGACCGGCCGGCCGACCCACCGGTGGTGAACTGGTACCGCGTCCGCTGCGACATGCCGGGCGGCGCCGCCCCGGCGCCCGGCCCGACCGCCACGCCCGGCGCGCCCCCCGGCGGCTTCACCGGGGCGCGCCCCGGCGCCAATGCCGGCCGCAAGGGCTGAGGGACCGGCGTGGCGGAGATCGGCTTCTACCACCTGACCCGGACGCCGCTGGAACTCGCCCTGCCGCGGCTGCTGGGGCGCGTGCTGGCCACCGGCGGCCGCGCCGTCATCCGCGTGCCCGATCCGGAGCGGCTGGCGGCGCTGGACGCCGCGCTCTGGCTCTGCCCCGACCCGGACTGGCTGCCGCACGGTACGCCGGCCGCCGGGGATGCCGACCTCCAGCCGATCTGGCTCACCACCGAGGACGACGCCCCGAACGGCGCCCGCCACCTCTTCCTCGCGGACGGGGCGGAGACGGAGCGCGCCGCCGCCTATGACCGCGTCTTCGACCTGTTCGACGGCAACGACGCCGCCTCCCTCCAGGCGGCGCGGGAGCGGTGGAGGCGCGCCCGCGCCGCCGGCCACGCCCTGACCTACTGGCAGCAGGGCCCGAACGGCTGGGCGAAGCGGGAGGCGTGACGCGCTTGACAGGTCCCGCCGCCCTCCGCAGCCTGGGCGGCAAGGGGATATCCGCGATCGCCCCGTGAGGCTCCGGCCGAAGAATCGCGTCCAGAACTCCCATCGGAGTGGACGCCCATGCCGGCTCCCGACACCATCACCGCCGCCCAGCTCGCGCGCCTGATCGGCACGCCCGACGCGCCCGCCCTCCTCGACGTCCGGACGGGGGAGGACTTCGCCGCCGACCCGCGCCTCCTGCCCGGGGCGCTGCGCCGGGACCCGCGGCAGGCGCCGGACTGGGCCGCGGAGTTCATCGGCCGTCCCGCCGTCCTCGTCTGCCAGCGGGGCCTGAAGCTCTCCCAGGGCGCGGCCGCCTGGCTGCGCCACGCGGGCGCCCCCGCCGAATCGCTGGAGGGCGGCTTCGAGGGGTGGGCGGCCGCCGGCCATCCCCTGGTGCGGACCGACCGCCTGCCGCCGCGCGACGGCCGCGGCCGCACCGTCTGGGTCACCCGCGCCCGGCCGAAGGTGGACCGGATCGCCTGCCCCTGGCTCATCCGCCGCTTCGTAGACCCCGGCGCCGTCTTCCTCTTCGTCGCGCCCTCCGAGGTGCTGGCGGTGGCCGATCGCTTCGGCGCCACCCCCTTCGACGTGGAGGCGGTGTTCTGGAGCCATCGCGGGGAGGGCTGCACCTTCGACACGATGCTCGACGAGCTCGGCCTCCGGACCGAGCCGCTGGACCGCCTGGCGAAGATCGTGCGCGGCGCCGACACCGCCCGCCCCGACCTCGCGCCCGAGGCGGCGGGGCTGCTCGCCGCCTCGCTCGGCCTGTCCCGCATGCACCGCGACGACCTCACGCAGCTGGAGGCCGGGATGGCCCTCTACGACGCCTTCTACCGCTGGGCCCGGGACGCCGTGGCCGAGACCCACAACTGGCCCGCCCCCGCCGGGCGCGCGGCATGACGCCGCCGGCCTTTCCCTCTTTCGCCGCGGCGCTGCGCGTCTGGTTCCGGATCGGGCTGCTGTCCTTCGGCGGCCCCGCCGGACAGATCGCGCTGCTCCACCGGGAGGTGGTGGAGGCCCGCCACTGGGTCGGGGAGCGCCGCTTCCTGCATGCCCTGAACTTCTGCACCCTCCTGCCGGGGCCGGAGGCGATGCAGCTCGCCACCTATCTCGGCTGGCTGATGCACGGGGTGCGGGGCGGGCTGGCGGCGGGGCTGCTCTTCGTCCTGCCGGGCGCCGCGGTGATGCTGGCGCTGACCCTCGTCTACGTGACGCTGGGTTCGGTGCCGCTGATCGCGGCGCTCTTCTTCGGGCTGAAATGCGCCGTGCTGGTCCTGGTGGTGGAGGCGCTGATCCGCATCGGCCGGCGGGCGCTGCACGGCACGGCCTCCTGGGTTCTGGCGGGGCTCGCCTTCCTCGCGCTCTTCGCCCTCGGCGTGCCCTTCCCGCTGGTCGTCCTCTCCGCGGCCCTCGTCGGGCTTGCCCTGCCGGGGGCCTTCACGCCGGCGGGCCACAGGGCGGCCGCGACGGACACCCCCGCCCTGCTCGACGCCTTGCTGGAGGCGGATCCCGGCCGCCCGGCGCGCCAGGCCCGGGCGGCGCGGGTGGCGGGGTTCGCGGCGATCACCCTCTGGCTCCTGCCCGTCGCGGCCCTTGTCGCGGCGGGGGCGGGGCGCTGGGCGGATATCGCGCTCTTCTTCTCGAAGATGGCGGTGGTGACGGTGGGCGGGGCCTATGCCGTGCTCGCCTATGTCGCGCAGGACGCGGTGCGGGACCTCGGCTGGCTGACGGCGCCGGAGATGCTGGCGGGACTGGGGCTGGCGGAGACCACGCCGGGGCCGCTCATCCTCGTCCTGCAATTCGTTGGCTTCCTCGCCGGGCAGGGCGCGCCGGGGGCGGTGACGGGCATCCCGGGCGGGGTGGCGGGGGCGGTGCTGACGCTCTGGGTGACCTTCGCGCCCTGCTTCGCCTTCATCTTCCTCGGCGCCCCGGCGGTGGAGCGGCTGCAAGGGAACCGCGCGCTTTCCGGCGCCCTGTCCGCGGTGACGGCGGCGGTGGTCGGGGTGATCGCGAACCTCGCGCTCTGGTTCGGCCTGCGCGTCCTGTTCCGGACGGTGCGGCCGGTCTTCGGCGCGCTGGAATGGCCGGTGCTGTCCAGCCTCGATCCGGCGGCGCTCGCCCTCGGCGTCCTGGCGGCGGTGCTGCTCTTCCGGCTGCGGCTCGGGGTGGTGCCGACCCTCGCGGCCACTGCCGCGGCCGGGCTGGCCCTGGGGCTCGCGGGAGCGCTGGCCGGCGGAGCGTGACCGGCCCTCATGACGATAAGATCACCGGGGCCGGGCTTGCTCCCTTCGCGCCAGCCCGCCACATCCGGCCTCCCGCCGACCCGATCGGCGTGAATCGTCCGCGCCCCGTCCGGTGATCCCGCCGGCCGGCCGCGGGCCGAGGAGCGAACGGCCATGTCCGACCAAGCCCCCGCCACCGAGACGATGACCGTCGGCGCCCTCATCGCCGAGTTGCAGAAGCTCGACGCCTCGCGCCCCATCGCGCTGGGCATCATGCTCGGCGGCGAGGAGAACGAGGAGGGCGAGGTGGACATCTACGGCATCGACCTCATCGAGGAGATGGAGGCCGAGGACGGCTCCCCCGCCTATGTCATCGCCTGCGACCTGCGCGGCGCCGACGACGAGGAGGAGGCCTAGGCCCGGTCGTCCACCGCGTCCCGCAGCCGGACGCGCGGGGACGAACGACCTCCGGGCGCCGCGGCCGCCGATGCGCCGCGGCGCACCCCGAAGGTGGATCGCGGACGGTGGATCGCGAAAGGTAGATCGCGGTCTGGCAGCGGGCGGTGACCCGCGCAGCGGACACCACGGCGCTACCGCCGCCCGAACATCCGTGCGAGGTCGGCCTCTCCCAGCCGCAGGAAGGTGGGGCGGCCGTGGGAGCAGGTGGCGGCGCGGGGCGTCGCCTCCATCTCCCGCAGCAGGGCGGCCATCTCCGCCGGGTTGAGCCGCCGGCCCGCGCGGACCGAGCCGTGGCAGGCCAGCCGCGCGACCGCTGCGTCCAGTCGGCGTTCGAGGGCGGTGCTCTCCTCCCACTCCGAGAGTTCCGCCGCGATGTCGGCCAGCAGCGGGCCGGGCTCCGGGTTGCCCAGCAGCGCGGGCAGGGCGCGGACGAGCACGGCGCCGGGGCCGAAGGCCTCGATCTCCAGCCCCAGCCGCGACAGGGCCTCGGCCTGGCCCAGCAGCCGCGCCGCGGCGGCGGCCGGCAGGTCCACGACCGCGGGCAGCAGCAGCGGCTGCGACCGCACCCCGCCGGAGACGAGCTGCGCCGAGAGCCTCTCATGCGTCAGGCGTTCATGCGCGGCGTGCTGGTCCACCAGCACGAGGGCGCCGTCCGGCGCCTCGGCGAGAACGTAGGTGTCCAGAAGCTGGGCCAGGGGCCGGCCCAGCGGCCCCTCCGCCGCGGCGTCCGGGGGCAGGGAAGGGGGCGCGGCCGGGACCGTGGCGATCCCCGGCGGCAGGTGGAAGCGCGCCTGGACCGGCGGCGGGGGCGGCGGTGCGGAGAAGACCGGCCGCGCCTCCGCGAAGCCGACGGGGGCTGGGGCCGGGGAGGCCGACCCGTCGGCCCAGGTGACGGCCCCGCCTGCCGGCGCGGGCTCCGGTGCCCGGGCCCGGCTGGGCCAGTCGGCAGCCGGCGCGGGCGCGGCGGCGGCGTCCCAGCCCACCCGCGTCCCGCCCACCCCGGCGCCCGTGCCGAGCGCCCGCCGCAGGGAGGCGATCAGCGCGCCGCGCACCGAATCCGCGCCGCGGAAGCGCAGCTCCGTCTTCATGGGGTGGACGTTCACGTCCACCTGGTCCGGCGGGATCTCCAGGAACAGCGCGGCGACGGGGTGCCGCCCCGACGCCAGCACGTCGCGATAGGCGACCCGCAGCGCCGCCCGCAGCAGCGGGTCCCGCACCGGGCGGTGATTGACGATCAGGTGCTGCTCGGCGGCGGTGGCGCGGGAATGGGTGGGCAGCGCGGCCAGCCCGTCGAGGGAGAGGTCGGGCCAGCGGCCCTCCACCGGGACGACGGCAGCGGCGAAATCCGGTCCCAGCACGGCATTGACCCGCCCGGCGCGGTCGGCGGCCGGCAGGTCGAGATGGACGCGCCCCTCCACCGTCACGCGGAAGGCGACCGCCGGCCAGGCAAGGGCCAGACGCCGCACCGCCTCGATCGCGTGGCCCGATTCCACCCCGGCGGAGCGGAGGAACTTCCGCCGCGCGGGCGTGGCAAAGAAGAGGTCCCGAACCTCCACCCGCGTGCCGGGCGGGGCGGCGGCGGGCGCCACATCGTCCACGCGCCCGCCCTCCACGCGGAGCGCGTGCGCCTCTCCGTCCGGGGGGCGGCTGGTGATGGTCAGCCGCGACACCGCGCCGATGGAGGGCAGCGCCTCCCCCCGGAAGCCGAGGGTCTGGATCCGGAAGAGGGTCTCCTCGTCCGGCAGCTTGGAGGTGGCGTGGCGCTCGATGGCGAGGGCGAGGTCCTCCGGGCCCATGCCGCCGCCGTCATCCTCGACGAGGATGCGGTCCACGCCGCCGCCCTCCAGCGTGACGGCGATCCGCCGCGCCCCGGCGTCGAGCGCGTTCTCCACCAGCTCCTTCACCGCGGCGGCCGGGCGCTCCACCACCTCGCCCGCCGCGATGCGGTCGGCGGTGGTGGGGGGCAGGCGGCGAATCACGGGCACGGGGATGGGATGGGGCCTTGGCGGATGCAGGACAAGGCTTGCGCCCGTCACCCTTGCCGGAGGGTTGCCGCGCGGCGTCTCAGCCGTCCGGCGTTTCCTGCACGCGCGCCATCGGCGCCTCCGCGCGGAAGATCAGGCCGTCCCGCCCGTACTCGGTCGCGGTCCGGGCACCGAGGGTGCGGGCAAGGTTGTCCTCGATGAGCCGGGTCCCGAAGCCGCGGCGCGTCGGCGGCCGCACGGGCGGCCCGCCCTCCTCCCGCCACTCCAGGCGGAGGGTGCGTCCCTCCTCCACGATGTCCCAGTCGAGCATCACCCGGCCGCCGGGCACGGAGAGGGCACCGTATTTCGCGGCGTTCGTCGCCAGCTCGTGCAGCGCCAGGCCCATGGCCAGGGCCGCCGAGGGCTGCAGCGGCAGGTCGGGGCCGGTCAGCGCGAAGCGCCCGGAATCGGCCGCGGCGTGCAGCTCCGCCATGGCGCGGGCGAGGGTCGCCATCCCCGCGCGCGCAGGCCCGCCCGGGCGGTCCAGCAGCACGTCGTTCGCCCGCGCCACCGCCCGCAGCCGGGCGACGATGCCGCGCCGCGCCTCCTCCAGCGACCCGGCGGTGCGCAGCGTCTGCATGGCGATGGCCTGCACCACCGCGAGCATGTTCCGCACGCGGTGGGACATCTCGAGCACGAGCATGTCCTGGCGCTCCTTCGCCTCGGCCAGCGCCTCCGCCTCCTCGCCCTGCCGCCGGAGCGCCAGCCGCAGCTCCAGCTGGACCATCACCTGCCGTGCCAGCCGCTCCAGCGAGCGGCGCTGGAACTCGGAGAGGGTCCGGGGCCAGCGGTCCAGCACGCAGAGCGTGCCGAGCGGCAGCCCCTCCTTCGTGACGAGCGGCGCGCCGGCGTAGAAGCGCATGCCCATCTCGGTCACCACGGGGTTGGTGGCGAAGCGCGGATCGGCCGACAGGTCCGGCACGAGGAACAGCCCCGTCCCCTGGATCGCGTGCGCGCAGACCGAGAGGTCGATCGGCGTGGAGTCCTGTCCCAGCCCGATCTCGGCCTTGAACCACTGGCGATCTGTTTCCACGAGGCTGACGAGGGCGACGGGCGTGCCGCAGATCTCCGCGGCCATGGCGGCCATGTCGTCCACGTCCGATTCCCGCGGCGTGTCGAGCACGCGGTAGCGGTGCAGCGCCGCCAGGCGGTCGGCCGGATTCCAGGGCGGGGCGGGGGGATCGAACGCGGGCACGGGCGGCGTCTTGCATGGGCGCCGGGGTCCGTCGAGTTTCGTTTCGGAGAGCTCGGCCGGATTTCAGCGGCCTGTGTCCGGCCCGGACGGCGAGGGGGCGCGGGCCGGAACGCGGCCGGCTAATCCGCGAAGCCGGTGGCCAGCGGCCGCGCCCAGGCCGGCCGGCCGGCCCGCCGCGCCGCCTCCGCCGCCGCGTTCCAGTCGTAGGGGACGGCGCGCCACGTCACGTCCCATCCGCCGGGGACCCGGTCCAGCAGGGCGTAGCGCGCGTGCGGCGATCCGGCCGAGACGGTGTAAGGGAAGGGGTCGTCATCCTCGTAGCCCTGCAGCCCGACGGAGCCGGGATTCACCACCAGTGGCCCGTCCGGCAGCTGCGCGGACCCCGGGATATGGGAGTGGCCGCAGAGCACGAGCGAGAGCCCCGCCGCATCCCCCAGCCGGGCCGCCACCTTCTCCGGCGCGGCGCGGAGCAGGCCGTGCTTGCGGTGCGGCGTCTCCAGCAGGAACTCCATGTCGTCCCCCGGGCGGCCGTGCACGGCGAGGATGTCCGGCGCGGGCCGGATCGCGGGCGGCAGGGCGGCCAGCCAGTCGAGGTGTCGCGGCGCGAGCTGGGCCAGCGCCATCCGGTCCGACTTGCCCATCCCCTCGGCGGGCGGGTGGATCAGGTGCCGGTCGTGGTTGCCGCGCACCGTCGGGAAGCCCGCCTCCATCAGCCGCTCCGCCGTCTCCGCGGCCTCCAGCGGGCCGGAGACGGTGTCACCGAGGTTCAGGACGAGGTCGGGCGCCTGGGCCGGGAGGTCCGCCAGCACGGCCTCCAGCGCGCGCAGGTTGCCGTGGACGTCGGAGACGGCGGCGATCCTCATCCGCCGCGCAGCCGCTGGATCGCGGCGATCAGCGCGGCGGTGGAGCCGTCATGCTCGCGCGGCTCCGCGCCCGGAGAGAGCTCCGGCAGGATCGCGCCCGCGAGCTGCTTGCCCAGCTCCACGCCCCACTGGTCGAAGGCGTCCACGCCCCAGAGGGCGCCGAGGCAGAAGACCTTGTGCTCGTAGAGGGCGACGATCTGCCCCAGCACCGCCGGCGTCAGCCGCTCCACCAGGATCGTCGTGCTCGGCCGGTCGCCGGGGAAGAGGCGGTGCGGCAGGAGGGCGGCGACGCGGGCCGCGTCCATGCCGGCGGCCTCCATCTCCGCGCGCACCTCCTCCGCGTCGCGCCCGCGCAGCAGGGCCTCGGCCTGGGCCAGCCCGTTCGCCAGGAGCTGCCGGTGGTTTTCTTCGAAGCCGTGGTCGGGGCGCGCGACGAGGAGGATGTCCGCCGGCACGGGCGTGGTGCCCTGGTGGAGAAGCTGCATGAAGGAGTGCTGCGCGTTCGTCCCCGGCTCCCCGAAGACCACGGGGCCGGTGGCGCGCGCGACCGGCGCGCCGTCCATCGTTACCCTCTTGCCGAGCGACTCCATCTCCACCTGCTGGAGATGCGCGGGCAGGCGCGCGAGGCGCTCGTCATAGGGCAGCACGGCGCGCGTGGGGTAGCCCAGTCCGTTGACGTGCCAGACCTCCGTCAGCGCCATCAGCAGCGGCAGGCTCTCCTCCTCCCGCGCGGAGAGGAAGTGCTCGTCCATGGACCGGGCTCCGGCGAGAAGTTCCGCGAAGACGTCCCAGCCGCAGGCGAGCGCGATGGACAGGCCGACCGCCGACCAGAGGGAGAAGCGGCCGCCCACCCAGTCCTTGAAGCCGAAGACCTGATCCCCGGGCACGCCGAAGGCCGCGGTGGCCTTCAGGTTGGTGGAGAGGGCGACGAGCTGGTTCCGGCGCGATTCCCCGAGCCAGTCGCGGAGGAGGTGCGCGTTCGCCATCGTCTCCGCGGTGGTGAAGGTCTTGCTCGCGACGAGGACGAGCGTGCGGGCGGGATCGAGGCGGTGGCGCATCGCCTCCCAGGCATGGCCGTCCACGTTGGAGAGGAAGTGCGCGCGCATCGGCATCCCCTCTCGCCACAGCGCCCGCACCGCCATCTGCGGGCCGAGGTCGGAGCCGCCGATGCCGACATTCACCACGTCGGTGAAGCGGCCCTCCGCGCGGATGCGGGTGCAGAAGGCGCGCATCGCGTCCAGCGTGCCGTGCACGGCGGCGGAGGCATCCTCCTCCCCGGTGCGGAAGGCGCCGCGCGGCCCGCGCAGCGCCATGTGCAGCACGGCGCGGTCCTCGGTCGCGTTCACCCGCTCCCCCTCGGCCATCGCGTCCCGCGCGGCCAGCACGCCGCGGGCCCGGGCGAGCGCCAGGAGCGCGTCCCGCACCGCGTCGGTCACCGAGGTCTTGGAGAGGTCCACCCGCAGGTCGCAGGCGGTGTGGGTGAAGCGCCCCGCCCGGTCCGGATCGGCGTCGAAGAGCGGCCGGATCGCCGCCGCCCCGGGCATGCGGGCCAGCGCCGTCACCGCATCCCAATCCCGATCCGCCGACCCGGCCATCGCGTCCCCCTCCGATCCCGGGCAGGAGGGTAGGGGGCGCGCCCCGCCCGGGAAAGCCGCCGGGCCGGAGCCGCGTTAGCCCTGGCGTCCCCCGCGCCGGATGCCGCGATGATCCCGAGCCTCACCCTCATCCTCCTCTGCCAACTGGCCGGGGAGGCGGCCGCCCGCGCCGCCGGATGGCCGCTGCCCGGCCCCGTGCTGGGCATGATGCTGCTGCTGGCGCTGCTTCTCCTGAACGATGCGGCCCCGGCCCCGCGGGACGCCGCCCCGGTCGGTCGCGCGGCGGACGGGCTGCTCGCCAACCTCTCCCTTCTTTTCATCCCTGCGGGCGTCGGGGTGGTGGGGCGGCTGGACGTGATCGCGGCGCACGGGATCGGGCTGGCGGCGGCGCTGGTCGCCTCCACCCTGCTCGGGCTCGCCGCCACCGCGCTCACCTTCGCCGCGGTGGCGCGGATGACGGAGCGCGGGGCGTGACGGACGCGGATCTCGGCCTCTGGGTCTATCTCTCCCGCACGCCGCTGCTGTGGCTGACGGTGACGATGCTCTCCTACGCCGCCGCGGACCGGGTCGCGGCCGCCACGGGCCGCCATCCGCTGGCCAACCCGGTGCTCATGGCGGTCATCGCCGTCGCGGCGATCCTCGCGCTCACCCGCACGCCCTATCGCACCTATTTCGAGGGGGCGCAGTTCGTCCACTTCCTCCTCGGCCCCGCGACGGTGGCGCTGGCCGTGCCGCTCTACCGCCACCGCCGTACCGTGCTGCGCGCCCTGCTGCCGATGGCGGCCGCGCTGGTGGTCGGCTCGCTGACGGCGATGCTCTCGGCCGTGCTCCTCGCGCGCGCCCTCGGCGTGCCGCAGGAGGTGCTCGCCTCCCTCGCCCCGAAATCGGTCACGGCGGGCGTGGCCATGGGCATCGCGGGCAGCGTCGGGGGCGATGCGGCGCTGGCGGCGGTGCTGGTGATCCTGACCGGCGTCATCGGCGCGATCACCGTGACGCCGTTGATGAACGCGCTGCGCATCCGCGACCCGCGCGCCCGCGGCTTCGCGGCGGGGTTGGCCGCCCACGGGATCGGGACGGCGCGGGCCTTCCACGTGAACCCGGTGGCCGGAACCTTCGCGGGGATCGCGCTGGGGCTGAACGCGCTGCTCTCGGCCGTGCTGGTGCCGATCGTCCTGCGATGGGTGCTCTAGGGCGGATGCCGGGGACGCTTGACCTGCGCCGCGCTCTCTCCGCGTATGGCCGGCATGAGCGACAACAACCCCCTCCTGGCTCCCTGGACCACCCCCTTCGGCCTGCCGCCCTTCGACCGCATCCGGTCGGAGCACTTCGTCCCGGCCTTCGAGGCGGCGATGGCCGCCGAACGGGCGGAGGTCGCGGCCATCGGGGCCGACCCGGCGCCGCCGAGCTTCGCCAACACGATCGAGGCGTTGCAGCGCAGCGGCCGCGACCTCGTGCGGGTGGGGGAGGTCTTCTCGAACCTCGTCGTCAGCCTCGGCGGCCCGGCGCTGGAGGCGGTGGACACGGAGATGGCGCCGCGCCTGGCGCAGCACGGCATGCAGATGGCGCTCGATCCCGCGGTCTTCGCGCGGGTCGATGCCCTGCACCGCCGCCGCGACGAACTCGGGCTTCCGGAGGATGCGCGGCGGCTGCTGGACCGGACGCATCTCGGTCTGGTGCGCAGCGGGGCGGCGCTGGACGCGGCGGCGAAGGCCCGCATGGCCGCGATCTCCGAGCGGCTGGCGGTGCTGCACACGCAGTTCGGCCAGAACGTGGTCCACGATGAGGCGACGTGGTTCCTGCCGCTGACCGGCGATGACCTGGACGGGCTGCCGGACTTCCTGCGCGCCGGCATGGCGCAGGCGGCGGCGCAGCGCGGGCTGTCGGACTTCGTCGTCACCCTCTCGCGGTCGCTGATCGAGCCGTTCCTCACCTTCTCCGCCCGGCGCGACCTGCGGCAGGTGGCCTATGCCGCCTGGATCGCCCGCGGCACGCATCCCGGGGAGCACGACAACCGCCCGATGATCCCGGAGATCCTGTCGCTGCGGGCGGAGCGGGCGCGGCTGCTGGGCTATGCGAACTTCGCCGAGTTCCGGCTGGCGGACAGCATGGCCGGCACGGTGACGGCGGTGCAGGACCTGCTCGCGCAGGTGTGGGAGCCGGCGAAGCGCCGCGCCGCCGCCGAGCGCGACCGGCTGCTGGAGATCGCCCGCGCGGAGGGCTTCGAGGGCCCGATCGAGCCCTGGGACTGGCGCTACTACGCCGAGAAGGTCCGCCGCGCCGACCACGCGCTGGATGAGGCGGAGCTGAAGCCGTATTTCTCCTTCGGCCACATCCAGCAGGCCGCCTTCGACACGGCGGGCCGCCTGTTTGGCCTGCGCTTCACGCCGGTGCCCGACGCGCCCGCCTATCATCCCGACGTGCGGACCTATGAGGTGACGGACGCGGGCGGGCATGTCGGCGTCTTCCTGGCCGATCCCTATGCGCGGGCGGACAAGCGGTCCGGCGCCTGGATGAGCAGCTTCCGCGACCAGGAGACGCTGAACGGGCCGATCTCGCCGATCATCGTCAACAACAACAACTTCGCGAAGTCCGAGCCGACGCTGCTGAGCTTCGACGACGCGGAGACGCTGTTCCACGAGTTCGGCCACGCGCTGCACGGGCTGCTCAGCCGGGTGCGCTATCCCGCGCAGTCCGGCACCTCCGTGCGGCGGGATTTCGTGGAACTGCCGTCCCAGATCTACGAGCACTGGCTGTCCGTGCCGGAGACGCTGCGCCGCTATGCCGTGCACAACACGACCGGGGAGCCGGTGCCGGACGCGCTGATCGGGCGGCTGCTGGGTGCGCGCAACTTCAACCAGGGATTCGCGACGGTGGAGTACGCGTCCTCCGCGCTCATCGACCTGGCGCTGCACGTCCACCCCGCGCCGGAGACGATCGACATCGAGGCGTTCGAGGCGAAGTTCCTCGCGGGGATCGGCATGCCCCGGGAGATCGGGCTGCGGCACCGGCCCGCTCATTTTCAGCATCTCTTCGCCGGCGGCGGCTACGCGGCCGGCTACTACTCTTACCTCTGGTCGGAGGTGCTGGATGCCGACGGGTTCGAGGTTTTCGAGGAGGCGGGCGATCCCTTCGACCCGGCCGCGGCGGCGCGGCTGCGGACGCTGTTCTCCGCCGGGGATACGCGTGATCCGATGGAGCTCTACATCGGGTTCCGCGGGCGTCCTCCGAGCATCGCGGCGCTCCTGCGGGGGCGCGGGCTGGCGGTGGCCTGAGAGGTTGGCGCGTGCGGCCCCCGGGGAGGGGAGAGCCCGTCTCCGGATTCCGCGGCAGCCTGACAAGACGAGATGAGTGGGGGTCCGGGGGAGAGAATGCCTTCTCTCCCCCGGGGCCGCCCGCGGAACAGGGCCGCTTCTTGCCCGGCCCGCGCGCGCGCCTTAATGCGACCGCGCAACACAGGCGGGGATTCCGGCGATGGATGGCGTGTTCTTCGAGGACCTGACGGTCGGCCAGTCGGCCAGCTTCGGCAAGACGGTGACGGAGGCCGACATCCTGATGTTCGCCGCCGTCTCGGGCGACACCAACCCCGTCCACATCAACGCCGAGGCGGCCGCGGCCTCGATGTTCAAGGAGCGCATCGCGCACGGGATGCTCTCGGCCGGGTTCATCTCGGCGGTGCTGGGGACGCGGCTGCCGGGTCCGGGGACGATCTACCTCTCCCAGACGCTGAAGTTCCGGGCCCCGGTGACGATCGGCCAGACCGTGACCGCGACCGTGGAGGTGACGGCGCTGGATGCCGCGAAGAAGCGCGCCACGCTGAAGACCACCTGCACCGTGGCGGGCAAGGTGGTGATCGAGGGCGAGGCGCTGGTGATGCCGCCCTCCCGCGGTTGAACGGACCGGTCCTGACGACCGACCGGCTGGTCCTGCGGCCGCCGGTCCTCGCGGACCTGGATGGCTGGGCGGCGCTGATGGCCGATCCGGTGGCGGCCCGCTTCATCGGCGGGCCGCAGTCGCGCACCGTGGCCTGGCGCGGACTGACCTCGGCGGCCGGGTCCTGGGCGGTTCAGGGCTTCGGCCCCTTCTCGGTGGTGGAGCGGGCGAGCGGGCGCTGGATCGGCCGGATCGGGCCCTGGCGGCCGGAGGGCTGGCCGGGCGACGAGATCGGCTGGGCGCTGGACCGCGGCGCCTGGGGCCGCGGATTGGCGCGGGAGGGGGCCGCGGCCACGATGGAGTGGGCGCGGACGGCACTCCGCTGGCGGGAGGTGATCCATGTCGTTCATCCGGACAACGCGCCGTCCCGCGCGCTGGCAGGGCGGCTGGGCTCCCGGTTGCTGAGGCTCGGGCGGCTGCCCCCGCCCTTCGACGCCGAGGCGCTGGAGATCTGGGGCCAGAGCCTGCGGGCGGGCTGAGCCGCCTGGATACCGCCACAACCCGATGCCACATGGATGGGCATGAACACGATCGAGAATGTCTGCGTCTTCTGCGGCGCGAATCCGGGTGCCCGTCCTGCCTATGCCGAGACCGCGCGGGAACTGGGGCAGGCCATCGCCGGCCGGGGCATGGGCCTGGTGTATGGCGGGGGCAAGGTGGGGCTGATGGGCGTGGTCGCCGATGCCGCGCTGGCCGGCGGCGCCACGGTGCAGGGCGTGATCCCGGAGCACCTGATGCAGCGGGAGCTGGGGCACGGCTCCGTCAGCAAGCTGCACGTCGTCGCCTCCATGCATGAGCGGAAGGCGCTGATGGCGAAGCTCTCGGACGGCTTCATCGTGCTGCCCGGCGGCTTCGGCACGATGGAGGAGGCCTTCGAGGTGCTGACCTGGTCGCAGCTCGGGCTCCACCGGAAGGGGGTCGTCTTCCTGGACGTGAACGGCTTCTGGTCCCGCCTGATGGAGACGATGGACGGCATGGCGGAGGAGGGCTTCGTCCGCCCCGAGCACCGTCTGCTGGCCATGCTGGCGGAGACGCCGGACCAGGCGCTGGACATGCTGGCCGCCTTCCGCCCGCCGGAGGTGACGCGCTGGATCGAGCGCGTGGCACAGGCCTGACTTCTGCCGTGGTGCAGGTCTGGGAGGACTGGCGCGCCCTGCCGGGCGCGGCGCGGGGCGGCACGGTCGCATTGGGGAATTTCGACGGGGTGCATCTCGGGCACCGCGCCGTGCTGGCCGCGGCCCACGCGGCCCGGCCGGACCTGCCGCTCTGCGCCCTGACCTTCGAGCCGCATCCGCGCGAGGTCTTCCGGCCCCAGGACCCGCCCTTCCGGCTGACGCTGCTGCCGGCCAAGGCGGCGGCGCTGGCGGCGGCGGGCTGCGCGCATGTCCATGCCGTGCCCTTCGACGCAGTGCTGGCGGCGATGCCGGCGGAGGCGTTCCTGGACACGATCCTGCACGGGGCGCTGGGGGCGCGGCACCTGGCCTGCGGGGCGGATTTCGCCTTCGGGCACCGGCGGGGCGGGGACGTCGCGATGCTCGCCCATTGGGCGGAGGCGCGGGGGATCGGGCTCTCGGTGGTGCCGCCGGTGGCGGACGCGTCCGGGCCGATCAGCAGCACGCGGGTGAGGCGGGTCCTGCAGGACGGGTATCCGGAGCGGGCGGCGGCGATGCTCGGGCGGGACTGGGAGGTGCGGGGCACCGTCTTCCAGGGGGACCGGCTGGGGCGGGAGCTGGGCTGGCCGACCGCGAACATCTGGCTGGGACGGCACCTGGAGCCGGCGCGGGGGGTCTACGCGGTGACGGCCGCCCTGCCGTCCGGCGAGGTGGTGAAGGGCGTGGCGAATGTCGGGCGCCGGCCGACCCTGGGCGGCGATCCGGAGACGCGCCTGGAGACGCATCTCTTCGACTGGTCGGGGGACCTCTACGGGCAGGAGATCGGGGTGCGGCTGCACCATTTCCTGCGGCCGGACGCGACCTTCAACGGGCTGGAGGCGCTGAAGGCGGCGATCGCGGCGGATGCCGAGCAGGCGCGGGCGGTGTTGGGATAGGACACCGGAAGGCTTTGCCTCCCGGACCCTCCACCGGGGCCAACGGGCCCCCCGCACCCCGCGGTATTGGACGCGGGTCCAGGGCGCGCGTTCGCCCCCTGGTGGATGGGGTCCGGGGAAGGCGACGCCTTTCCCGGGGGCGACGGCGCGAGGGGTCGGTGGTGGACATGACGGCCGGACCGCGCGACATCCCCGGCATGAGCGACACCCTTCCCGACCGGCTCTCGACCGACCCGAAGAGCCCCTATTTCGACGCCGCCCTCCTGGAGCGGGGCATCGGCATCCGCTTCAAGGGTGTCGAGAAGACGAATGTGGAGGAGTACTGCGTCAGCGAGGGCTGGGTGCGGCTCTCGGTCGGCAAGGGGCTGGACCGGAAGGGACGGCCGATGACGATGAAGCTCCAGGGCACGGTGGAGCCGTATTTCCGGGATGCGGCGGCCGCCCCGGCCGGGGAGGCCGACCCGGCCTGATGCGGGGATGGCGGACGGGGCCTGCCCGCGCTTGACCCGCCCGGCACCGCCGCCCCATAGGGCCGGGATGACCCGGCGGCCCCTGACCGCGCGAATTCCCGGCCCGGCCCTCCCCTGAGGGCCGGGAGACCGAACGCGCCCGCCTGCCACGCCGCATCCGTCGCGGCCCCGAGAGCCCCCAAGGCATCCCAATGACCGACGCCCCCGCCCCCGACGCCGCCCCGAAGCAGGAGGGGCGCGACTATCGCGGCACCGTCTTCCTGCCGAAGACCCCCTTTCCCATGCGCGGCGACCTGCCGAAGCGGGAGCCGGCGATGCTGGCGCGGTGGGAGACGAACGGGCTGTGGCGGCGGGTGCGGGAGACCTCGAAGGGGCGGCCGACCTTCGTGCTGCATGACGGCCCGCCCTATGCGAACGGGCCGCTGCATATCGGGCACGCGCTGAACAAGATCCTGAAGGACGTGATCAATCGCGCGGCGCAGATGTCGGGCTTCGACGCCGACTACGTGCCGGGCTGGGACTGCCACGGCCTGCCGATCGAGTGGAAGGTCGAGGAGGAGTACCGGAACCCCAAGGGCAAGTACCAGGGCGGGCGGGACAAGGATGCCGTCCCCGTCCTGGAGTTCCGGGGGGAGTGCCGCGATTACGCGAAGCACTGGCTGGGCGTGCAGAGTGGGGAGTTCCAGCGGCTGGGCGTGCTGGGCGACTGGGACGGCCGCTACGCCACGATGGACTTCCCGTCCGAGGCGGCGATCGTCGGCGAGATCGGCAAGTTCCTGATGAACGGCTCGCTCTATCGCGGGCTGCGGCCGGTGATGTGGAGCCCGGTGGAGAAGACCGCGCTCGCGGATGCGGAGATCGAGTACGAGGACGTCACCTCGCCGACGCTGCACGCGGCCTTCCCGGTGGTGCGCGCCGCCGCGCCCGACCTGGCGGATGCGCGGGTGGTGATCTGGACGACGACGCCCTGGACCATCCCGGGCAACCGTGCCGTCGCCTTTGGCGAGGCGATCGACTACGCGCTGGTGCATGTTGGCGAGGTGAAGGAAGGCTCGCTGGCGCGGGTGGGCGAGACCTACCTCGTCGCGCTGGCGCTGCTGCCGAACTTCCTGGAGGCGGCGGGGATCGGCGCGCACACGGTCAAGCGCGTGCTGCACGGGGCGGAGCTGGCCGGGACGGTGCTGGCGCATCCGCTGCGCGGCTGGGCGCCGGCGGCGGGCGGCTACGACTTCGACGTGCCGATGCTGCCGGGCGAGTTCGTGACGGCCGAGGCCGGCACCGGCTTTGTGCACATCGCGCCGGGCCACGGCGAGGACGACTTCGCGCTGGGCCGCGCCAACGGCCTGCCGGTGCCGGAGACGGTGAACGACGACGGCACCTACACCGTGCAGTCGCCGGGCTTCACGGGCATCCACGTGTTCAAGGCGCACCAGCCCGTGTGGGACGCGCTGGCGGCCTGCGGGACGCTTGTGGCGAAGGGGTCGCTGAAGCATTCCTACCCGCATTCCTGGCGGTCCAAGAAGCCGGTGATCTTCCGCGCCACGCCGCAGTGGTTCATCGCCATGGATGACAGCAACGCCATCCGCGCGAAGGCGCTGGACGCGATCGCGGCCACGCCCTTCGTGCCGGACCAGGGGCGGAACCGGATCGGGTCCATGGTCGCGGCGCGGCCTGACTGGTGCATCTCCCGCCAGCGGGCCTGGGGCGTGCCGATCGCGGTCTTCGTGGACAAGCGCACGGGCGAGCCGCTGCGCGATCCCGCGGTCATGGAGCGGATCGTCGCGGCCTTCCGGGAGGAAGGGGCGGATGCCTGGTACAAGCCGGGCGCCGCGGCGCGCTTCCTCAACGGAGAGGCCGGCTCCGCCGGCGGGGGCGAGGGACGCGATCCCGCCGACTACGAGCAGGTCATGGACATCGTGGATGTGTGGTTCGAGAGCGGCTCGACCCACGCCTTCGTCCTGCCGGACCACGGGCTGCCCTTCCCGGCGGACCTGTATCTGGAGGGGTCGGACCAGCATCGCGGCTGGTTCCACTCGTCCCTGCTGGAGTCCATCGGGACGAACGGCGTCGCGCCCTTCAAGGCGGTGCTCACGCACGGCTTCGTGCTGGACGAGTCCGGGCGGAAGATGTCGAAGTCGCTGGGCAACGTCACTGCCCCGCAGGAGGTGATGAAGGACTACGGCGCCGACATCCTCCGGCTCTGGGTGATGAACTCCGACTTCGCGGACGACCTGCGGATCGGCAAGACGATCCTCGGGCAGCAGGCGGAGCTGTACCGGCGGCTGCGGAATACGCTGCGCTGGCTGCTGGGGAACCTCGACGGCTACTCGGAGGATGAGGGGGTTGCTTATGGCGACCTGCCGGAGCTGGAGCGCTGGGTGCTGCACCGGCTGACGGAGCTGGACGTCCGCGTGCGCCGGGCCGTGGAGACGCATGACTGGTCCGGCGTCTATCCGGAGATCCACAACTTCTGCGCGGCGGATCTCTCGGCCTTCTACTTCGACATCCGTAAGGACAGCCTTTACTGCGACGCGCCGTCCTCGACGCGCCGGCGGGCCGCGCGGACGGTGCTGGACGTGCTGCACCGCAGCCTCTGCACCTGGCTGGCGCCGGTGCTCGTCTTCACGGCGGAGGAGGCGTGGCTCGCCCGCTTCGGGGAGGGGGCGGAGAGCGTCCACCTCCAGTTGTTCCCGGAGGTGCCGGCGGAGTGGGCCGATGCGGCGCTGGCGGAGCGCTGGGGGGGCATCCGGTCCCTGCGCGGGCTGGTGACGACGGAGATCGAGCGGAAGCGGGCGGCCGGGCTGATCGGGTCCTCGCTGGGCGCTTCGGTGGGCGTGCGCGGGGTGCCGCCGCTCGGGCTGTCCGAGGCGGAGTGGGCGGAGGTGCTGATCGTCTCCGGCTTCGACGCCCTGCCCGGCGATCCGGAGGCGGAGGGACCGCCGGGGATCGAGGTGATCCAGGCCCCCGGCGCGAAGTGCGAGCGCTGCTGGCGCGTGCTGCCGGAGGTGGGGCTGTCCGCCGCGCATCCCACGCTGTGCCGCCGCTGCGAGGCGGTGGTGGAGGGGGCTTGATGACGGCGATCAACCTGCGGCGCGGGCTGATCCTGGCGCTGGTGATCCTGGTCGCGGACCAGGCGAGCAAGTGGTGGGTCCTGAACGGGCTGGACCTGCCGATGCGGCGGAACGTGCCGCTGCTGGCGGCCGGCCCCTTCGGGCTGGACCTGACGATGGTGTGGAACCGGGGCGTGACCTTCGGCCTGCTCTCGGGCAGCGAGCCCTGGCACGCCTATGTGCTCGCGGGGCTGGCGGCGGTGATCGCCGCCGTGCTGCTGCGCTGGATGGCGAAGGCGGAGAACCGGCGGACGGCGCTGGCGCTCGGCGCCATCGTGGGCGGCGCGGTGGGCAACGTGATCGACCGGCTGCGCTTCGGGGCGGTGGTGGACTTCGTGGACGCCCATGCCTGGGACTGGCATTGGTACGTCTTCAACGTGGCGGACGCGGCCATCGTGCTGGGGGTCATCACCCTGCTGGCCGAGGCGCTGATCGGCGGCCGCCCCGCCCCGGCCGCCGGAGAGGCGCCGCGGTGAGGTGCCGCGGAGAGGTCGCCGGGCGATCTCTCGCCGTGACGAAACGCAACCGCAACCGCGGGTGGTTCCCGCCCCCCGCCCGGCCCTGCTAGAAAGCGCCCCTATGACGACCCGCCTTCGCCCCGTGCGCCTGATCCCCCTGCTCCTGGTCGCGCCGCTCGCCATGGGATGCGAGGGCACGGCCCGCACCCTCGGCCTGACGCGCGACGCGCCGGACGAGTTCCAGGTGGTCACGCGCGCGCCGCTCTCGGTGCCGCCCACCTTCCAGGGCAACCTGCCGGTGCCGCGGCCCGGCGCCCAGCGGCCGCAGGAGCTGACGGCGCGGGAGCGGGGCGAGAGCACCCTCACACCCGGCGCCATCCTCAGCGAGCGGCGCACCCGCTCCTCGGGTGGCGAGGCGGCGCTGATCGCCCAGGCCGGCACCGCCTCCGGCGCCGGCGCGGCGAGCGGCGACATCCGCCGCCGCGTGGACGAGGAGAGCCTGCGGCTGGAGCGTCCGCAGCGCGGCTTCGTGGATCGGCTGATGTTCTGGCAGGACCCGCCCGTCTCCGGCACGGTGGTGGACCCGCAGCGCGAGAGCCAGCGCATCCGGGAGAACTCGGCGCTCGGCCGTTCTCCGGCCGATGGGGAGACGCCGATCATCCAGCGCCGCCAGCGCGGGCTGCTCGAGGGCATTTTCTGATCCCGCCCGCGGCGCTGGTTTCGAAGGACAGGGTTCCCACATGGACGGGATGCCCCCGCTGACCCGACGCGCCGCGCTGGCCACCGCCGCCGCCGCGCCCGCCGCCCTGATGGCGCCCGCGCGCGCCCAGACCTCCCCCCCAGCCTCCGTGCCCGCCCCTGTTCTGGCCCCCGTGCCCGGCGCGGCGGAGCGGCCGCTCTTCGGGGCCACGCTGTGGCGCCTGCCGAACGGGCTGCGGGTGGCGCATATCGGCTCCCGCGGGGCGCCGGTGGTGGCGCAGTACCTCTTCTACGGCGCGGGCGGCGGGGAGGACCCGGCGGGGCGCTCCGGCGTCGCCCACTACCTCGAGCACATGATGTTCAAGGGCTCGGCGCGGGTCGCGGACGGCGCCTTCTCCCGCTCGGTGGCGCGGGAGGGCGGGCAGGACAACGCCTTCACCTCCCGGGATGTGACGGCCTACCACCAGACGGTGGAGGCCTCGCGCCTGCCGCTGGTCGCGATGATGGAGGCGGATCGGCTCGCCTCGCCGCTGATCCCGGAGGGCGGCTTCACGCCGGAGCGGCAGGTGGTGCTGGAGGAGCGGCGCCAGCGCACCGATTCCTCCCCTCGCGCGCGATTCCGGGAGGCCTATGACGCGGCGATGTGGGGCGCGCAGCACTGGCGCGGCCGCCCGATCATCGGCTGGGCGGACGAGATCCGGGCGATCGAGCGCGAGGACCTCGTGGCCTTCCACCGGCGCTGGTACGCGCCGTCCAACGCGGTGCTCGTCATCTCCGGCGCGGTGCCGGAGGCCGAGGTGCGGCGCGTGGTCGAATCCGAGTATGGCGGCGCCGAATCCCGGGAGGTCGCGCCGCGAAACCGCGCCGCGCCGCCCGACGCGCCGCTGGAGGCGCGGCTGGTCCGCAACGACGCGGCGGTGCAGGAGGCGCAGCTGCTGCGCTCCTGGATCGCGCCGACCCTCACCTGGGGGCGGGACGGGGCGGGGACGGAGCACGCCTTCTCGCTGGAGGTGCTGGCGCATCTGCTCGGCGGCGGGCCGGGGTCGCGGCTGCACCGGGGGCTGGTGGAGGCCGGGCTCGCGGTCGGGGCCGGTGCCGGCTACGACAACGACGAGCTCGGGGCGGGGTCCTTCGCGGTCTATGCGACACCGCGGCGGGAGGTGACGCCGGCCCGGCTGGAATCGGCGCTGGAGGATGCCATCGCCCGCCTGCTGGACGAGGGCGTGACCGAGGTCGAGGTGGCGCGCAGCAAGCGGCAGCTCACGGCCGGCGCGCTGCTCGCGCTGGACGGGATCGGGGCGGCGCCGCGGCTGCTGGGCGGGACTCTGGCGATAGGGCTGCCGGCCGATGCGGTGGAGTACTGGCCCGCGCATATCCGCGGGGTGACGCCGGCCTCCGTCATGGCGGCGGCGCGCGCGGTGTTCACCCATCCCTCCCTGACGGGATGGCTGCTGCCGGAGGGGGTGCGCGCGTCTTGAGCGGCTCCATTCCCAGCGGCTTCACCCTGCCGGTGCAGGTCGTGTCGGCCGGCGGCGTGACCGCCTGGCTGGCCGAGGATGATTCGGTTCCCGTCGTGTCGCTCGCCTTCAGCGTGCCGGGGGGCGCTTCCCTGGACCCGGCGGGGCAGGAAGGGGCGGCTTCCCTCGCGGCGGCGCTGCTGACCGAGGGCGCAGGCGATCTGGAGGCGGCCGCCTTCCAGGAGGCGCTGCGGGATGCGGCGATCTCCCTCTCCTTCTCCGCCGACCGGGACGAGTTCGAGGGGGGCTTCCGCTGCCTGCGCGACGCGTTGCCCGAGGCGATCCGGCTGGCGCGGCTGGCGCTGACCGCGCCACGCTTCGACCAGCCGGCGGTGGACCGGGTGCGGGCGCGGGCGGTGGCCGGGGCGCGCCAGGCGCTGGAGGGGCCGCGGGGCCAGGCGGGCCGCGCCTTCTGGGCGGGGGCGCTGCCCGGCGCCTTCGGCCGGCCGCCCGGCGGCACGGCCGAGAGCCTGAGCGCCCTTCCGGTGGAGGCGCTGCGCACCGTGCCGGCGCGGCAGTTCCGCAAGGGCGGGCTGCTGGTCGCCGCGGCGGGCGCCATCTCCGCGTCGGAGCTGGAGGCGGTGCTGGTGGCGCTGTTCGGCGACTGGGCGGAGGGCGACGTGCCCGACCTGCCCGCCCTGCCCGGCTTCGGCCTGTCCGGCGTGCGCGTGGTGCCGGTGGAGAGTCCGCAGTCCAGCGCCGTGTTCGGCCATGCCGGGATCGGCGTGGACGATCCGGACTGGGAGGCGGCGGGCGTCGTGCTGCGGGTGCTGGCGGGGGGCGGCTTCTCCTCTCGCCTGATGAATGCGGTGCGCGTGGAGCGCGGCCTGGCCTATGGCATCGGCGCGGGGTTCGAGCCGGTGGCGGGGCAGGGTTTCATCGTCGGGTCCGTGGCCACGCAGAACGAGCGGATGGCGGAGACCCTGTCGGTGCTGCGCACGGAGTGGGCCCGCATGGCGGCGGAGGGGCCGAACGATGCCGAGCGGGCGGAGGCGATCGCCTTCCTGACCGGCAGCCAGCCGCTGTCCTTCACCTCCACGCGGCAGATCGCGGGCATCCTGCTCGCGCTACGGCGGAACAACCGGCCGCTGGACTGGCTGGCGGAGCGGCCGCGGCGGCTGGCGGCGCTGGACCGCGCGCGGCTGGCCGCGGTCTCGGCGCGCATCCTGAAGCCGGATGCGCTGGCCGTGGTGATCGCAGGAAAGCCCGCTGGGCTGTAGCGATCCCGCATCCGTCTTCCGCGGCAGCCTGAGAAAGGAAGATGAGTGAGGGTCTGGGGGGAGAGAATTCCTTCTCTCCCCCGGGGCCGCCTCAGCGCCGGGCGGGCACCACCGCGTCGTAGAGCTGCGCGCCCTGCGCGCGCAGGGTGGGTACCGCGCTGGCCATCTCGGCCTCGATCTGTCGCATCGCTTCGGCGTCCCGGGGGCGGCGAGAGCCGCAGGCTCCGGAATGCTCCTCTTCCAGGATGGCTCCGCGCTGGCCGATGCGGAGCCAATCCGGCGCGGAGGGGATGCCGGCGCGGGCCATTTCCTCCCGCCGCGCCCGTGCGCCGGCTATCCGGTGGCGCTGGGCCTCGCACCAGCGGATCTCCCGCGGGTTGAGCGGCGTCTCCTGTTGCTTGGCCGGCCGCGCCTCCTGCGGAGCCGGCGCGGTCAGGGCGAGCACGGCCTGGCGTGAATCCTCGTAGCGCGCGTTCGCGGCCTGCGACTCGGCCTGCCGGGCGGCACTCCGGTAGGCGTCCCATCCCCATCGGACGTCGTTCTCGATCAGGCTGCCGACGATGCAGACGGGGATGAAGCCGAGGAAGATCCAGGCGAGGTAGCGCCGCTCGAGGCGGGCCAGGCGCTTGCGGTCGCGCCGGATCGCCATCCAGTGCTCCCGCTCGGCCGGGGTTCGGGACAGGCTCGCCAGGGTTTCCGCGGCGGCGATGGAGCCCTGTTCGTCGCCATGGGCGTCGTTGCTCTTCAGCGCGCGCTCCGCGAGCTCTCGCCGGAGCGCGGTCGCGTCCTCCTGGATGGCCCGTGCAATTGCGGCGTGCAGCGCGGGGTCGAGGCCGGCGGCGATGGTCGGGTCGGCCAGGGCATCCTCCATGACCTGGACGAAGCCGAGGGCTTGGACCGGGCCGTTCTTCTCCCGGTGGAGCCACTGGGTGAACTCGCGCATGACGACCCAGGGCGCGCCGTCCAGGCCGTGGCGCGCCGCTTCCTCGAAGGTCACGGCGAGGTCGCGGGCGAGGAGGCTGAAGCCGTTCCGGGGGTCCCCGCTGCCGAGGAGGTGCCGGAGGATGCCGGACCAGCGCCGGGACCGGGCGATCGTCTCGACGAGGTCCGCCATCGCGGGGTGGTCCTCGGGCGCGGAGGGGGCCGGTGCGCCGGGCTCGTGTCGGGACGAGGTGCGGGGCGGGGGCGCGGCGTTGGACGGGGAGAGAGGCGCACCCCGCAGGACAGCGAAGCCGCTCTCGGACATCTCGACGGGCATGGGAGCTCCGGGCCGGAAGGTCTCGGCCGGGGCATTTCCCCCTCTCGGCCGGGCCGTCCGCGACGGCGCGCCGCCTCATGCCCGATGCGCGGTCCCGTTCCTGTCTCGTCCGCCGGGGCGCGCCGTCGCGCGCGTCGCGCGAAACGGCTTGTGGGGGAAGAGGTCCAGATCATCGGCCTCGGTGAAGCCGGGGCCGAAGTGGCGGCAGAGCATCGAGAAGGCTCAAGGTCTGCGCCCCCATGAAACGAATACGGACAGAAATGAAGAAGACCTTGAGCTGAAACATTGAGGGGCCGAGGGTCTCAACCGTCTCACGGTACTACTTCGGGAATTGTCGATCTTTGTGCCTGTTTCTCGGACATGCTTGAAACGGAGCGCGGGATCACCTGAGAGTGGCCCTGCAACCGGTTCGCGGGCCCACCAAGGCGCGCCACGGGTCGGCCGGACCCGCGTGTCCCCGCGCGGCGAGCGACACGGAGCAGGAGGCAGCATGCAGCCCGACCACCCCCTCGTGCTGGCGACCCATAGCGGCAGCTTTCACCTCGACGACGCCCTCGCCTACGCGGTGCTGCGCATGGCGCTCGGGCTTCGGGAGGACGGGCGGGACCACCGGCTGCTCCGCACCCGCGACGAGGCGCGGCTCGGGGAGGCCGACATAGTCTGGGACGTGGGGGCGGTCCACGCGCCGGAGCGGGAGCGCTTCGACCATCACCAGCGCGGCGCGCCGGTGCGGGAGGATGGCGTGCCCTACAGCGCGGCCGGGCTCGTCTGGCGCAAATACGGGGAGGCGGCGGTCCGGAGCGCGCTGGGCCCCGAGGCGGCGGAGCTCGCCCCCGCGATCGCGGCGCTGGTGGACCGCGAGATGATCCGGCGGGTGGACGCCCTGGACAATGGCGTGGGCGAGCCGGGCGACGCGCTCTGCCTCTCCGGGCTCGTCGAGGATTTCAACCCCGTCTGGGATTCGCCCGCCCTCGGCGATGCCGCCGCGGAGGATGCGGCTTTCCGGGAGGCGTCCGGCCTGGCGGAGGCGGTGCTGCGCCGCCGCGTCGCGACGCTGCGCGCGCAGATGATGGCGGAGGCGGTCGTCGCGGCGGCCGGAGCGCGCTCGGCCGACCCGCGCATCCTGGAGCTGGACCGCAAGATGCCGTGGCAGGAGGCGGTCTTCGCCCGCGGCCTGCCCGTGCTCTTCGCGGTCTACCCCGTGCCCAACGGCAACTGGATGGTGGACGCGATGCCGCCGGAGCCCGGTTCCTTCGCGCAGCGTCACCCGCTTCCCGCGGAATGGGCGGGGCTGCGCGACGCGGCGCTGGCCGCGGCCAGCGGCGTGGGGGACGCGGTGTTCGTCCACGCCAAACGCTTCGTCGGCGCGGCGCGATCGCGGGACGGGGCGCTGCTCCTGGCGCGGCGGGCAATCGGGGCGGCGTAACGCGGGCGCGGCCGGGTCAGTGGGGCACCGCCCGCGCCACCGCCGCGAAGCCGATGCGGCGCGCGGGCGGGACGGGGTGCCGCCCGGCGGCGCGCTCGAGGATCAGGCGCACGTCGCCCGGCAGGTTGGCGCGCAGGGCGCAGTCGAGGAACAGCTCCTCCAGCACCGCCTGCTGGGCGTGGCTGCCGCCGAGCTCGGGCAGGTGCGGCAGGGCCGGGCGCAGGCACTCCACCGCGGGGACATAGGCGCCGCGGGCGCGCAGCAGGACGGCGTGGCAAGCGGGCAGGGCGGCGCGGCGCAGGGTGCGGGCCTGGAGCGTGTCGCCCTCGGCGGCGCGGGCCACGGCGTCCAGCAGGCGGCGGGCGGCCACGTGGCGGCCGGTGGCGCCCAGCGCCATGGCCCAGTGCGGCAGGGTGAAGGCGGAGAGGGTGTCGCCGATCCGCGCCTCCGCCTTGTCCGCCAGCTCCGCCCAGCGGGGCCCGACATTCACCCCCTGCCGCTCCAGCCGGAACAGCATGGAGATGGCGTTCTGCATGTCGATGTAGAGGTCGGGCGCCGCCTGGGTCAGCGGGCTGGACAGGTCGCGGAAGCCTTGGTCGTAGAGGGCGATCACCCGGTCGAACTCGCCCCGCTCCAGGTGGAAGAGGGCCCGGTGCCAGAGCAGGTGGTGGCGGAGGTTGTTGCCCTCGCCCCAGTTCCGCTCCAGCCCGTCCAGCCAGGCGATGCCCTCCCCCCGGCGGCCCTGCATCTCCAGCACATGGGCGACGGCGTGGGCGGCCCAGAGGTCGCAGGGGTCGCGCTCGATGGCGGCGCGGCCCGCCTCCTCCGCCTCGACGTAGCGCCCCGTCTCCTCATAGGCGAAGGCGCGGCAGGCGAGCACGTTCGAGTAGCCGGGCACGTTGTCGGTCCAGTGCGGCCGCAGCGCGTCGGCGATGGCGGCCATGGCGCCGGGGCGGCCCTGCCAGAAGGCGGCGAAGTGGTGCAGGCGCATGGCGACGACGTCGCGCGGGTAGGAAGCCAGGATCGCCTCCCAGTCCGCCAGGGCCTGCTCCACCTCGCCCTCCGCCCAGGCGGCGACGGCGGCGGCGTGCAGGCCCTCCCGCGGGGTGGCGCCGGTCGCCGCCTCCACGGCGCGGGCGGCGAAGGCGCGGGCGGTGGGGATGGTCGCGCCCGAGGTCGCCAGCATCGCCAGCGCCGCCCGGAGCGAGAGCACCATCGGCGCCTCCGCATCGGCCGCGAGCGCCGCCTCCATGAGCGTGGGCGTGTCGCGGCGGTTGGCGAGCAGCGCCTCGACCGTGCGCCCGTAGGCGCGGGCGGCGGGGCCGCCGGCGATGGTGAGGGCGTGGCCCTGCGCGTCCTGGGGCATGATGGTCTGAGTCCGGGTCGGCCGCGCCGCCGTCCTGGCCCGGTCCGGCGATGATTCTCCGCCGTCCGGCGCTGCCTCTCAAGGTCACGCAGCCGTGTGCGGGGCGTGGCACAGCCCGAAATTTGTAACCACCCGTCTTCCGGTGTCCTCTTCGCAGGCGCAGCATTCCGTGATGACCGAGATCCCCGAGGCCGACCTTCTGCAACGCGTGGCCGCCGCGCGCGCCGCGGCCAGGGCCGGGGACCCCTTCGTCAATCCGGTGTTGGCCGTCGCGCTGAGCCTCGGCCGCCAGCTGGACGAGGGCGCGCTGACCCTGCCTGAGGTCGTGGCGGCGCTGCGCGGCCTCGGCGCCGCAGCCTTTCGCCGCCGCGCGGCTCGGCTGGCGGCGGCGGTGGGGGGCACTGACCCGGCCTCGGCCGATTCCGCCCTGGCGGCCGTGGCGGCGCATGTCGCGGCGGCGGCGCAGGCGGGGGCGCCGAGCACGAGCTTCGATGCTTTCCGCGAGGCCTGCGACCGCCCGCGCGCGGCGGCGGTGTTCACCGCTCACCCGACCTTCTCCCTCTCGCCCGAGGCCTCGGCCACCCTGGCCAGCGCGGCCTGCGGCGGGGCGATCCACGCCACCCCGTCGCTCCGCCCCGTGCCGCCGACGCTGGAGGACGAGTTCAACCGCGCCGTGGAGGCGATCATCGCCGGCCGCGATGCGCTGGACCGCCTGGCCGCCGCGCTGCTGGCGGAGGGCCGCGCGGCGTGGCCGGAGCGCTGGACGACGCTCGACCCGCGACCGGTGCTGCTGGCCTCCTGGGTCGGCTACGACACGGATGGGCGCACCGACGTGGGCTGGCAGGACACGCTGCGGCTGCGGCTGCGGATGAAGGAGCTGCAGCTCTCCCGCGTCGCGGCGCAGCTCGGCGCGCTGCCGGGCTCCTGCACCTGGGCGCTGCGGGCGCGGGTGGCGGAGGCGCTGGGCGCGGTGCGCGCGCAGGTGGCCGCCTGCCCCGGTCCCGGCGCGGTGGACCCGCTGGCCGCGCAGGCCTTCGCCCGCGCGCTGGTCGGCCGGCGCGACGTGGCGATGACCGATCCGGAGCCGCTGCTGGAGATGTTCCCGGACGCCCTGGCCGGGGCGCCCGACGACCAGGTGCGGCTCGCGCTCTGCGCCGTGCGGGCGGGGCTGGTGGCGCATGGGCTGGCGCTGGCGCACACCCAGGTCCGGCTCAACGCGACGCAGCTCCACAACGCCGCGCGGCTGCGCTTCGCGTCCCTGGACGGGTCGCCGCCCAGCGCGCCCGCGCGCCGCCGCGCGCTCTTCGCCGCGATGGACGAGGCGCTGTCGCGCGCCACCGCCGAGCCGGTGGATACGGGGGCGCTGCTGTCCGAGCCCTCCTCCGCCGCGCGGCTGATGATGACCTGCGCGCAGATCGTGAAGCACGTGGATTCCTCCCAGCCCGTGCGCTTCCTGATCGCGGAGACCGAGAGCGGCTTCACGCTGCTCGCCGCCCTGCTGCTGGCGAAGCTCTCCGGCGTGGAGGGCCATGTCGAGATCAGCCCGCTCTTCGAGACGGCGGAGGCGCTGGAGCAGCGCGGCGCGCTGGTCGTGGAGGAGGCGCTGCGCTCCCCGCACTGGCGCGCCTATCTCCGCCGCGTCGGGCGGATGGCGCTGCAGTTCGGCTATTCCGACAGCGGCCGCTATGTCGGCCAGGTGCAGGCCAGTCACCTGATCGAGCGGCTGAAGCTGCGCGTCGCCGAGCTTCTCGCCCGCTACGAGATGACGGGGCTGGAGATCGTGCTCTTCGACACGCATGGCGAGGGGCTGGGCCGCGGCGGGCATCCGGACGGGCTGGCGGCGCGGCTGGCCTATCTCAACCCGCCGGCGGTGCGGTCCGCCTTCGCGAAGCGCGGCATCCACGTGCGGCGGGAATCCGCGTTCCAGGGCGGCGACGGCTACCTCACCTTCGGGACGCCGGCGCTGGCGCATGCGGCCATCGCGCGCATCGCGGAGGATGCCTTCCGCGATCCGAACGGCGGCGCCGCGTCGGACCCGGTCTACGCGGAGGGCGGCTTCGCGTCCGATCTCTTCGCGGGCGCGCGGGCCGCGATGAACGCGCTGGTGGGGGACCCGGGCTACGCCGCGCTCCTCGGCGCCTTCGGGCCGGCGCTGCTGGACCGCACGGGGTCGCGCCCTGTGGTGCGGCAATCCGACGGCAGCACGGGCAGCACCGTCCGCCATCCCCGCGACATGCGGGCCATCCCGAACAACGCGGTGCTGCAGCAGCTCGGCTTCCTGGCGAATGTCACGCACGGGCTGGGCGCGGCCTCGTCCCGCGAGCCGGAGGTGCTGGCCGAGCTGATGCGCGGCAGCCCGCGCTTCTCCAACGCCATGGCGTTCCCGCGCGCGGCGCTCGCGCTGTCCGATCCCGACGTGCTGCGGGGCTATGTGATGAGCCTCGATCCCGGCACCTGGCTCGATATCGCGACGCGCACCCACGCCACCGGCACCACGGGGCCCGCGGCGGTGGCGCGGGCGCTGGAGGAGCTGGGCCTGGGCGATCCGGCGCGCGCCGTCTTCCGCCGCCTGTTGGCCGACGACGCCGCGCTGCGCGACGCGTGGCCGGACGGGGCGCCGGAGATGCCGGATCACCTGTTCGCCGCGCACGCGCTGCGGCTGTGCCTGATGCACCGGGTCTGGCTGCTGGCCGTGGCCATCCCGGAGTTCTCGCCCCGGCACGGGGTGGCGCGGGAGGCGCTGGTGCAGCGGTTGCTGCGTCTGGACATCGCCCCGGCGGCCGACCTGCTGGGGGAGGTATTCCCCGCGGCCGCCCCCGCCGGCGCCGACCTGGACTTCGGGGAACCGCATGCCGAGCACCGCGCCACGGGGTATGGCCGGGAGCACGCCGGCATCGTCGCGCCGCTGCGGCTTCTGGCGAACGCGATCCGGGAGGCGAGTGCCGTCGTGTCGCTGGAGTGCGGGGCCTTTGGGTAGAGGCGAGAACGGCGAGAGAGCTCCCCGGTCACTCACCCGGCGCGGCGCGCGGGGTCCCTCTGCCAGGGTCCGGTGAGCGCGCCGTCGTGGCGCAGCCCGGTGAGGCGCTGCCGCCGATGCCGCGGGGCGTGAGGCCCCACCCTCCCGGCATCGGCGCTGGATCTCCGCCCTTGCATCCAGCCTGGCATGGCCGAAGGTTCCCATCGATTCCACGGGCATGCTGGCCGTGTGCGCGACGTCATGCTTCACGCTGTCCAGCGGCAGGCGGATCGTGGGGAGCCGGGAGGTCCGGCCGGGCTTCCTGACTATTCCTGGACATTCCAGCGTGCCCCGATCATTGATGGCGCGCGTCTCTTCCCATGAGAAGGCCGGATCGGATCACGCAAATGCTGGCCGTAAAGCTGCGCATGGCGGCGGAGGCGATCGGATGTGCGTCGCGCAAGGCGTTCTGCGCCCGCTTCCGTGAGGTCAATCCGGCGACCCAGTGCGATCTCGAGCGGCTGAACAAGTGGATGCAGGGCCGCTCCCTTCCGCGCGCGAGTTCGGTCTATGCCGATCTGGCTGCCGTGATCGGCAGCACGAAGCCCGGAAGCTGGATCGCCGGCTGCAGCGTCGAGGAGTTTGCGGCCGAGCTCGCCGCCTGCACCGGGGCGCAGGCTCCCGCCGTCCCGGACATCCCGGCCCGGCGGGCGGAGCCGAGGCCGACGGGCCTGTTCGGCGGGACAGCCGGCCTGGCCGGTGCCTTCGCCGCCTATTCCCTCGCCTGGTCGCCGCGGTACCGCGGGTCGCTGATCCGCGGCTCCCTACGGCTCCAGCCCGATGGCCGTGGCAGGCTGGTGGCCACCTATGCCGAGAACCTGCTCGGACGGCTCGTGCAGCTGGACGGCGAGATCCAGATCGGGCGCCTCTCGATGGATTTCACGCTGCGGGAGCCCGAAGGCGGAGCGCCGCTGTTCCTCACCCTGCACGTGCCCGCTCCGCCGGCGAGCATCCTCGTCGGCGTCATGTCGGGCGCGACCTTCATCTCGCATGAGGCGCTTCCCTCGGCAACGCGCATCGTCTTCATCCGGGTCCCGGACAGCGCCGCGCTCGACGCCACCAACCGCTACCTCGCCCCCGAGGAAGGGGCCATCGCCGCCGATCTCGTCGCGCTCGGGTTGGTGCTCGGCCAGCCCGAACGCATGGACGCCAGCATGCGGGCCATCCTCGGCCCCGTTCCGGCGCAGGTCAGCGCGCTGGAGCAGGCCGGCTTGGCCGACATCATGGACGAGGAGTACTTCAACGACGGGGCGGCCCATGACCTGCCGGCGCCGCCCGGCGCACCGCCGTGAGGGCGGCTCGGCGTGAAGCGGGGCAGGGGAGCGTCATATCCCGCCAGCGGTGAGGCCACATCCTGGGCACCACATCCGATGAGCAGGAAGGCGCTGCCGGCGCACGGTAGCCGCAGAGCCGATCGTGCCGCGATCAGGATACCGCGGCACGGATCAGCACCTGTCCGCGGCGGCCGATCCGGACGGTGGCGAGCCGCGTGGGTGTGGCGGGCGCCGAGTGTCCCGCCTTCTTCCTAGAGCGGGTTGTCCGCCGCCGGGCCCGGGCGCGCGGCCGCCTCGGCTTCGGCCGGTGTGCCGACCACCGGGCGGGACACGCGGCGGAAGCCCCCGCGCACGCCGAGCTGATCGTAGCCGTAGGGGTCGCCGAACACCGCGACCCGCCCGTTCGTCATCGGCCAGGCCGTCAGGTAGGAGAGGAAGACCGGCACCTCGGCCACGGGCAGCCGCTCCAGCGTGCGGCCGGTGGCGACCATGGCGTCCACCGCCGCCGGGGTGATGCCGAGCAGCCAGGCCGCGAGGTCGCGCACCCGCTCCACCCGGACGCAGCCGTGGGACAGGGTGCGGCCGGCGCTGGCGAAGAGGCGCGGGCTGTTCGTGCCGTGCAGGAAGATGCCGTCCGAATCCATCAGGCCGATCCGCAGCGGCCCGAGCGGGTTGGTCGGGCCGGGCGGCTGGATCAGGCGGCCGCCCACGACGCGGAAGCCCGTGATCCCGGAGGGACCCTTGGCGCGGAGCTCCGCCTCGATGCTGGTGGGCACGTACCACGGCGGGTTGGCGCGGACCGAGGTGACGAAGCTCGCGAGCTGCGGCGTGCGGGTGCGCGGGGTGCCGACGATGATGCGGGACCGCAGCGCCTCCCGACCGTCCTGGTAGGCGATCAGCTCCTGCGCGGCGATGTTCGCGACGATCACCCGGCCGGAGGAGAGGTCGAGGCCGTGGTCGTCCAGCCGCTCCAGCGTGCGGGTCACGGCCGCGCGGCCGCGGGCGTTCGCCGCGGGCATGGCGGCGGCGGCCTGCCGGAGCACGGCGCGCATGTCCGGCGGGGGCGGCACGACCGCGGGAACCGGCAGGGCGACCGGGGTGGGGGTGGGCTGCCAGGCCTGCGCCACCGCCCGCTCCGGCCGAAGCAGCGGGAGCAGGGGGGCGAGGAGGAGGCTACCGGAGAGGGCGCGGCGGGTGGGGGTCATGGCGTGATCGGACTGATACGGCGGCACGGTCGAAAAAAGCCACCTTCTTCTGCCGATCAAGGGGGCCGTCGCGCAAATCGGCGCCAGGTGTGTCCCGATCCCGCCTTCGTCATGGGCAGCTCGGCGCGCCGCGGGCCATGCCGCCCGCCCTGCGGCCGGGTGCGGCGGCCGGCGCAACCGCCGGTTGCCACGCTCCCCGAATCAGGCCGGCGCGGCGGACGGACGTCCTGAGCGCGCGTCACGGCTGCGGCGGGCGCTCGACGGCGCTCGGGGCCAGCCAAGCCACGGCGTGGATCGCGGCGGCCCAGGCGGATTCGCGGCTGGGGTGGATGACCGCCGAATGGTAGGCCACCGGCGTCCAGGCGCCGGCGTCCTCGACGTCCCGGCGGAACTCCTCGAAGCCCCAGCTTCCGTCGGTGCGCCGGAACAGGTCGACGCATCGGTCATGCTGGTCGTTCTCGACGCTCTCGAAGACGATCCATCCCGGGGCGATTCGCTTCGACATGACCTGCCAGCCCAGTTCCCGAGTTCGGGCCGTTGCGCGTCGCCCAACCCGTGGCCGGGCCTACAGTGTCTCCAGCAGCCCTGCGATCACCTGCCCGCGCGGGGCGAGGTCGCGCCAGAGGATGTGCTCGTAGGGCGCGTGGGCGCCGGCGCCGGTGCAGCCGAGCCCGTCCAGCGTCGGGACGCCGAGCGCCGCGGTGAAGTTGCCGTCGGAGCCGCCGCCGCGGTGCTGCTTCGGCAGGTCGTAGCCCGCCTCCTTCGCCAGGGCGCGGGCGCGCTCGTAGAGCGCCACGATCCCCGCATCCTCCGCGAAGGGCGGGCGGTTCATGCCGCCGGTGATCGTCACCTTGATGCCGTCCTCCTCCCGCGCGAGGGCGCGGATGGCGGCCTCCATCCGCTCCCCATCGGCGGCCGTGGCGACGCGGAGGTCGATCTCGCAGCCGGCCTCGGGCGGGATGACGTTGGGGCGGGTGCCGCCCCAGACGGGCGCGACGTTGGTGGTGGTGCCGCCGGCCAGGTCCACCATGGCGTGCACCTTCTGGATGAGGTCGGCCAGCGCGACGACCGCGCTGCGGCCCTCGGACCAGTTGCCGCCGGCATGGGCGGAGACGCCCTCGATGGTCACCACGAAGCGGCCGACGCCCTTGCGGGCGGTGACGCAGGCGCCCTGGGTGCCGCCGGCCGGCTCGGGGATGAGCACGGCGCGGGCGTGGCGCGCCTCCTCCTCGATGATGGCGCGGGAGGTGGGGGAGCCGACCTCCTCGTCCGGGGTGAGGATGAGGGTGATGGGGGAGTTCGTGCGGACGCCCTGGCGCAGGATCTCCCGCACCGCGTGGAAGGCGAGGAAGGAGCCGGCCTTCATGTCGTAGATGCCGGGGCCGTAGGCCTTGTCGCCCTCCACCTTCCACGGCATCGAGGTGTCGAGCGTCTTGTGGTCCCACACCGTGTCGAGATGGCCGGCGATGACGACGGGGCGGGCGTTGCCCGAGGCGAGGGACGGGGGCGTGCGGGCGATCAGGTTGTCGCCGTAGCCGTCCCGGCCGGGGATGCGGGTCACGATGGCGCCGGCCTCCCGCAGCCCGGCCTCGGCCTTGTCCATCAGCGCGTTGACGGCGGCGGGATCGGTGGTCGGCGTCTCCTGCAGGACCCAGCCGCGCAGCTCCTCCAACAGGGCTTCGCTGGTGCCGATCTTCGTCACGGGCATGCTGTCGTCCTTCCGGCCGGGGCGGGGTGGGCGGCTTGTGGCGCGGGGGCGGCGGACTGTCCACGGGCGGCCCGCCGGGCCTCCCCCGGGTTGGACGGTTCGCGGAGGAACGGGATAGAAGCGTTGGGTGATTCGGGGCTGCGGAATGCCGTGCCACCGGGGGCGGATGGAGGCTTCCGCAACCGGTGCTCCTCCCGCTCACCCTGCGCTGGAGAGGGAGGACGTCGCCTTGCCCCGGTACTTCTTCCACGTCCACGACGGTCAAGCCTCCCCCGACCTCGAGGGCACCGAGCTGCCGGACCTCGAGGCCGCCCGCCGGCAGGCGGTGGACACGGCCGGCCTGACGTTGCGGGAGAGCCAGGCGCGGCCGCGGGAAGGCCTGCCCTGGCGGATGGAGGTGGCCGACGGGAGCGGCGCCATCCTCTTTGTCCTGCACGTCTCGATCCAACCCCCGCCCCCGCGCGAAACCTGACGATGGCCTCGAACGACGACGTGGCGGACCCTGGCAGCCCCATGGTCCGGAAGCTCCGGTACCTTGCGCCGCTGACCGAGGCGGAGCTCGCCCTGCTCCAGCGCGCCTGCACCAACACGATCCGGATCGAGGCCGACCAGGACATCGTGCAGGAGGGTTCGCGGCCGAAGGAGTGCACCCTTCTCCTCGAGGGCTTCGCCTGCCGCTACCACCTGCTGCCGGACGGACGGCGGCAGATCCTGTCCTTCCAGTTCCCCGGCGACTTCATCGACAGCCACAGCCTCGTGCTGCCGGAGATGGACCACAGCCTGGCCGCGATCACGCCCTGCACGGTCTCGACCGTTCCGCACGCGGTGATGAACGAGATCACGGCGCATCACCCGCGCATCGCCCGGGCGCTGTGGAAGGAGACGATGATCGACGCCTCGGTGTTCCGGCAGCGGATCACCAGCCTTGGCCGACGGAACGCCTATCAGCGCGTCGCCCACCTGATGTGCGAGGTCTTCGTCCGCCTTCAGGCGGTGGGGCTGGCGCGGGGCATGGCGGTGGACTGGCCGATGACCCAGACGGAGATCAGCGACGCGCTCGGCCTTTCGGTGGTGCACGTGAACCGGACGCTCCAGGCGCTGCGCCGGGCCGGGCTGATCACCCTCATCGAGGCGCAGCTGATGATCCTGGACTGGGAGGGACTCGCCGAGGCCGGGGGGTTCGACGAGCGCTACCTGCACCTGCGCGGCAACTGACCCGGGGAGACTTCCCCCGGGCGGTCGGCGGCAACCAACGGTTCCGGGCGCGGCGCCGGCGGGCGTCCCGGCCCGGGTCCCATCCTTCGCTTGCGCCGCGGCCGCCGGAACGTGACCATTCCCGCAACAGAAATGGGGAGGTCGTCATCATGATCCGTCGTGCCGTTCTCGGCTGGGCCCTGGCGGCCGGCCTGGCCGCGCCCGCGCTGGCCTATCCCGACCGGACCATCACGCTCGTCACGGGCTTCGCGCCGGGCGGGTCCACCGACGTCACGGCGCGGCTGGTCGCGGACCGGCTGGGGCCGGCGCTCGGCAACGGGCGCGTGGTGGTGGAGAACCGGCCCGGCGCGGCGGGGATCGTGGCCAGCGACTGGCTGCGCCGCCAGGCGCCGGACGGGCACACGCTGATGCTGGTGGAAGCGTCGTCCCACGCGCTGGCGCCCAACGCGGTGCAGGGCGGGACGCGCTACGACGCGGTGGCGGATTTCACCCACATCGCCATCGTCGGAACGGGACCGATGATCCTGGTGGTGCCGCCGGGCTCGCCCGCGCGCACGCCGGCGGAGGCGGTCGCGCGGCTGCGGGAGGCCGCGCCGGAGACGATGCCCTTCGCCTCCTCCGGCGTCGCCTCCATGCCGCATCTCTCGGCCGAGATGTTCGCGACCCTCATCGGGCTCGGCGGCCGCCTGCCGCATGTGCCCTACCGATCCGGCGGGCTGATGGTGGAGAGCATCGCGCGGGGGGAGACGCAGTGGGGCGTGGCCGTGCTCGCCTCCGCCGCCGGTCAGGTGAATGACGGGCGGGTGCGCGGCGTGGCGGTGACAGGGCTGGAGCGGTTCCCGTCCTTTCCAAGCATCCCGACGCTGAACGAGACCGCGCTGCCGGGCTTCGACCTGGAGAACTGGTTCGCGATCATCGGCCCGCGCGGGCTGCCGCCGGAGATCACGGCGCAGCTCAACCGCGCCGCGCGCGCCGCGATCGCGGAGCCCGGGCTGCGCGAGAGGCTGCTGGTGGCGGGCGTCGCCCCCTGGACGCGGCCGAACGAGCCGGCCGACGCGGAGGCCTTCCTCCGCGCCGAGCTTGTCAAGTTCCGCGACGTCGTCGCCCGCACGGGCGTGCGGCTGGAGCCGTGAGGCCGTGCCGCCTCAGCGCGGCGCGATCTCCACGGCCAGCACCTCCTCATCCGCGCGGGCGCGGGCGGTCAGCCCGGCGGTCCCGGCGTTCACGGAGCGCAGCAGGCCGACGCCGATGATGAGGCTCTCATCCACCGTGTGCTGCACGAGGCCGCGGAGCAGGCGCGCGCGCTCCGCATCGTCCAGCGTCGCGCGGGCGCGCACGATGAGCGCGTCCGTCTCCGGCGCGCCGAGGCCGGTGAAGTTCAGCGTGCCGAGGCCGGGGACCGTGCCGACGGAGTGGAGCTGCGAGGAGAGGATGTAGGAGGTCTCCCCCGTCAGGGAGCCGAAGACGGAGAGGAAGACGCCGTAGTCCCGGCGATTACGGCGGGGGAGGAAGGTGGCCTGCGGCACCACCTCGACCGTGGTGCGGATGCCGATGCGGGTCCAGGCCGCGGCGACGGCCTGGCAGATGCGCGGCGTGCGGGCGGGGGAGCAGAAGAGGTTCAGCCCGAAGCCCTGGGGGAAGCCAGCGTCGTTCAGCAGGGCGCGGGCGGCATTCAGGTCCTGGGCGGGCACGGGCCGGTCCGGGATGGCGCCGAAGATGAAGGGCGGCACGGGCTGGTCGGTGGGATCGGCGTAGCCCTCCATGATCTGGCGGGCGATGCCGTCACGGTTCAGGGCGAGCGACATGGCGCGGCGCACGCGGACGTCGCGCATCGGGTTCTGCCCGCCCGCGTCCACGCCGGGCGCGCTCTGGCGCTCCACGTCGAGGTAGATGTTGGCGGCGTAGATGGAGGGACCGGCGAAGAGGGCGAAGCGGCGGTCGCCCTGGATGCGGGAGGTGTCCTGCAGCGGAACGTTGTTGATGAACTCCACGTCGCCCGCGAGCAGCGCCGCGACGCGGGCGGAATCGACGGGGATGGGGACGAGGCTCGCCGTCTCCCATGGCACGCGGCCGCCCCACCAGTTCTCGTTCCGGCGCATCACCAGCGGTGCGTTGGTGGACCAGCTCGTGACGCGGAAGGGGCCGGTGCCGATCGCGGCCTCCCCGGTGTTGAACTCGGGGTTGCCCTTTCCGGCGACGGAGCGGGGGACGATGAAGATCTGCGTCAGGTTCGTCGGCAGGATCGGCAGCGGCCCGCTGGTGCGGATGCGGAAGGTGAGGTCGTCCACCGGCTCCACGCCCGTCACGCCGGAGAGGTAGATCGTGTAGGGGTTCGGGTTGCCCGGCACGTTCGGCACGCGCTGGAAGGAGGCCGCGACATCGGCGGAGGTGAGCGGCGAACCGTCATGGAAACGCACGCCGGGGCGCAGCTTGAACTCCCAGGTGGTGTCATCCACCACGCGCCAGGATTCCGCCAGGCCGGGGCGGAGCTGCATCTGGTCGTCGCGCGCCACGAGCGTGTCGTAGATGTTCCGCAGGGCGCCCGTGTTCGCGAGATTCAGCAGCCAGTGCGGGTCCAGCGTGCTGGGCGGGGCCTGGATGCCGATGCGCAGGTTCTGGGCCATGGCCGGGCCGGCGAGGATCAGCGAGAGGCCGAGGGCGAGGCGCTTCGCGAGGCGCATGTGGTCTTCTCCTTGATACGTGCCGCGGCGACTCCGGGGAGAGAGAAGGAATTCTCCCTCTCCCCGGAGCCCTCACCCTCATCGTCTTTTATCAGGCTGCCGCGGAAGGCGGAGATGGGCGTGACCCCGTCTCCGCCTTCTGCGGCAGCCGGATAGAAAAAGATGAGTGGGGGTCCGGGGGAGAGAATTCCTTCTCTCCCCCGGAGTCACCGGCACGACAGCTTACGGTCCCCGATCCTGCGCGGGACGCGTGCAGAGGTCCAGCAGCGGATCGAGGGAGGGCTGCGTCTCCAGCGCCTCAACGAAGGCGATGATGCGGGCGGCCCGGTCCGCGCCCACCACCGGCTCGGCCAGGGCGCGGAACTTGGCGCGGAGCGTGTCGTCGTCCATCGGGCGGCTGTGATCGCCGAGCGGGACCTCTTCGACGGCTTCCAGCCGCTCGCCGTTCCGGAGCAGCACCTCCACCGCGCCGGGGCGGCCGGCGGGGAGGCGCCGGATGAAGTCCGGATCGGCGACGGGTTCCACAAGGGCGGTGAGGCGCATCACGTCGGGATCGCGGAAGCGGCCGGCCTCGAACTGGTGCTCGGTCAGCGCGCCGTCGAGGAGCGCCATGGCGATGCAGGAGGGAAGGCTGTGGTCGGCGGTCTCGCGGTCGGTGGGATGGAACTTCGCGGGGTCGGCGGCGCGCTTCAGGGTGTCCGGCAGGACGCGGGCGCGGATGGACGCCACCTCTTCCAGCCGGCCGCGCAGGGCGGGGTGCAGGCGGATGGCGGCGGCGACGGGGGCCTGGAGCGCGTATTGCACGGGGAAGCTCTTCAGGCTCACGCCCTCAATGCGCCAGCGGTCGAAGTCGAGGGCGAGGGAGTCCGGGTTCTCGTCGGGGCCGGCCGTCTTCCGGAAGAGCCATTCATAGGCTTCCAGCGGGCCGGTGAAGCCGGCGCCAGCCAGGCGTGCGGCGGTGATCGCCTCGGCGCCGTTCAGGGGATAGCCGATCGCCTTTCCCATGCTCAGCTTGCCGTGGGAGATCACGCCGAGCGTCAGGTGCCGCATGCCGCCGAGGACGCTGCCATGCGCCATCGCCGCCGCGGACTGGCCCCAGGCCTTGCCGGCGACGAGCGGCACGACGAAGCCGGCGGCGCTGACGTGGTGGAAGCCGCGGTCCTGGAAGGAGAAGGCGTCGCAGAGGCGGATCTGCACCTCGAAGCCCGCGACCACCGCCTCGATCAGGGTGCGGCCATTGCCGCCAGCCTCCTCCACGCAGGCGAGGGCGGCGGGGATGTTCTCGGAGGGGTGGCAGATGTCGCGGGACCAGTAGACGTCCATGAAGTCGAGGTAGCGGACGAGGGCGCCGTTCACGCCCGCCGCGCCCTCCGCCGTGGTGCGCCGCCCCGTGACGAGGCAGCGGGCGCCGGGGGGGGCCGGGGGCGGGAGGATCGCCTCCAGCATCCGCACGGGCGGCGCGTCCGCGGCGCCGAGGGCGCAGCCGAGCGTATCGAGGATCAGGCGCTTGGCCGCGTGCACCGTGCGGTCCGGCAACCGGTCGAGCGAGATGGCCGCGACGAATTCCGCGGCGCGGCGGGAGAGGGGCGGGGCGGGCGACATCAGAAGGTGATCCCGGTTCGCTCCACGATGTCGCGGACGAGGGCGCGCTCCCGCAGCAGGCGCTGGCCAAATTCGGCGCGGCTCTCCGTGCCGGGCTCGCCGCCCATGCGGCGGAAGGCGTCCTGCACGGCGGGATCGTCCACGGCGGCGCGGAAGGCGCGGTCCAGCGCCTCCAGGATCGGTTCCGGCGTGCCGGCGCGGGCGAAGGCGGCGTTCCAGCTCGTCAGGTCGAAGCCGGGGAAGCCGGCGGAGGCGATGGTCGGGATGCCGGGGAGCAGGGGGCTGGGACGCTCGCTCGTCTGGCCGAGGGCGCGGGCGCGGCCGGTCTGCACGACCACGTCCAGCGAGTTGGGGGTGATGATCGCGGCTTCCAGGTTGCCGGCCGCGAGGTCGCGCGCGGCGTCGGCGCCGCCGCGATAGGCGACGTGCTCCATGGTGATCCCGGCGCGGCTGCCGAGCAGCGCGCCCGCGAGGTGCCCGATGCTGCCCACCCCCGGCGTGCCGAAGCCGATGGACTTGCCGGTCTTCCCGTGCGCGACCAGCCCCGCGAGGTCCTGCCCGGGGAAGGACGCGGTGACGCCGAGGACGTAGGGCTGCGACACCGCGAGGCCGAGCGGGACGAAGTCCTTCTCGTAGTCGAAGGGCAGGTTGCGGACAGCGAAGGGCACGATGAGGAAGGAGGGGGCGTCGAAGAGGAGGGTGTGGCCGTCCGCCGGGGCACCGGCGACGATCCCCGCGCCGATGGAACCGCCGGCGCCGGTGCGGTTCTCGACCACCACGGAGGCGCCGCCGAGCGCCGCCCCTATGCGCGGCGCGATGAGCCGCGCGACGGTGTCGGACTGGCCGCCCGGCGCGTAGGGCAGGATGATGCGGATCGGCCGGTCGGGGAAGCGCGTGCCCTGGGCGCGGGCGCCCCGTCCCAGTATGGCGGGCGCGGCCAGCGCGCCGAGCAGCAGGGTGCGGCGGGTCGTCATTCCGGTCGTGTCCTCGGTCTTGTTGGCGCTCAGGGTAGGTCGAGAACCGGCTTCCCGACCACCCGGCGCGTCTCCAGCGCCGCGTGCGCCTCCTCCACATTGTCCAGGGTGTAGCGGCCGGCGATCTCGATGGTCAGCGTGCCGTCCAGCAGATGGGCGAAGACGTCGGCAGCGCGGCGGCGGATGGTGGGGGCGTCGGGCAGGTGGTCCGCGAGGCGCGGGCGCGTCAGGAAGAGCGAGCCGGCCTCTCCGAGCTCGATCGGGTCGAGATCGCGCACCGCGCCGCCGACGGCGCCGTAATTGACCACCAGTCCCTGCTTGCGCGTGGCGCGGAGGCTCTCCCGCAATGTCGGCTTGCCGACGGCGTCGAACACGACGTCCACGCCGCGGCCATCGGTCCGGTCGCGGACGGCGTCGGCGAAGCCCTCATAGGGGAAGGCGGCCGTGGCGCCGCGGGCGCGGGCCACCGCGGCCTTCTCCTCGGTGGAGGTGGTGGCGAGCACGGTGACGCCGAGGCGCGATCCCATCTGCACGAGGATCTGCCCGATCCCGCCGGAGGCCGCGTGGACGAGCCAGGTGACGCCCGGTCCGGCGCGGCCGAGGTCGTGCGCGAGGTAGTGCGCCGTCAGCCCGTGGAAGGTCGCGGCCGCGGCGCGGTCCAGCGGCAGCGCGTCCGGCACCGGGGCGAGGCGCCAGGCCGGGACGGCCGCGTATTCGGCGTAGCTGCCCCAGTGCAGGCAGTAGGCGACGCGGTCGCCGACGCGCAGGTCCCGCACGTCGTGGCCGAGCGCCACGACCTCGCCCGCGCCCTCCACGCCGAGGGTGGTGGGGAGGCGGACGGGGTAGGTGTGCGAGGTCTCGTATTTTCCCTGCCGCGTGTGGACGTCCATGAAGTTGATGCCGGCGTGGCGGAGGCGGACCAGCGCCTCGCCCGGCGCGGGCTCCGGCACGGGGATGTCCTCGCGACGGAGGACCTCGGGGCCGCCGTAGCGAGCGATGCGGATGGCCCTCACGTCAGGGAACCCCTCTCCGGCCATCGCGGCGTGGCGTGCCAGGGAAGGGCGTGGAAAGGGCGCTCGGCCATGCGTGTTCCTTCAACTGTGGTTCGCGGCCCCTGCGTCTGCCGATGACGGCAGCGTCCGGGGCGGCGACCGTGGCGCTCCGATCATCGGAGGTTAACCGATCGGGTCCAGACTGGGATGGTCACAGAGGGGTGGCCGGCTGCGTGCGGCCACGGGCCGGCGCCACCCATGCCAGACCCATGAGGGTGGTCCCGATGCCGTCGTTCCTCCGCAGGGCCCTTCGCCAGGGAATCCGCCCCGCAGCCCCGACCGGCCCGCGAGGCCGGACGGGGCTCATGGGCGCGACGATCAGGCCCGCGCTGCTCGGGGCCGGGCTGGGCCTCGTCCTGGCTCTCGGCGCCGCGGGCATCGTCATTGTCGAGCACGCCGCCGTGCTCGCCGCGGACAACGGCGAGGTCGAGCATCTTCGCTTCACGATCCTCGTGCTGCAGGTCGCGATCCTCGTCGGAGCGATCATGATGATCCGCCAGGGTCGGCAGCGGGCGGCGCTGCGGCAGCTGGAGACGGACCGGCTGGCGGCCGAGGCGCGGCTCGCCGTGTCGCAGGAGCGGGAGCGGGCGGCGCGGGGCCTGGCGGAGCGGGACGACGCGCTGCGCGCGATCTTCGACACCAGCAATGTCGGGATCACCGAGGTGGACGTCGCCACGGGACGATACCTGCGGGTGAATCGCGGCTTCTGCGCCATCGTCGGCCGCGATGCGGCCGAGCTTACCGGCGGGCTGGGACCCGCGGACACGATCTGGCCCGCAGACCGGGAGATCGTGGGCCGGAACTGGCGCGCCGCGGCCCGGACCGGGACCTGGGAGGCGGAGATCCGCTACCTCCGCCCGGACGGCACGACGGTCTGGGCGCGGATCAGCGCCGTGACCTCCGCCCGGGACGAGGAGGGCCGGCCCCTGCGCTTCGTCGGCATCGTGCAGGATGTCACGGAGAGCCGCGCGGCCGCCGAGCGGCTGCGCGCGAACGAGGCGCTGCTCCGCCTGAGTCTCGAGGCCGGCCGGCTCGGCACCTTCACGCGGGACCACCGGCGTGCGGGCGAGATCGAATGCGGCCCGGAGACGCGGGCGCTGCACCACCTTCCGCCCGGCGACGTTCCGGTCTTGGAGGCGGACTGGATCCGGACGATCGTGCCGGAGGATCGTGGGCGCGTCCGGGGCCTGATCGGCGAGGCGCTGGCGCGGCAGCAATCGGAGGTGCAGCTCATTTATCGCGTCCGCGATCCCGTGACCGGGGTGCTGCGGCACATCGAGGCGCGGGCGCGCTACAGCTACGATCCCGATGGCCGGCCGCTCGGCTCGATCGGCGTGGTGATCGACGTCACCGCGGCGCGGGAGGCGGCGTCCCTACTGCATCTGAGCCTGGAGGTCGGTCGGATCGGCAACTTCCGGCACGACTTCGTCGCTGGCCTCGTCCAGCCTGGGGCCGAGCTGCGCGCGCTCTACGGCCTGCCGGAAGAGGACGGGCCGATGCCGGAAGCGGCGTGGTTCGACCTCGTCCTGCCCGAGGACCGGGACCGCGTGGCCGCGGAGGTGCGGCGCTGCCTGGCCGCGCGGCGGCCGGAGGGTGGCGTCCAGTACCGCATCCACCACCGCGCGGGCGGCGGGCTGCGCCACATGGAGGCACGCGCCCGCTTCGCCTACGACGCGGGGGGGCAGCCGCTGAGCGCTGTCGGCGTGGTCATCGACGTGACCGAGCGGCGCGAGGCGGAGGCCCGGGTCGCGCACATGGCGCACCACGACATGCTGACCGGCCTGCCGAACCGGGGCCCCCTCCGCCAGAAGCTGGAGGACTCCCTGACGCGGGCGAAGCGGGGGGAGGGCTTCGCGACGCTCTATCTCGACCTCGACCGCTTCAAGGAGGTCAACGACACGCTCGGCCATTCCGTCGGCGACGCCCTGCTGCGGGAGGTGGCGGCGCGGCTGCGGGCGGAGCTGCGCGAAACCGACCTCCTCGCGCGCCTCGGCGGCGACGAGTTCGTCATCGTGCAGGCGAGCGTGGACCAGCCGCGCGACGCGACCGAGCTGGCCGACCGGCTGGTGGAGACCATCGGGCGGCCCTTCGAGCTGGACGGCCATCAGGTCGTCATCGGGACGAGCGTGGGCATCGCCGTCGCGCCCGGGGACGGGCAGGAGGCCGACGCGCTGCTGAAGGCGGCGGACATGGCGCTCTACCGCGCCAAGTCGGAGGGACGGGGCCGCCGCCGCTTCTTCGAGCCGGAGATGGACGTGCGGATGCAGCTGCGCCGGGCGCTGGAGCTCGACCTGCGCCGCGCCTTGCAGGCGGAGGAGTTCGAGGTCTTCTACCAGCCGATCGTCAATGTGCGCTCCCGCCGGATCAGCGGGCTCGAGGCGCTGGTCCGCTGGCACCACCCCGAGCGCGGCCTGGTGCCGCCCGACCGCTTCATCCCGCTGGCGGAGGAGATCGGCCTGGTCGTCCCGCTGGGCGAATGGGTGCTGCGCCGGGCCTGCGCCGACGCCGTGGCCTGGCGGGGCGCGCCGATCGTGGCCGTCAATCTCTCCCCCGTGCAGCTCGGCAGCCGCAGACTCGTGGACGTGGTGCGGGATGCGCTCCGGGTCTCGGGACTCGACCCCGCCCGGCTGGAGCTCGAGATCACCGAGACGGCGATGCTGGACGACACGGAGAGCACCCTGGCCGTGCTGCACGGGCTGAAGGCGCTCGGTGTCCGGATCGCGATGGACGATTTCGGCAGCGGCTACTCGTCCCTCAGCACCCTGCAGCGCTTCCCCTTCGACAAGGTGAAGATCGACCGCTCCTTCATCCGGGACCTCGGCCGCTCGCCGAAGAGCAACGCGATCGTGCGGGCCGTCACCGGCCTCTGCGAGGGCCTGACCATGACCACCACGGCCGAGGGCGTGGAGACGGAGGAGCAGCTGCAGCTCCTCTCGCGCAAGGGGTGTGAGCAGGCCCAGGGCTACCTGTTCAGCCGGCCGCTCCCGGCGGACCAGGTGCCCGGCCTCCTGACGAGGCTGGAGCGGGCGGCCGCGGATGGCGGGATGGTGCGGATCGCCGCCGAGCCGGTCGGGGCTGCCTAGCGGCGTCCCGCGCTCTGGTCCCGGTCCCCGGGACCGATCGTCAGTCCATCCGCAGTCCCAGCGCGCGGATCATCACGCGGTCCGCCTCGTACTGGGCCCGGGCGCGCCGGGCATACTCCTCGCTGTCGGCGTAGAGGAGCGGCATGTCGTAGCGGTCCAGCACCGCCACATGCGCCGGGTCGTACAGGGCTTCCTTGAGGGCATCGTGCAGGATTTGCACGATCCGCGGGTCCATGCCCCTCGGACCGGCGATGCCGTAGGGCTGGTCGCCCACGATGTCCACGCCGGCCTGCTGAAGCGTCGGCACGTTGGGGAAGCGCTTCGCGCGCTCCGACCCGAAGGTTGCGAGGAGGCGGAGCTGCCCGGCCTCGACCAGCGGCGCCCAGGCGCTGGATTCCACGAGGAACTGCGTCTCGCCCTTCAGCAGGGCCTGGATGTTGTCCGGCGCGCCGCGGAAGGGGATGTGGACCCAGTCGAGGTGCTCGCGCTGGGCGATCTCCTCCATGGTGACGTGACTGGCGCTGCCGACGCCGGGGCTGCCGTAGTTCACCCGGCCAGGGTTGGCGCGGATATGGGCAAACAGCTCCTGCAGATTCTGCCAAGGCGCGTCCGCGCGGACCGCGATGCCGGCGAGGTAGCCGGTGACGTGGATGATCCAGGTGAAGTCCCGCATCGGGTCGTAGATCGGGCGCTGCGACATCAGCGGGTTGCGGAACACCGCCAGACCCATCTGGGAGAGGAGGTAGCCGTCCGCCCGCTGCTCGCCCGCCAGGGTGATGGCGCCCATCGTGCCGCTCGCGCCGGTCTTGTTCTCGACGATGACGGGCTGGCCGAGGCGGCGGGAGGCGATCTCGCACATCGTGCGCATCTGGATGTCGGTGGCGCCGCCGGCGGGCCAGGGCACGATCATGCGGATCGGGCGGTTGGGGAAGGGGCCGCTGGCCTGGGCGTGGGCTGCACCGGAGTCGAGCGCGAGGCCCGCCATCGCGCCGAGGCCCAGGCCGCGTCTCGTCATCTGCATCCGCGTCGTCGTCCTTCTGCGAAGATCTAGAGGCCGAGCGCGTCTCGCGCGCGGCCGTAGAGGATCCGGGCCGTCACGCCGACGGGCCAGAAGCGGTGGAAGCGGATCGGCGTGATGCCGGTAATCGGCATGTCGATCGGCGTGTCCGGCCCGCCTTGCAGGCGCCGGGCCAGCTGCGCGCCCATGGCGCTGGCCATGGCGACGCCGCGCCCGTTGTAGCCGAGGCCGATCAGGATGCCCGGCGCCGGCGCGTGGACATGCGGGTAGTGGTCAGTCGTCACGGCGACGCGGCCGTTCCAGCCATGGGTCCAGCGCACGCCGTCCAGCGCCGGCCAGAGGCGCCGGCCGTAGCGCGCGAGGTAGGCGAGCGCCTCCGGCCCGGCGAGGTCGCGCGAGAAGCTGCGGCCGCCGACCAGCAGGCGGTTTCCCGCATCCAGGCGCAGATAGACCGTGACCTTGCCGATCTCGTAGAGCGAGGAGCGGCCGGGCATAATCGCGGCGGCGAGCGCGTCTGGCAGGGGCTCGGTCGCGACGATGCCGCTGTGTACGGGCACGACGGTCTGCTCCAGGCCGGGCCAGAGGGAGTCGGTGTAGCCGTTGGTGCCGAGCACCACCCTGTCCGCGCGCACGGTCCCGGACGGCGTGTCGATCCGCCATCCCCGGCCGTCCTGCGAGAGGCGCAGGGCCGACGTGCCGCCGTGGATGCGGGCACCGGCCCGCTGCGCGGCCTCGGCGAGGCCGCGCGCATAGCCCAGCGGGTTGAGGTGGCCGCCGCGCGGGTCCAGCACGCCGCTGACATAGCGGGTGGTGCCGGTGGCCGTGCGGAGGGCAGCGGCGTCGAGCAATTCGAAGGGCATGCCGTGGTCGCGCCCGTCCTCGTAGGTCCGGCGGATGGAGGCGGCGTCGTTGTCGTGGAAGGCGACGCGCAGCGTGCCGGTCTGCCGCGGCTCGCAATCGATGTTCAGGCGGCGGATGAGGGAGAAGACGAAGTCCGGCGCGCCGGAGGAGAGCGCGACCATGCGGCGGCCGAGATCGGGGCCGAACGCCTTCACCACCTCCCCGTAATTCGGCTTCAGACCGGGATTGACCTGGCCGCCGTTGCGGCCGGAGGCGCCCCAGCCGGGCTCGTGCGCTTCCAGCAGGATGCAGGCGGTGCCGGCCTCGGCGAGGTGCAGGGCAGTGGACAGGCCGGTGAAGCCGCCGCCGACGATGACGACGGCCGTGCGGTGGTCGCCCCCGAGCGGCGGGGTCTCGATCGGCGGGCGCGCGGTGTCGGCGTAGAGGCTTGGCGGCAGGGGCTTCCGGGTGAAAGGGGCCAAGCGGGTCTCCTCGCGGCGCGTCAGAAGGTCGGGGGGGTGATCACCCACAGGACCCGCGCCGGCCGGGTTCCGGGATTCTCGAAGCGATGGGGCCGTCCGGAGACGAAGCCGAAGGCGTCGCCCTCCGAGAGGCGGAAACGGCGGCCCTCCACCCAGAGGTCGAGCTCACCCTCGAGGACGAGGCCGCATTCCTCGCCGGCATGGGTGTAGGGCTCGAGGCCGGAGGAGCCGCCGGGCGTGACGTTGACGATCAGCATCTCGAGCTGGCTGTCGAGGCGCGGCGTCAGCAACTCCTTCACCACGGCGCCGTCGTTCAGGGTCATGCGCCGGCGGTTCGCGCGGCGGAGGACGAGGCCGTGCTCCTCCGCGGGCGGGACCGCGCCGTGGTGGAAGAGCCAGCCGACGGTCACGCCCAGCGCGTCGGCCAAGGCACGAAGGGTCTTTACGGAGGGGCTGGAGAGGCCCCGCTCCACCTGGCTGATGAGGCCGACCGAGAGGGAGGCGGAGGCCGCCAGTTCCTGCAGCGACAGGCCGCGCGCCTTGCGTAGCGCCCGGAGCTGGGCACCGAGCGTCGCGTCGTCATCGGGCCGTTCGCCTGCTGATGCGGGGATTTCAGCCGCGGGCGCGGGCGGGTTGCTGCGACGCAGGGCGGAGGTTGGTGGTCCGGAGGCCATCCCGAAGAGGGTCGAGGTTGGAGCTGAAAAACACAAGGGAGATTTTCACGAGATGGCAGAACAACCAGCAGGGCGAGGCTGGATTTTCATTTTTTGGAGTTCCTCGTCCGATCGTCGCTTGCCGGCCGTCGCTGACGGCCCCTAACCTTCCCCGGTCAGGCAAACACATCCCCGGATCGGAGAGGCCCCATGGACGCTGAATCGGAATTCCACCCCGACATGGCGCCGATGATCGCGACGCGGCGGAAGATGCCGCCGGCGAAGACGCCCGCGGAGATGAAGGAGGCGTGGAAGTTCTACAGCGGCGCGATGACCATCCCGCGCCCGGCTGAGATCCGCACCGAGGATCGCAAGATCCCGACGGCGGATCACGAGGTGCCCGTCCGCTTCTACTACCCGCCCGGCGCGACCGGGCCGCTGCCCTTCCTGATGTACATGCATGGCGGCGGCTGGATGATGGGTGACCTCGACAGCTCCGACACGCAGGCCTGGGGGCTGTGCCAGGGCACCGGCGCCATCGTGGTCAGCGTGGATTACCGGCTGACGCCGGATCATCCCTATCCCGCGGCGTTCAACGACTGCTACGGCGTGCTGGAGTGGATCGGGAAGCACGGCGCCGAAGTGGGCGGCGATCCCTCCCGCATCGCGGTCTGTGGGGAGAGCGCGGGCGGCAACCTGACCGCCGCCGTGGTGCTGGCGGCGCGCGACCGGAACGGCCCGGCGGTTCGTGCCCAGGCCATCATCTACGGCTGCACCGGCGAGGATCCGACCCTGCCCTCCTATGTGGAGCACGGGGAGAACATCAGCCTCACCACGGCGCGGATGAAGATGTTCTCGGACCTCTATTTCTCCGGTTCGAAGTACGCCGACGACCCCTATGCCGCGCCGGCCAAAGCGAAGGACTTCACCAACCTGCCGCCGGCCTTCGTGCATCACGCGGAATGCGATCCGCTGCGCGATGACGGGCGCCACTACGCGTCGAAGCTGGCTCTGGCGGGCAACGACGTCACCTATCGCGAGCCGAAGCGGATGCTGCACGGCTTCTTGCGCGTGTGGCGCGACGGACCGACGGTGCACCAGGAGTACCTGGCGCTCTGCGACTTTCTGAAGAAGCACCTGGCGTGATGGCGAGGCGGCCGTGATGCGGCTGGCGCCGGAGGGGCTGCGGTCGCTCGCCCGGGCGATCTTCCGCGCGGCCGGCAGCGACGAGGCCGAGGCCGCCATCGTGGCGGACGACCTCGTCGAGGCGAATCTTCAGGGGCATGACAGCCACGGCGTGGTGCTGCTGCCGATCTATGTGCGGCGGCAGATCGCCGGGGAGCTGCGGGTCAACCAGCACGCCCGCTTCGTCCGGGACGATGCGCCCTTCGCGGTGGTGGACGGGAATCTCGGCTTCGGCCAGGTGATCGCGCGGGAGGCGATGGACTGGGCGATCGCCACCGCCCGGTCCGGTGGGATCGCCGTGACGGCGCTGCGCAACACCCACCATATCGGCCGCGTCGGCGCCTATGGCGAGCAGGTCTGCGCGGCCGGGCTCGTCTCCCTGCACTTCGTCAACGTGATCTCCGGCCAGCCGGTCGTGGCCAGCTTCGGCGGCCGCGGCGGGCGCTTCGGGACGAACCCCATCTGCATCGCGGTTCCCGGCGGGCCGGGGCAGGCGCCCGTGATCCTGGACTTCGCGACGAGCGCGATCGCGGCCGGCAAGGTGCGGGTGGCGCTCAATGCCGGGCGGCAGGTTCCCGCCGGTGCGCTGATCGATGCCGAGGGACAGCCGACGACGGAGCCGGGCGACTTCTTCAACGCGCCGCGCGGCGCCCTGCTGCCCTTCGGCGGGCACAAGGGATCGGGGCTGGCGCTGATGTGCGAGATCCTCGGTGGCGCGCTGACCGGGGCCGGCACGAACCAGCCCGCGACGCCGAAGGATGGGCCGACGACCAACGGGATGCTCTCCTTCGTGATCGATCCCGCGCGCCTCTGCTCGACGGAGGCGTTTCAGGCGGAGCTGGAGGCGATCATCGCCCATACCCGGGATTCCGCCCCGGCGGTGCCCGGCGAGGCGGTGTTGGTGGCCGGAGAGCCGGAGCGCCGTCGCCGGCGGGACCGGCTCGCCGGGGGCATTCCGCTTGATGACCGAAGCTGGGAGGAGATCCGCGAGGCGGCGCGCTCCGTCGCCATCCCGGCCGGGATGGTGGAGGCGGCCATCCTGGCGGGGGATGGGGAGGCGGCGTGACCGTGAGCCGGAGGCCGCGGCATGGTCCGCGGCCCCGCTCCGATCGTGGCGCATGCCGCGTCTGGCGATGACGTCGGAGCCGGGCGGGGCCGGTGCCCCGCCGCGAACGCGCGGAGCGGACGCTTGCGGCCCCCATCCGCGCATGGTCGCATGGCGGTTTCCCGGTCCGGATCGCCGGGATCGGAGGCAAGCTTGTCGTCATCGCGTCTGCCGCTCTCGCACATCCGCGTCCTGGACCTGACGGCGCATCGCGCCGGTCCCACCACGGCGCGGCAACTGGCGGACTGGGGCGCCGACGTGATCAAGATAGAACCGCCGGCGGCGCTGGACGACGAGCCCGGCGGCGGGCTCATCGGCAAGCGGCACGGCTCCGACTTCCAGAACCTGCACCGGAACAAGCGCGGCCTGACGCTGAACCTGAAAGAGGCTGAGGGGCGGGAGGTCTTCTTCAAGCTGGTGGAGACGGCGGATGTGGTGCTGGAGAACTATCGCTCCGACGTGAAGACGCGCCTGGGCGTGGACTACGCCGCCTGCCGGGCGGTCAATCCGCGCATCGTCTACGGCAGCATCTCCGGCTTCGGGCAGGACGGGCCCTATGCGACGCGTCCCGGCGTGGACCAGATCGCGCAGGGGATGGGCGGGCTGATGTCCATCACCGGCCTGCCGGGACAGGGGCCGGTGCGGGTCGGCATCCCGATCGCGGACCTGACGGCCGGCCACTTCCTCGCCCAGGGCGTGCTGATCGCGCTGCTGGACCGGGAACGGACGGGGGAGGGGCAGTGGGTCCACACCTCCCTGCTGGAGGCGCAGATCGCCATGCTGGACTTCCAGGCCAGCCGCTGGCTCATGGACGGGGAGGTGCCGGGCCAGGCCGGCAACGAGCACCCGACTGGGGTGCCGACCGGCGTCTTCCCCACCGCGGATGGCAGCATGAACATCGCGGCGGCCGGCGACCGGCTGTTCCGCCGCCTGTGCCGCGTCCTCGGGCGCGAGGACCTGGTGGATCATCCAGACTACGCCGACAGCCGCCTGCGCCGCCGCAACCGCGAGGCGCTGAACGCCGCTATCGCGGAGGAGACGCGGAAGCGGAGCAGCGCGGAGTGGGATGCGCTGCTGATCGAGGCGGGCGTGCCCGGCGGACCGATCTACGGCATCGACCAGGCCTTCGAGGACCCGCAGGTCCGCCACCTGGGCATCGCGCGCCAGGTGGAGCACGGGAGCCTCGGCACGCTCGGCGTCGTGGGGCAGCCGATCAACCTCTCCGCCGCGCCGCAGCCGGAGACGCTCCGCCTGCCGACGCCGGAACTCGGCGAGCACAGCGACGCGCTGCTGGGCGAGCTGGGCTATGACGCGGCCGCCATCGCCGGCCTGCGCGCCCGGAAGGTCGTGTGAGCGGGGCGGTGGATACGGAGGTGACCGCGGCGATCCCGCCCGACCTCTCCGCGCTGGGCGAGACGCCGGCGGCGATCGAGGCGCGATTCGCCGGCTTGGCGCGGCGGGTGGAGACGCCTTGCGGGGATGGCGTGCTGGTCTGGCGCATCTGGGGGGAGGGACCGCCGCTGGTGCTGCTGCACGGCGGCTACGGGTCCTGGAACCACTGGATCCGAAACGTGCTCCCTTTGTCGCGGCGAAGGCAGGTGCTGGCCCCCGACCTGCCGGGGATGGGCGAGTCCGCCACGCCGCCCGACCCCGAGGACGCGGACGCCATGGCGGCCATCGTCGTGGAAGGGCTGCGCCGCCTGCTGCCGAAAGGCGCCGCGGTGGACCTGGCCGGCTTCTCCTTCGGCGGCGTTCTCGGCGGGCGGGTGGCGCTGCAGCTCGGGCCGGCGCTGCGGCGCTTCGTGATGGTCGGGCCGAACGGGTTGGGCCTGCCGCTCGCGCCGCTGGCGCCGATGGGGTCCTGGCGGCGGCTGGAGGATCGCGCGGCGCGGATGGCGGTGCACCGGCGCACGCTGGAGGTCATGATGTTCGCCGATCCCGGGCGGATCGATCCCCTGGCCCTGCATCTGCAGGAGTTCAACGCCGAGTCCGGCCGCGTCCGCAGCCCGGAGATCAGCAAGACCGACATCCTGCGCCGCAGCCTGCCCGGTCTGCGGGGCCGGCTGGCCGCCATCTGGGGCGGGGAGGACAACGTGGCGCGCGGCGCCATCGCGTCGCGGCGCGAGGTGATCCACGCCGCCGATCCGGGGGCCCCGTTCCACGTCATCCCCGGCGCCGGACACTGGGTCAGCTACGAGGCGGCGGAGGCGTTCAACGCGACGCTGTCCGATCTGCTGGAGCCGGATTGAAGGAGGCCGCGCGTCGCGGCACCGTTCTCGCTGGAAGGGATCAGGAGTTCGCGATGACCACCATCCCCCGCCTCGTTGCCCGTGGATTGGCGATCCTGCTCGTCGCTCTGGCCCTGCACGGTCCGGCGGGGGCGCAGGAGTTGCGCGTCGGCCTGGCCGCGGCACCCACCTCGCTCGATCCGCATTTCCACAACAACGGCGTGAACAACGCGCAGGCGCGGCACGTCTTCGACTCCCTCACGCACCAGGATGCCAACCAGCAGATCACGCCGGGGCTCGCGGAGTCCTGGCGGCTGGTCGATGACACCACCTGGGAGTTCCGGCTGCGCCGCGGCGTGACCTTCCACGACGGCACGCCCTTCACCGCCGATGACGTCGCCTTCTCCCTGGAGCGCGCGCCGCGGGTGCCGAACAGCCCCTCCTCCTTCGGCACCTACACGAAGCAGGTCGCGGGCTGGACGATCGTCGATCCCCACACCATCCGGCTGCGGACGGAGGGGCCTTCGCCGCTGCTGGCGATCGACCTGAGCTCCGTCGCCATCGTCTCCCGCCGCCATGGGGAGGGCGCGACGACGGCGGATTACCAGGGCGGGCGGGCGATGATCGGCACCGGTCCTTATCGGCTGGTGGAGCACCGGCCCGGCGACCGGATCGTCTATGAGCGCAACCCCGGCTACTGGGGTGGTGCGGAGCCCTGGGAGCGCGTGACGTTCCGCATCATCCCCCTCGGCCCCGCGCGCGTCGCGGCGATGCTGGCGGGCGACGTGGACATGATCAACGAGGTGCCGAGCACCGACATCGCCCGGCTGCGCCGGCAGGGCAACGTCCGGCTCTGGTCCGGCGCGACCAACCGCATGACCTTCCTCTCGGTGGACGTGCACAACGAGGTGCCGATCCCCGGCAATGCCTCGGACCATGCCGGCCAGCCGCTGCCGCGCAACCCGATGCGGGATTTGCGGGTGCGGCAGGCGCTCTCGCTCGCGATCGACCGAGACGTGATCGTGGAGCGGGTGAACGAGGGCGAGGCGGTGCGGGCCAACCAGCTCGTGCCCGAGGGCTTCTTCGGCTACAACCCGGCCATCCAGCCGGAGACGCCGGATCCCGAGCGCGCCCGCCGGCTCCTGGCCGAGGCCGGGTATCCCGACGGCTTCCGCATCGTCCTGCACACGAGCAACGACCGGATCGTCAACGCCGTGCGCACGGTGCAGGTGATCGCGCAGATGTGGGGCCGCATCGGCATCCGAACCTCGGTCGAGACGATGCCGCACACCGTCTATTCCGCCCGGACCGCCCGCAACGAGCTGTCGCACATGCTGCACAGCTGGGGCGCCGGGACCGGGGAGGCGGCGGGCTCCTTCGTCGGCATCGTCCACACGCGCGGCGGTGATTTCGGCGGCTCGAACCGCGGCCGCTACTCCAACCCGGAGGTGGACGCGGCGATCCGGCAGGCGCTTGTGACGGTGGATGACGACCGTCGCCGCGCTCTTCTTCAGGAGACGATGGTGACGGTCATGAACGATCGGGCGATCCTGCCGCTGGTCTTCTGGGTCTCCACCTGGGCGACGCGGCCGGACCTCGTCTACACGCCCCAGGCCAGCCAGGCGACGCTCGCCATGGCGACGCGGCGGGCGCCGTGAGCGGGTCCCTTCTGTGCGACCTGTCGGCGGTCGAGCTGCGCCGGCTGATCGGGACGCGCCGGATCTCTCCGGTAGAGCTGCTGCGGGACTGCATTCGCCGGATCGAGGCGGTGAACCCCGCCGTCAACGCCGTGGTCGCGACCGATTTCGAGCGGGGTCTGGACACCGCCCGGGCGGCCGAGGCCGCGGTGATGCGTGGCGACACGCTCGGCCCGCTGCACGGCCTGCCGCTGGGCGTGAAGGACCTGAACGACACGGCCGGGCTGCGCACGACCTATGGCTCACCGATGTTCCGCGACCATGTGCCGGAGACGGACGAGCGGGTCGTGGCGGCGCTGCGCGCGGCGGGCGCCATCATCGTCGCGAAGACCAACACGCCGGAATTCGGCACGGGCGGCAACACGCTGAACGCCGTTTATGGCGCGACCGGCAACGCCTTCGATCCCGCCCTGTCCTGCGCGGGGTCGAGCGGCGGGTCGGGGGTGGCGCTCGCCACCTCCATGCTGCCGCTCTGCACGGGGTCCGACACCGGCGGGTCGCTGCGCAAGCCGGCCGCCTGGTCCGGCGTGGTCGGCTTCCGCCCCACCCCCGGCCTCGTCGCCTCGGAGAAGCGGCGGCAGGGCTGGTCGGTGCTGTCGGTGCAGGGGCCGATGGGGCGGGACGTGGCAGATGCGGCGCTGCTGCTCGGCGCCATGGCCAGCGCGGACAGCCGCGACCCCATGGCCAACCCGCTGCTGGCCGACCCGGCGGGGCTGACGCTCCGCCGGCCGGTGGACCTTTCGTCGCTTCGGGTGGCGACCACCGTCGATCTCGGCTTCGCCCCGGTGGCGCCGAGCATCCGCCGCGTCTTCCTCTCCCGCATGGCCGCGCTGGCGCCGGCCCTGGGGCGCTGCGAGGCGGAGGACCCGGACATGGCCGGGATCGACCGGGCCTATCGCGTGATCCGCTGCACGAACTTCCTGGCGGGGTTCCGGAAGTATTACGAGCAGGACCCGAACCTGCTCGGCGGCAACACGCGCAGCAACTACGAGGAGGGGCTGCGCTACAGCCTCTCCGATCTGGCGGAGGCGCATGCCGAGCAGACGCGGGTGTATCGCGCCTTCCAGGACTTCTTCACGCGGCACGACCTGCTGCTGCTGCCCTGCCAGGCGCTGACGCCCTTTCCGAAGATGCAGCCCTTCCCGACGGAGATGGAGGGCATTCCGCTGACCGGGTATTTCGACACCTCCGGCGTGACCTACGGCATCTCGATGACCGGTCATCCGGCGATCTGCGTTCCCTGCGGGCGGGACGAGAACGGCATGCCCTTCGGGTTGCAGGTGGTGGGGCCGCGCGGCGCCGACGCCTTCACGCTGGACGCGGCCCTGGCGCTGGAGCGGCATTTCCAGGACCTGCCCGCGTTCCGGCGGCCGATCCCCGATCTGTCGGCGCTGGAGGCGCTGCCCCGGACTCCGCGGCTCTCCTGATCGCGGGTCCAGGGGGCGGGGGAGGCAGAGCCTCCTCCGAGGTCTCACGACACCGCGCCGGCCCCGAAGGCGCCGGTCAGCGGCTTTCCCTCCGCGAAGCGGGTGGCGCGGTAGGGCGCCAGCGGCAGGTCGGGCTCCAGCCCCAGCGCTCCCTGCGCCAGCATCCGCCCGATCATCGGCGAGAGCTTGAAGCCGTGGCCGGAGAAGCCGAAGGCGAGGCTCAGCCCTTCCAGCCCCGGCACCGGGCCGAGGACGGGGTTCCAGTCCGGCGTCGTGTCGTAGAGGCCCGTCCAGGCCCGCACGAAGCCGCCGTGCTCGGCGAAGCGGGGGATGCGGTGGGCGAGTTGTTCCCCGGCCTCCGCCACCCAGTCCATCGGGATGTCACCGGTGCCGCCGTCGGGGTCCGCGATCTCGTCACCCTCGTCGCCCGCGCCGACGAGAATTTCCGTCCGGCCGTAGGAGCGGGAGTAGAGCTTCAGGGCGGAGCCGAGGTCCTTCAGCACGGGGAAGGCCGGGGTGTAAGGCGCGTCCGCCGCGAAGGACGCGACGATGTGGCGCGTGGCGACGCAGGGGATTTCCGCCCCGGTCCAGGCGGCCAGCAGGGGGCTCCAGACGTTGAGGCAGGAGACGACATGGTCCGCGGCGATATCGCCCGCGGCGGTGCGGACGCCGGTGATCCGGCCGTTCTCCCGCAGCAGGCCCGTCGCCGCGGTGTCCTGCCGGATCACGGCCCCGCCCCGGCGCGCGGCGCGCGCGAAGGAGTTGGCAGTCATGGTGGGATCGGCAAAGCCGGCCTCGGGCTCGTAGGCCGCGACGGCCAGGTCGTCCACGCGGAGCCAGGGGTGGATGGCCCCGGCTTCCTGCGGCGTGATCAGGCGCGATTCCACGCCGAGTTCGGCCTGGGTCGCGACGGTGCCGCGGAGCGCCGTCGCCATCGGCCCGTCCGGCGCGACGGCGAGGTAGCCGGTGCGGACGATGCCGCACTCCGCTTCCTCGTCATCCAGGAGGTCCTTGAAGCCCTGGAACATCGCCAGCGCCGCTTTCGCGACGGCCACGTTCGGGCGGACGGAGTAGTAGGTGCGGAGGATACCGCTGGACTGGGCGGTGGTGCCGCCCGCCACCTGACCGCGGTCCAGCAGCAGCACGCGGCGGCAGCCGAGGCGGGTGAGGTGGAAGGCGACCGAGGCGCCGATCACGCCGCCGCCCAGCACCACCACATCGAAGCTTTCAGCCACTGGCGGCCTCCCCGGTGACGGAGGAGCGGCCCTGGCCGCCTGCCCTGAAGCCCATCCGGACATCTCCCTATTCCCTCGCCCATGCCGGATCGGACGGCTCGCGCGGTCCCCTTGTGCCACGCTTCGGCCAAGCGCCCCAGGCGGGTGTTGACCAGCCGACGCGGCGTGTCGCAATCCCGATGGTACCGCCGCGTTCCCCGATAAGGAGGAGAGGGGCTTGCAACGGCAGGGCCGAAGGAGGCCGCGGATGCACTGGAAGCCCCGGGCGCGTCACCTGCGCTCGGCCACTCGGCCGGGATTCGGCCTGCCGCAGGGGGCCGACGCGGACCCCGCGATGCACGAGGCCGACCGGAGTGCCGGGCCTGCTCCCCGCCGGACCGGCGTGATGATAGCGTCGCCGGGCATGAAGGCGCGTCCACCTCTCCGCAGTCGTTCCGCGGTGCTCGCGCGATGGGGGCGGCGCATGGCCGCATGAGGGCGCCGAGCTGGATCGCGGCGCTCGGCGCGACGCTGCTGATGCAGTCCGTCGCGTCCTTCCTCACCCAGAGCCTGCCGGTGATCGCGCCGCTCGTCACGGTCAGCGCCGGGCTGGCGCCGGAGAGCATCGGCAACCTCTCGGCGCTGACGGCCGCGGGCACGGTGCTGTTCTTGCTGCTCGGCGGACCCTTCCTCGCGCGCTGGGGGCCGGTGCGCACGCTGCAGGCGGGAGCGGGGCTGGCGGCGCTGGCGATGCTTCTCGCCGCGACCGGCTGGGCACCGGTGCTGCTGCTGGCCTCCTTCCTGCTCGGCATCGGCTACGGGCCCTCGCCGCCGGCCGGGAGCCGGATCCTGGCGGCGACGGCTCCGCCGGGGCACCGCACGTTGATCTTCTCGGTAAAGCAGGCCGGGGCGCCGCTCGGGGGCGCCTTCGCCGGGCTGGTGACGGCGCCTGTCGCGGCGGCCTTCGGCTGGTCGGCGGGGCTGCTCGTCACCGTGGCCGTCGCGCTGCTGGCGGCGCTGTCCATCCAGCCCTTGCAGGCGACGCTGGATGCGGAGCGCGATCCGCACCGCCCCCTTGGCCTGCGCGCGGTGTTCCAGCGGCGGACCTGGCTGGCACCGGCCGCGGCGCTGCGGCTGCATCCGGCGCTGCCGCCGCTGACGATCCTCGCCATGTCCTTCGCCACCGTGCAGGGCTGCCTCTTCACCTTCACCGTGACCTGGCTGACCGGTTCGCACGGCCTCTCCCTCGTCCAGGCCGGCACGGCCTTCGCGGCGATGCAGGGTGCGGGCGTGGTGGCGCGCATCATCCTCGGCTGGCTGGCGGACCGCACCGGGCGGCCGAAGCGGAACCTGCTGATCCAGGCCGCCGTTGCCTCGGCCTGCACCCTGGTCTTCGTCGTGATGCCGGTCGGCGTGCCGGTGGCGTGGATCAGCCTCCTGGCGGGGCTGGTGGGGTTCCTCGCCGCGAGCTGGAACGGCATCTACATGGCGGAGGTCGCGCGGCTCGTCCCGCCCGCCCAGGTGGCGGACGCGACGGCGGGATCGGCGCTCTTCACCTTCCTCGGCTACCTCGCGGCGCCGGCGCTCTTCGCCGGGATCGTCTCGCTCAGCGAGAGCTGGACGCTGCCCTTCGTCCTGGCGGCCGGCCAACTCGGGGTGGTCGCGCTCGGCGTCGCCGCGCTGCTGCGGCGCGCCGCGTCACGCGCGCCAGTCCCAGGGTGACTGTTCCCGTGCGCCGAGGGCCGCCGCCATGGCGGTCGCCGCCTCCTGCAACGGGGGCAGGAGGCGGGACTTCAGCTCCGCCACGCTGACCCGCGCGACTTCCGCGCTGAGGCCGAGCGCCGCCACCGTCTTCCCCTCGGCGACGACGGGCACGGCGATGGAGCGGAGGCCCATGATGGTCTCCTGGTCATTCAGCGCGAAACCCCGATCGCGCGCTTCCGCGACCGCGGCGCGGACCGCCGCGAGGTCGGTGAGGGTGCTGGGGGTGAGCGCCGCGCGCGCGTGGTCCTGCAGGGCGGCATCGAGCGCCTCCGGCGGCAGGGCGGCGAGCAGCACCTTGCCGACGGAGGTGGCGTGGGCGGGCATGCGCGTGCCGACGGACATGTAGTCCTGCCGGAGGCGGCGCGCCGGCGCGCGGGCGACGTAGATCACCGAGTCGCCGTCGAGCAGGGCGAGGGAGCAGGTCTCTTCCGTCCGGGCCGTCAGCGCGGAGAGGAGGGGCTGGGCGATGGCCGTCAGCGGCAGGGAGGAGAGGTAGGCGTAGCCCAGTTGGAGCGTCCGCGGCCGGAGTGAGAAATGCGTGCCGTCGCTTCCGACATAGCCCAGGGCCGCTAGGGTGCGCAGGACGCGCTGCGCGGAGCCGGGCGTCATGCCGGTGCGGCGCGCCACCTCGCTCAGCGTCATGGCCGAATGGCCGGCGCCGAAAGCCTCGATGACGGCAAGACCCTTCGCGAGCGATTGCACCTCGCCCCGGTCGAGGCCGGCGTAGCGGCCGGAAGGCTGCGTTGACAGAGACAACCATTGCTCCCTAGGCTTTCCGCATAACGGATAATCTTCCGCATAGCGGAAGTCCAGGAGGAGCTGCCATGATCACCCGCCGCACTGGGATGGCCGCGCTGGCCGGTCTTCCACTTCTTGCTCCTCGCGCGGGGCGGGCGCAGGAGCGCTACCCCGACCGCCCCCCGCGGATCGTGGTGCCCTATGCCGCCGGAACCGCGACGGACCTCTTCGCCCGCCTGCTCTCCGGCGCGATGGGGGACGCGCTGGGCCAGCGCCCGGTGGTGGAGAACCGGGTGGGTGCGGGAGGGATCGTGGGGGCGGAGCTGGTCGCGCGCGCCACGCCGGACGGCTACACGATGCTGCTGGCGGGCAGCCAGACGCACGCGACCAACATCTCGCTCTATCCGCGGCTGCCCTATGACCCGATCCGGGACTTCGCGCCGATCGCGCGGCTGGCGACGCAGCCGATGGTGCTGGTCGCGCATCCCGACCTGCCGGTGCGCAACGTGCAGGAGCTGGTGGCCCTCGCGAAGGCACGGCCGGGGCAGATGAACTACGCTTCCTCCGGCATCGGGACGACGGCGCATCTCTGTGGCGCGACCCTGCGGACCCAGGCCGGCGTGGACATCGTGCACGTCCCCTATGCCAGCGGCGGGCAGCTCTTCACCGAACTTCTCTCCGGCGCGACCTCCTTCATGTTCTACCCCTACCAGCCGCTCCAGCCGCATGTGGAGGCGGGCAAGCTGCGCGTGCTGGCGACCACGGGCCCGACGCGGCCCGGCTTCCTGCCGAACGCGCCGACGATGGTGGAGTCCGGCTTCCCGGACTTCGTCATCACCGTCTGGTTCGCGGCTTACGCCCCCGCGGGCACGCCGCCCGCGCGCGTCTCCGCCCTGTCGGACGCCTTCCGCCGCGCCCTGGATACCCGGGAGGTGCAGGCCGCCCTGACCACCGCCGGCACCGAGGCTTTCTACGCCAATCCCGCCGACACCGCCGCCTTCACCGCGGCAGAGATCGAGCGGTACCGCAAGATCGTCGCCGATTCCGGCGCGAGGGTGGAGTGATGCCCGGCCCCATGAACGGCATCGGCAGCGCGACCGCCATCGTCGGCATGGGCCGGGCGATGGCGTGGAAGACGGACCCGGAGCCGAAGACGCCGCTCCAGCTCGCCGCCGTCGCCGCGCGGCAGGCCATGGCGAAGGCCGGGATCGGCCGGCACCAGGTGGGCGCGCTGTTTACCGGCCGCACGCCGCAATCCTACATGGTGCTGCAATACAACCAGTCCCTGCTGAACGAGCTGAAGATCGGCCCGATGTTCTGCAGCGAGATGACGTCGCATGGCGGCGGGGCGCTGGGCACGCTGCAACTGGCCGCCACGGCGCTGACGGCGGGCGTCATCGATTACGCGCTCTGCGTCACCAACGAGGCGAGCGGCATCTGGATGGACCAGGTGGGCTCCAATGCCGCCTGGGAGGGCGACCTGCAGTTCGAGGCGCCTTACGGCCCCTCCACACCCTCGATCTACGCGCAGTCCATCATGCGCTACATGCACGAGTACGGCGTGACGCCCGAGATGGCGGCGCGGGTCGCGGTGGAGAACCGGCGCTGGGCGCTGGACCACCCGCATGCGGCGATGCGGCGCAAGGGACCGATCACGGTGGAGGATGTGCTGTCGTCCCGCATGATCGCGACGCCGCTGCGGATGCTGGACTGCGCGGTCTGGTACCCCGGCGGCATCGCCACTGCCGTGGTGCTGACGCGGGCCGATATCGCCAGGGCGCGGCACGAGGAACAGACCTGGCTCGCCGGCTTCGGCCAGTGCAACACCCATGAATGGGTGGGGGAGCGCATGGGCGGTTGGGGCTATGCGCCCTTCGAGGACGGGCCGGACCTCGTGCAGACCGGTGCCGGTGTGGCAGCGAAGCAGGCCTACGCCATGGCCGGGCTGAGGCCCGCCGACATGGACCTTGCCGAGAGCTCCGCGCCCTTCTCCTACGTGAACCTGATGATCCTGGAGGAGCTCGGCTTCTGCCCGCGCGGGGAGGGGGGGCGCTTCGTGGCGGATGGCGGCATCGCCTATGACGGCGGCCTGCCCTTCAACACCATCGGCGGCTACCTCTCCTTCGGGCAGGTGGCGCAGGGCCTCTACAACTTGCAGGAGGTGGTGGATCAGATCCACGGCCGCGCCGAGGGCCGTGCCATCCCGGACGTGGAAGCCGGCATCGTGCACATGCATGGCGGTCCGCTGGCCTGCCATTCCGTCGTGATCCTGACGAAGGAGCCGGTGACGTGAGCGAGGCCCCGATCGCCGACTGGTCCCGCGGCGTCCCGCTGAAGGCGGGCGACTGGTTCATCGGACTCTACCAGCCCTCCCCGGAGACGGTGGGGTATTGGCAGGCCGTGGCGCGGCGCGAGCTCGTGCTGAAGTACTCGCCCGCCGCCGATCGCTGGTACCACCCCAAGCGGATCGTCTGCACCGAGACGGGCTCGCCCGACCTCGAGTGGCGCCGCGCGAGCGGACGCGGCGCGGTCTATTCCTTCAGCGAGGTGCATCGCGCGCCGAGCCCGGCCTTCGCCGCCGCCGTGCCCTATACCGTCGGGATCGTGGCGCTGGAGGAGGGCGTGCATCTCTTCACCCGGCTGATCGCCGATCTCGGCCCGATCGCCATCGGCGCCCCCGCCACGGTGGACTTCCAGGTGCTGGAGGGCGGCACGCTGTTGCCCGTGTTTCGCGTGGGAGCGCCGGCATGAGCGGCGGGCCGCTGGCCGGCATTCGCGTGCTGGACACGACGCGCGCCCTGGCCGGGCCGCTGGCGACGATGGTGCTGGGCGATCTCGGCGCCGATGTCATCAAGATCGAGGTCCCCGGCGTCGGCGACGAGACGCGCTACTGGGGCCCGCCCTTCGCCGGCGATGCGGGTCCGACCCTGATCGGGTACAACCGCAACAAGCGCTCCGTCTGCCTGGACCTGCGGACGAAAGAAGGGCGCGAGGCCTGCCTGGAGCTGGCGCGCGGCAGTGACGTCTTCGTGGAGAATTTCCGGCCGGGCACCGTGCGCCGCTTCGGCCTGGATTATGACGCGGTGCGGGCGGTGCGGCCGGACGTGATCTACTGCTCCATCTCCGGCTACGGCCAGACGGGGCCGATCGCGCAGCGGCCGGCGGTGGACCTGATGGTCCAGGCCTTCGGCGGCCTGATGGCCCAGACCGGCGAGCCGGAGGGGCGCCCGATGAAGGCGGCCGCGCCGGTGGCCGATACGATGGCCGGCCTGTCCGGCGCCATCGCCATCATGGGCGCGCTGATGGAGCGCGGGCGGACGGGGGAGGGCCGCTTCCTCGACATCTCCATGCTGGACGGGCTGGTGGCGCTGATGGGCCAGTCCATCGCGGCCTGGGGGATGAGTGGATCGGTTCCCCGACGCTGGGGCAACGCGCATCCGCTGATGGCGCCCTATGAGAGCTTCCGCGCCGCCGACCGCGAGCTCGTCATCGCTGTCACCAATGACAAGAGCTGGGCGAGCCTCATGACGATCGAGGATTTCGCCCACCTCCGCGACGATCCGCGCTTCGTGGACCAGCCCGCCCGCAACAGGGCGCGGGGCGCGGTCATCTCGGCGCTGGAGGAGATCTTCCCCCGCCGCACGGCGGCCGAATGGCTGGCGCGGCTGGACGCCGTGGGCATCCCTGCCGAGCCGGTGAACACGCTGGCGGAGGTGGCGACGCACCCGCAGGTGGCGGATCGCGGCATGCTGGTCGAGTTCGAGTATCCGCCCGGCTCCGGCACCCGCATCCGCACCGCCGGGATGCCCTGGCGCGACGTGGCGCGGGCCGGGCCGGTGCGGCCGCCGCCATCGCTCGGCCAGCATTCCGACGAGGTGCTGGCGGAGTTGAGGGGGCAGGGGAAGGCGGGGCCGTAGCTGCGGCGCGCCGGCGTCCACCGGACAACCCTCTCGGCACGAGGCGGGCCTTCCGGCAGGGTCACGGCCCCTTGCATTGAACCCGAGGCCATCATGCCACCCGACGCGCAACCCAGACTGAACGCCTCGCGGCAGATCGCCATCCGCGAGGACTGGCTCGCCCGGCGCGTGGAGGAGGTGCTTCTCCCCGATCTGCCGATCGTGGACCCGCACCACCATCTCTGGCACCGGGCGGACGAGCGCTACCTCCTGGACGACCTGCTCCGCGACACCGGGAGCGGACATGACGTGCGCGCGACGGTCTTCGTGCAGTGCGCGTCCATGTACCGCCCGGACGGGCCGGAGGAGCTCCGCCCCCTCGGGGAGACGGAGTTCGTGAACGGCGTCGCGGCGGTGGCCGCGAGCGGCTTCTATGGGCGGACCCGCGCCTGCGCCGGCATCATCGGCTTCGCGGACCTCACCCTCGGTGACCGCGTCGCCCCGGTGCTGGAGGCGCATCTCGCGACCGCCGGCGCGCGGTTCCGCGGCGTCCGGAACCGCACGGCCTGGCATCCCTCGCCGGAGGTGCGGTCCAACCTCGTCACCCCGCCGCCCGGACCGCTGGAGGATCCGCGCTTCGTCGAGGGGGGCCGCGTCCTGGCGGCGCACGGCCTCAGCCTCGATGTCTGGGCCTATCAGACGCAGCTTCCGCTGGTGTCGGCGCTCGCGCGCGCGGTGCCGGGGCTGACGGTGGTGGTGAATCACTGCGGCGGGCCGCTGGGGATCGGGCCCTTCGCCGGGCGCCGTGCCGAGGGCTTCGCGGCATGGCGTCCCGATGTGCTGGCGCTCGCGGCCTTGCCGAACGTGGTGATGAAGCTCGGCGGCCTCGCGATGGAGGTGTCCGGCCTCGACTTCCACCGCCATCCCGACCCACCCGGCTCGGCGGCGCTGGCGGAGGCGTGGCGGCCCTATGTCGAGACCCTGATCGAGGCCTTCGGCCCGCGCCGCTGCATGTTCGAGAGCAACTTCCCCGTGGACAAGGGCATGTGCGGCTACGTCGCGCTGTGGAACGCCTTCAAGCGGCTGGCCGCCGGGGCCGGGGAGGCGGAGCGGGCCGCGCTCTTCGCGGGCACCGCGATCCGCACCTATCGGCTGGACGAGGCGCCCGGCTGCTCGGAGCTGTCCACGCTGCGCTGATCGGGCGGGCCCGCGCGGAATTCACCGGCGGCGCGCTGGCCCTCGTCGCGGACGCTCCGATACGCTTCCCGCCGCACGGGTGTGCGGCGGAGGACGATGAGGGCCATGCAGGACTGGCGGCAGCGAGCGGGAACCCTCTTCACGCCGGAGAAGGCGCCCGTGACCGCGGAGGGCGGGATGGCCGTGACCAACCACCCCCTCGCCTCCGCCGCCGCGGCGGAGATGATGGCGGCTGGCGGCAACGCCATCGACGCGACCATCGCCGCCCTGTTCACCCTAACCGTGGTGGAGCCGATGATGGTCGGCTTCTTCGGCGGCGGCGTCGCGCTCATCCGCCTGGCCGATGGACGAGAGGTGGTGCTGGACGGGCTCTCCACCGCTCCGGCTGCCGCACGTCCCGACATGTACCGGGCGATCGCCGACACCTGGCCCGACTACATGGAGACCGAAGGGCGCGCGAACCGGGTCGGCGCCACTGCGGTCGCCGTGCCCGGTACGCTGCAGGCGTGGTGCGAGGCGCTGGAGCGCTACGGCACCCTGCCGCTGGAGGCGGTGCTGGAGCCCGCCATCCGCCACGCCGCCCGCGGCTTCCGTGTCACCGGCTATCTCGCGGCCTGCATCGCGGAGCAGGCGGCAGACCTCGCGCTGGATCCCGGCATGGCCGCGATGTTCCTGCCCGGCGGATCTCCCCTGGCCGAGGGTAGTCTTCTCACCATGCCGGATTATGCCGGGACGCTGCGCCGCCTCGCGCAGGAGGGGCCGGGCGTGGTCTATGGCGGCGAGCTCGGCGCGCGGATCGTGGAGCACCTTCGCGCCGGTGGCTCGTGCATGACACCCGGCGACCTCGCGGCCTATCGCACGGAGACGCGCGAGCCGGTGCGCGGCACCTATCGCGGCGTGGACATCGTCGGCCCGCCGCCGCCCTGCTCGGGCGGCGTGCACATCGTCCAGATGCTGAACCTGATGGAGGGCTTCGATCTCCGCTCCTCCGGCTTCGGCACGGTGCGGACGCTGCACCTCGTGCTGGAGGCGCTGAAGATCGCCGCCGCAGACCGCCGCGCCGCCACGGCCGATCCGGCCTTCGTGGAGGTGCCCGTCGCGCGGCTGGTCTCGAAGGATTATGCCGCGCTGCGCCGGCCGGAGATCGATCCCGCCCGCAGCGGTGAATTCGGGCCGCGCGTGCTGTCGAACGAATCGGCCAACACCACGCATGTGACCATCGCGGACCGGCTGGGCAACATCGTCACCTCGACCCAGACGATCAACAGCCTGTTCGGCGCGCGCATCATGATCCCGGGCACAGGGATCATCCCGAACAACTACATGTATCTGTTCGATCCGCATCCCGGGAACGCGCTGTCGCTGCGGCCGGGCAAGCGGATCACCAGCGGCATCTCCGCGATGATCGGCCTGCGGGACGGTGCGCCGCTGTTTGCGGTGGGGCTGCCGGGCGCCTACCGCATTCCCTCCGCCGTGTTCCAGTTCGTGATGAACCTCGTGGACCACGGCATGAGCGTGCAGGAGGCGGTGGAGGCGCCGCGCGTCTTCACCCACGGCCCGGACGCCGAGATCGAGCACGGTGTGCCGGAATCCGTGCGCGATGCCCTGGCGGCCATGGGCCATCCGGTCCTGCCCCTGGATCACATCGCCGGGGGGATGGGCGCCATCCTGTTCGAGGGAAAGAGGATGACCGGCGCCTCCTGCTGGCGGGCGGACGGCGTGCCGATGGGGATGGGCGGCGGCTTGGCGCGCCGCGGCACATCCTTCTGGCCGGACCCCCGCAAGGTCCGGGCCGCGATGGAGGCGTCCCGTGGCGTATGACCGCGCGCTGATCGACCTGACGGCCACCGAGGCGGTGGCGCTGCTGCGCCGCCGCGCGGTGTCGCCGCTGGAGCTGGTGGAGGCGGCGGCGGGCCGCATCGCGGAGGTGGAGCCGGCGGTGAACGCCCTGCCGATCCTCTGTCTGGACCGCGCGCGGAACCAGGCGCGCGCCGTCGCTGCCGCGCCGCCCCGCCCGGGGGATCCGAACTGGCTCGGCGGCCTGCCGCTGACGATCAAGGACCTGGAAGAGGTGGCGGGGGTGCGCCACACCTCCGGCGGCTCCGTCCTGTTCGAGAACCACGTCTCCGAGCGCTCCGGCCCCGTGGTGGAGTTGCTGGAGGGGAATGGCGGCATCCCGCTGGGGAAGTCGAACTCCCCGGAATTCGGCTTCAACGCGAGCACGGTCAACGCGCTCTTCGGCCCGACGCGGAATCCCTTCGATACGCGGCTCACGGTGGGCGGCTCGTCCGGCGGCGCGGCGGCCTCGGTCGCGACGGGCGAGGCCTGGATGGCGCATGGCTCCGACCTCGGCTCCTCCATCCGTCTGCCGGCGGCCTTCTGCTCCGTGGTGGGGCTGCGGCCCTCGCCAGGGCGGGTGCCGCGGCCGCGGAAGGGGATGGTCTTCTCCATGCTGCCGGTGATCGGGCCGATCACGCGCACGGTGGCCGATGCCGGGCTGATGCTGGACGCCATGGCCGGCGAGGTCTGGACCGATCCGCTGAGCCTGCCCGCCGCCCCGCCCGGCACCTTCGCGCAGGCCGCGAGCACGCCGCGCAAGCCGGGACGGATCGGCTTCTCCATGGACCTCGGCGTGACGCCGGTGGACCCGGCCGTCGCGGCGGTGGTGGAGGCCGCGATCGCGCGACTGGCGGAGGCCGGCGCCGGGATCGAGCGGACGGCGCCGGACCTGTCCCAGGGACGCGACGTGTTCCACGCCATCCGCGGCGTGAACCACCTGGCGGCCTTCGCGCCGCTGATCGCACTGCACGGGGCTCGCGTGATCCCGGAGATCCATTCCAGCACGGAGCGCGCGGCCGGCCTGCCGATCGTGGACTACGCCCGCGCCGAGAATGCCCGTGCCGCGATGTTCCAGCGGCTGATGGACTTCCTGGCCGACCACGAACTCCTGATCTGCCCCACCGCGATCATGACGCCCTTCCCCGCGGAATGGCGCCGGGTGGAGCGGCTGGGCGACCATTCATTCGACTCCTACATCGACTGGATCGCCATCACCTTCACCCTCTCTCTGACCGCCTGCCCCGTGATCTCCATCCCCTGCGGCTTCACCCCGGCGGGGATGCCGGTGGGGCTGCAGATCCTCGGCCGCCCGCGCGGGGAGGCCGCCCTGCTGCGCGTGGCGGCCTGGTGCGAGGAGGTTCTCGGCGCCCTCGGCCACCGCCCCGTCGATCCCGTGATCCGTCACTGACCGAAGCGACAAGGAGGACCCGTCCATGCCGATCCCCAGCACGCGCCGCGCCATCCTGCAGGGAGGCGCGGGTCTCGCCGTCGCTCCCGCGGCGCCCGCTGCCATGGCGCAGCCGCGTCCCGGCGCGCCGCGCGTGATCAAGGCGGTGATGCACGCCACCCTCGGCGTGCTCGATCCCTTCGCCACCACGGCCTACATCACGCGGCAGCACGGCTACCTCGTCTATGACACGCTCTTCGCCGTGGATGCGCAGAACCGCGTGCATCCGCAGATGGTGGGGGCGTTCTCCGTCTCCCCGGACCGTCTCACCTACGACTTCCGTCTGCGCCCCGGCCTGAGGTTCCACGACAACACGCCCGTGACCACCGCCGACGTCCTCGCCTCCCTGAATCGCTGGATGCCGCGGGACGTGATGGGCACGCGCCTGCAGAACGTGACGGAGCGGCTGGAAGCGGTGGATGCGGAGCGGTTCCGGCTGGTGCTGAAGCGCCCCTACGGCCTTGTGCTGGAGACGTTGGCCAAGCCCGGCGGCCCCGTGCCCTTCATCCTGCCGAAGCGCCTGGTCGACATCCCGGCGGACCAGCGCATCACGGAGGTGAACGGCTCCGGCCCCTTCCGCTTCGTCGCCGCCGAGCACCGCTCCGGCGATCGCGTGGTCTATGAGCGCTTCGAGGGCTACGTGCCGCGGACCGAGCCGCCCTCCGGTCTCGCGGGCGGCAAGGTCGCGAAGGTGGATCGCGTGGAGTGGATGGAGATCAGCGATCCCCAGACCGCCGCCAACGCCCTGCTGGCCGGAGAGGTCCAGGTGCTGGAGAACATCCAGCCCGACATGATGGCGATGATGCGCCGCAACCGCTCGGTGGTCATGAAGGACCGCACCTCCGGCGGCTTCATGCTCATGCGGTTCAACAGCGCGCAGGCCCCCTTCAACAACAAGAAGGTGCGCCAAGCCGTGATGACCGCGATCAGCCAGAAGGAGTATCTGGACGCGCAGATCGGCGACGACAGCCTCATCCAGCCCTGCAACTCCGTCCTGAGCTGCGAGTCTCCGTATGCGGCTGACGTGCCCGGCCCGGCGGGGGACCGCGAGCGTGCGCGGGCGCTGCTGCGGGAAAGCGGCTACAACAACGAGCGGGTGATCATCCTGCACCCGGCCGACCTGCCCTCCGGCAGCGCGTTGGCACCGGTGACGGAGCAGCTTCTGCGCGCCATCGGCATAAACGTGCAGGTGGACAGCATGGACTGGAACAGCCTGCTGGCTCGCCGCAACCGCAACGTGCCTGTGGACCAGGGGGGCTGGAGCATCGCCTGGGGCATCTGGACGACGCTGGACCTGATGAACCCGGTCATCAACCTGAACCTCGATGGCCGCGGCGCGCGGGGCTACATCGGCTGGGCGGAGAGCCCGGAGATGGAGCGGCTGAGGAACGACTTCGCCTTCGAGACGGACCCGGCGCGGCAGATGGCGATCGCGGCCGAGCTCCAACGCCTGTCCAACGAGGAGGCCTTCTCTATCCCGCTCGGCGGCTACAAGTCCGTCACGGGCCACCGATCCAATGTGCGCGGTGTGGTCGCGGACCAGATCCTGGTGTTCTGGAACATGGAACTGGCCTGACGGCGGGATGCGGGATCCCGCGCGGAGGGTGCGGGACGGGTGAGGGCCCACGGCGGGGCCCGGTGACGGCCGAGGTGCCGCGCTCCGACGCGCGCCCGGGTTCGAGGGCTTGCGGCCTAGGGTCGGGGATGCGTCGCGGCATGTTCCGGCGATCCTGCCCGCGCATCGTGCTGGCCCCGGGGGAGGTGACGGGTCTAGCCTTCGGGCAACGAAACGGAGGGACGTCCACCATGCGGATGATGACGCTGGCCCTGGGCTTCGGCCTGCTGACCGGCCCGGCGATGGCGGAGGTGGTTCGGTTCGAGATGACCGCGCCTCCGCGCCCGGCCCTCGGTGGCGCTTCCTTCGGCAGCACCGGTGCCTATGAGGAGATCCGCGCCCGCGCGACGATCGCTCTGGACCCGGCCGATCCGCGGAACGCCGTGATCGCCGACCTCGACCGCGCGCCGCGCAACGCGCAGGGCCGGGTGGAGGCGACGGCGGACGTCATCATCCTGCGGCCCGCCGACGCGGCCCGCGGCAACGGCACCCTGCTGATGGAGGCGCCGAACCGCGGCAACCGCATCATCGGGCAGTTGCTGAACGATGCCCCGCGCACCGGCGCCACGCGGATGGAAGGGGCGGCGGATGCCGGCAATGGGTGGACCTTCCGCCAGGGCTACACCCTCGCCTGGGTGGGTTGGCAGGGGGACTGGACGCCGGGCAGCGGCATGCGCGTGGACGTCCCGAAGATCGACGGCATCACCGGTCCTTCGCGCGAGGAGTTCGTCTTCGACAACACCACCTCACCCGCGCAGGGGCGGCTGACCTATCCGGTGGCCGATCCGTCCAGCCTCGTGCTCACCGTGCGCGCCCGGCAGGACGATCCGCGGCAGCGCCCCGCCGACATGGCGGTGCGGCTGGTCGCGCCGGACCGGATCGAGATCACCCGCCCCGCGGGCTTCGACGCCGGCGCGATTTACGAGCTGACCTACACCGCGCGCGACCCGCTGGTGCTCGGCATGGGCTTCGCCGCGTTCCGCGACGTCGCGGCCTTCCTGCGGCGGGACGGGACGGCGTCCAATCCGATGGCGGCGAACGGACGCAGCGTGCTGACCGGCGCCACGGCCTTCGGCGTGTCCCAGTCCGGGCGCTTCCTGCGGGACCTGCTCTATCTCGGCTTCAACGAGGATGAGCGCGGCCGCCAGGTCTTCGACGGGATGGTGGCCCACATCCCCGGATCGCGCCGCAGCTTCACCAACGCCCGCTTCGCCCAGCCCGGGCGCAACCCGTCCGACCACACGGACCGGCTCTATCCGGCGGACCAGTTCCCCTTCACCTATGCCGTGACCACCGATCCGCTGACGGGGCTGCGGGACGGGCTGCTGCGGCGCTGCCGAACCACCGCCACCTGCCCCCGCATTTTCCAGACCGACAGCGAGTTCGAGTACTGGGGCGCCCGGGGGTCCCTGACCGTCACGGACGCCGCCGGCCGCCACGTGGACCTGCCGCCGGAGGTCCGCGCCTACATGATGATCGGCCATCCCCACTATGCCGAGGCGCAGGCGGTGGCGAACCGTACGCAGAGTTGCGTGATGCCGGTGAATCCCCTTCAGGCCGGCGCGCCGATGCGGGCGCTGATGGTCGCGCTGGAAGCCTGGATCAAGGAGGGCGTGGAGCCGCCGGCCAGCCGCACGCCGATGGTGGCGCACGGCACGCTCGTCGCCGCGCCCGCCTTCCCCGGCGTCCAGGGGATGCCGGCGTTCACCTCGCACACGCCGGCGCCGCTGCTCGACCTGTCCCAGATGCCGCCGGCGGTAACGGGCCGCTATCCCGTCCTGTTTCCCCGGCTGGACGCGGACGGCAACGCGATCGGCGGCATCCGACTGCCCGTGATCGAGGCGGCGCGCGCGACCTACACCGGTTGGAACCCGCGGGCGGAGGGCTTCGCGCCCGGCGCGCTCTGCACCAACACGGGCGGCGTCCTGCCGCTCGCGGGCACGCGCGCGGAGCGGATGGCGAACAACGACCCGCGTCCCTCCATCGAGGAGCGCTGGCCGGACCGCGCCGCCTATGTGGCGGCGGTGCGGCAAGCGGCGGAACGCCTGGCGGGAGAGCGGCTGCTGTTGCCGGAGGACGTCCAGGCGACCGTCGCCGCGGCAGAGGCCGGCACGCTGGACCGGCTCCGGACGCCCTGACAGGAAGGGCGGTGCCGCCCGGTCTCCGCCCGGGCGGCGGCCCTTTCCCTTCTTCGCGCTGACGGGCTGGCCCGAACGCGGCCGGTCCTGCCGCGGGTTGGCCGGGCGCCCTGTGCCTTTCCACGTCCGGCCGGTATGATGCGGCCGATGGCCTGAGTGGCGCCATCCCGCTGGAGGCTGCATGGCGCTGGTCAAGACGTCCGAACTCACCAGGAGCGGACGCCGGCCCGCCGTCGCGGAGGACGCCGCGCCCGCCATCGCGCGGCCGGCGCCGGCGCCCGCCCAGCGCGCGATGGCCCGATCCCGTGCCCGCCGCCATCAGGCCGCCGAGCGGATCGGCGCGGCGTCGGAGCAGCTGGCGGCCGGCATCACGGAGGCCTCGGCCTCGGCCGAGGAGCTGCGGCGCTCCCTGGAGCAGATCGCCGCGGCCGCGGAGGAAGCGGCGGGCGCCACGCAGCAGAGCCAGGGCGCCATCGACAGCCTCGGCGCGGCCTTCGCGGGGGCGCGGGACCGGGCGGGCACGTCGCGCCGGATGACCGACGCGCTGCAGGCCCTGCTCATCGAGGTCGGTGCCGGGATCGCGGCCGCGGCGGCCTTCGTGGAGGACCGCGCCGCCCGGCAGCTTCGCTCGGTCGAGATCGTCGCGACGCTGGAGGCGCAGGCGGCCAGCATCGGCGAGATCACCGGCACCGTGGCCGACATCTCCGACCAGACGAACCTTCTCGCGCTCAACGCCGCGATCGAGGCTGCGCGTGCCGGGGAGCAGGGGCGCGGCTTCGCCGTGGTGGCGGAGGAGGTGCGCGCGCTGGCGGAGACGTCCGAATCGAGCGCCCGCGCGGTGCAGGAGCTCGTCGCCTCGATTCGCGAGGCGGTGCGCAGCATTGCCGCCCGCATCCGCGCGGCCGCCGAGACCGCGGAGGGAGAGGCGCGGAACGGCCGCGGGGCGGTCGCGACGCTGGACGCTGTCCGGGCCGAGATGGGAGGCATCGCGGAGGGCGCCCAGTCCATCCTGCTCGCCGCGGTCGAGGCCGAGACGAGCGCCCGCGAGGCGCAGCGCGGGGCGGAGGCGGTGGCCAGCGCGGCCGAGCAGCAATCCGCCGCGACGACCGAGGCGCAGCGTGCCGTGGAGCAGCAGACCACGGCGCTGGAGGGAAGCAGCCAGGCCGCGCAGATGCTGGCCGCCATGGCCGAGGCGCTCCAGGGCGACGGGTCGGGCAACGGCCGGGCCGAGGAGGTGGCCTCGGCCGCCGAGGAGCTCTCGGCGACCGTGCAGGAGCTGTCCGGCTCCGCCGGGCAGATCATGTCGGCGCTCGGCGAGATCGCGCGGGGGGCGCAGGCGCAGGCGGCCGCCATGCAGCAATCCTCCGCGGCCATGGCGCAGATCGAGCGTGCGGCGACCGCGACCCGGAGCGCTGCCGCGGAGGCCCTGCAGCAGCTGGACGTCCTCTCGCCGCGCGTGGCGGAAGGGCGCGGCGCCGCGCAGGGACTGGGTCGCAGCCTGGAGGGGGCGCTGCGGGAAGCCGAGGCGGTCTCGGCCCTCGTCGTCGCGCTCGAGGTCACGCGCCGGCGGATCGAGAAGATCGTGGACGCGATCGCGCTGACCGCCGTGCAGACGAACATGCTGGCCGTCAGCGGCTCGGTGGAGGCGGCGCGCGCCGGCGAGTCCGGCAGCGGCTTCGCGGTGGTGTCCGCCGACATCCGCGACCTCGCGCGCGACGCGGCCGGCCATGCCGACCGGATGAAGGACGCGGTGCGGGACATCCGCGACCAGGTGGAGGTCGTGCGCCGCGACCTCGACGCGATGTCCGCGGCCTCGCTGGGGCAGGTCGCGCGGATCGGGGGTCTCTCCGGGCGGCTCGAGGCGGCCGAGGCCGATCTGGCGGTGCTGCGGGCCGGCGCGCAGGAAATCCTCGGCAGCGCGGGGGCCGTGCTCGACGGGGTGCGCGAGGTGCTGGCCGGCACCCAGGCGATCGCCGCCGCATCCGAGGAGGCGAGCGGCGCCGCCGGCGAGGCCTCCGCGGCCGCCCGCCAGCAGGCGAAGGGCACGGAGGAACTCGCCGCCGCCATCGAGGAGATCGCAAGCCTCGCCGACGAACTTCGGACCGCGGAGGGCTGAGCCGGTGAGGCCGGCGGCGCGCGCGGCCGGGGAGGAACAGGCCCTGACGGTGGCGGTGGCGGGCGAGCGCCTGGCCCTTCCCGCCGACCGTGTGCGGGAGGTGCTGCGGCCACGTCCCGTCACGCGCGTGCCGCACGCGCCGCGCGCCCTCCTCGGCCTGGCCAACCTGCGCGGCACGGCGCTGCCGGTCGTGTCCCTCGCGGCCCTGACGGGGCGAGAGGGCGCGGGGCCATCGCCCGCCGCGCGCGTGGTGGTGACGGTGGGGGAGGCACCCATCGGGCTGCTGGTGGATGCCGTCTTCGCCCTCGGCGCGGAGGGCGATGCCCGCTCGCTGGATCTGGACGCCCTGCTGGCACAGGCCTTCGGCACGCCCGCGCGGCGCGGCGTGGCCGGCCGGGGGGAGGGCGCCGCCGGGATTTCCGGGGCGGCGCCGCCGGCCGCCGAGGGGCTGGCCCTGCTGACCTTCGCGGTGGCCGGGCAGGACTACGCCCTGCCGCTGGACAAGGTGTCCGCGGTGGCGCGGCTGCCGGCGGAGGTGACGGAGGTGCCGCGCACCGGCCAGGCGATGCTCGGCGTGGCCGCGTACCGGGGCGGTCTGCTGCCCCTCGTCTCGCCGCACGCGCTGCTCGGCCTTCCGGCGGGGGAGGTGGACCGGGCGCGGCGGCGGATCGTGGTGACACGGTTGGGCCCTGCCCTGGTCGGCCTCGTGGTGGACCGGCTGACCGGTATCCTCCGGCTGCCGGAATCCGCGATCGACGCCGTTCCCCCCGTGCTCACCCGCGGCGCAGGGGAGGCGCGGGTGGAGGCGATCGGCCGGCTGGACGGCGGGCGGCGCCTCGTCTCCATCCTCTCGCCGGCGCGGCTGTTCGACGACGAGACGGCATCGCGCCTGCTGGCCGATGCCGGGAGGGAGGCGCGCGACATGTCCGGAACGGGAATCCAGGCCGAGGCGGCCGAGCGCTTCGTGGTCTTCCGCCTGGGAGGCGAGCATTTCGGCATCCCGATCGCCGCGGTGGATGAGGTGGCGCGCCGCCCGGGGAGCCTGACGCGGGTTCCGCGCGCCCCCGCCTTTGTGGAGGGCGTGATGAACCTGCGCGGCGCCGTCGTTCCCGTGATCGACCAGCGCCGCCGCTTCGCCGCGGAGGGCACGGCGGCGGGGCCGGGCGGGCGCGTCGTCGTGGTCACGGTGGAAGGGGTCCGCGCCGGGCTGGCGGTGGACGCGGTGACGGAGATCCTGTCGCTTCCCGCCGGTTCCCTCGCGCCCGCGCCGGCCCTCGCCGCGGGGGAGGTGGCCGTCTTCGACCGCGTGGCGACGGTGGAGCGGGACGGGCGCATGATCCTGCTCATCGAGCCGCGCGCCCTGCTGGATGCGGCGGAGCGCGATCTCCTCGCGGCGATGGCCGCGCGGGCCGCCGGGACGGGGGCCGCCCCCGCCTCGTGATCCGGCTGCTGGTCGTGGATGACTCCGCCCTGATGCGCCGCCTGCTCGGCGAGGTCTTCCGGGCGGAGGGGGATTTTGAGCTCGCCTTCGCGCGCGACGGCATGGAGGCGCTGGAGAGCCTCGCCGCCTTCCGGCCCGACGTGATGACGCTCGACGTGCAGATGCCGCGCATGGACGGCCTCGCCTGCCTCGACCGCGTGATGCTGGAGCACCCGCTTCCGGTGGTGATGGTGTCCTCGCTGACCGAGGCGGGGACGCGCGAGACGCTGGAGGCGCTCGCGCTCGGCGCCGTGGACTTCGTGCCGAAGCCCGGCGGGGCCGTGTCGCTCGGGATGGACGAACTCGGGCCGCTGCTGGTGGAGAAGGTGCGGGCCGCGGCCGGCGCCCGGCTTCGGCCGAGCCACCGCCTGGCAGAGCGCGTCCGCCTGCGCACCGGCCTGTCTCCGGCCCGGCGGCGCCCGCCCGCCCCGCCGCCCACCCCCGGGCCGGGCCCGGCCGGGACCGCCGACCGGGTCGTGCTCGTCGGCTGCTCCACCGGCGGACCATCGGCGCTCGACGCGCTGCTCGGGCCGCTGCCCCCCGATTTTCCCTGGCCGATCCTCGTGGCCCAGCACATGCCGGCCGCCTTCACCGGGCCGCTCGCGCGACGCCTGGACCGCCTCTGCGCCCTGTCGGTCGAGGAGGTCTCGCGTCCCGTGCCGATCGTGCCGGGGAAGGTCTACATCGGGCGGGGAGATGCCGACGTCATCGTCGGGCAGCGGCCCGGCGGACCCGTCGCGATGGCGGCGCCGTCCCTGCCGTCGCATCGCTGGCACCCCAGCGTGGACCGGATGGTGGCGAGCGCGATGCAGCACCTGCCGGCCGAACGCCTGGTCGGCGTGCTGATGACGGGCATGGGGAATGACGGCGCCGCCGCCATGGCGCGGCTGCGGGCCGAGGGCGGCCGCACCATCGCCGAGGCCGAGGAGACCGCCGTGGTCTGGGGCATGCCGGGCGAGCTGGTGCGCGCCGGCGGCGCGGAGGCGGTGCTGCCGCTCGAGGCCATCGCCGGCGCGCTGAAGGACTGGGCGGCGTGAGCGGGGCCGGTGGGGCCACCGCGCCGCCGAGCGCGGAGGAGCTGCGCCGTCTCTGCGACTTCATCTATCGCCGTAGCGGGATCGCCTATGGCGAGGGCAAGCGCGCCTATCTCGAGCGCCGGCTCGCACAGGGGATGGAGCGCGCCGGTACCGACTCGGTGCCTGCCTATCTCGCTCTGCTTCGCGCAGGCCCGCCGGAATCCGATCGCTTCATCAACAGCATCACCGTCAACGAGACGTATTTCTACCGGGAGGAGCACCAGCTCCGCTGCCTCGGCCGCGCGCTGCTCCCGGAAATCGTGGCGCGGCGCGGCCCGGGCGACGCTGTCCGGCTCTGGTCGGTGCCCTGCTCCACCGGCGAGGAGCCCTACTCCATCGCCGTCTGGCTGCTGGAGAACTGGGCGCTGGTGGATGCCTACAACATCGAGATCGTCGGCTCCGACCTCGATGACGAGGTGCTGGCCGCGGCGCAGGAGGGGCGCTACGCCGCGCGTTCCCTGGCGCGCCTGTCCGCCGATCTGGTCGAGCGCTACTTCGAGGCGCCGCGGGCCGGGCGGCGGCAGATCATCCGGGACCTGCGGGAATCCGTGCGCTTCACCGCGGCGAACCTCGTGGACGCGGCGAGCATGGCGGCCCAGGGACGCTTCGACGTGCTGTTCTGCCGCAACGTGCTCATCTACTTCGATGACGCCTCCCGCGAGGCGGCGTCGCGCACGCTCTTCGACGCGCTGAATCCCGGTGGCTTCCTCCTCCTCGGCCATTCGGAATCGATGGCCCGCATCTCCGATCGCTTCACGATGCGGCGCTTCGAGGATGCCATCGTCTATCAGCGCCCGCTCCTGCCCCCGGGGGCGCGGATGCCCCCGGCATGAGCGAGTTGCTGGACCAGTTCCTGGTCGAAGGGCGCGAGCTGATCCAGCAGGCGACCGAGGAGCTGCTCGCGCTGGAGCGCGATCCGGCGGATGCGGCGCGGCTGCATGCCGCCTTCCGCGCGGTGCACACGCTGAAGGGCTCGGTGGCCCTGTTCGACCTCGCGCCGATGGAGCGCGCGCTGCACGCGGCGGAGGACCTGCTGGACGCCCTGCGCGGCGGGCGGGCGGAGGTCGGGCCCGGTGCGATCGAGCCGCTGCTGGCACTGATCGGCGTCAGCGAGGCCTGGATGGAGGCGATCGCGCGGACGGGCGGCCTGCCCGAGGAGGCCCCCGAGCGCGCGCGGGCGCTGGAGGCGGCGTTGCGCGGGGCGCTGACGGGAGAGCGGGCGCCTCCGCCGGATCCCGCCGCGATCCCGGACTGGCTGCCCGCCCTGGTGGCGGGCGAGGCGGCGGCGGTCGCCGCGGCGCAGGCCGCAGGGCGGCCGGTGACCGCGCTGCGCTACGTGCCGGTGCCGGACTGCTTCTTCCTCGGCGACGATCCGATGGCGCTCGTCCGCGCCGTGCCGGAGCTGATCGCCCTGCGCGTCGCGCCCCGCGAGCCCTGGCCGGCGGAGGAGCCCGATCCCTTCGCCTGCAACCTCGTCATCGAGCTGCTGAGCGCGGCGGCGGAGGCCGATCTGCGGCCGGTGTTCCGCTTCGTCGCGGATCAGGTGGCCTTCGCCGCGGTCCCGCCGCCCGCCCCCGTCCGAACGGAGGCGGCGCCGGTCGCGGGGGCCGCCCGCAGCCTGCGGGTGGACGTGGCGCGGGTCGACGCGCTGATGGACCTGGTGGGCGAGCTGATCGTCGCGAAGAACGGCCTCGTCCATCTCGTGGCCGAGGCGGGCGGAGCGGAGCCGCGCCTCGCGCGCGCGCTGGCCGAGAGCGGGGCCGGGATCGAGCGGCTGGCCGAGGCGATGCACCGGGCGGTGATGGATCTTCGGATGGTGCCGCTGTCCCGGACCTTCCGCCGCCTGCCCCGCCTGGTGCGCGAGGCCGCGGCGGGGCTGGGAAAGACCGTCGCGCTGGAGATCCGGGGCGAGGCGGTGGAGGCCGACCGGGCGATCGTGGACGGGCTGTTCGACCCGCTGCTGCACCTGCTGCGCAACGCGGTGGACCACGGGATCGAGGACCCCGCGGGGCGGGCCGCCGCCGGCAAGCCGGCGACCGGACGCATCACGCTGGAGGCGCGGCGCGAGGGCGAGGGCATCGCGGTGGAGGTGACGGATGACGGGCGGGGCATCGATCCCGTCCGCATCCGCCAGGCCGCGAGGACGCGGGGCCTCATGCCCGAGGCCTCGCTCGCCGCGCTGGACGACGCGGCGGCCGTGCAGCTCGTCTTCCATCCCGGCTTCTCCACCGCCGCCTCCGTCACTGCCCTGTCCGGCCGCGGCGTCGGCATGGACGCGGTGCGGGCCGCGGTGGAGGGGCTGGGGGGACGTGCGTCCCTGACCGGTCGGCCCGGTTCCGGTGCGACCGTCCGGCTGCTGCTGCCGCAGGGCGCCGCGGTCACCACCGTGCTGATGGTCCGCCAGGGGGGGGAGACCTACGGGGTGCCGGTCGAGGGCGTCGCCGAGACGGCGCGCGTCCCAGCCGATCGGATCCTTCCCCTGCGCGACGGAGAGGCCTTCGTCCTGCGGGACCGGACCGTACCGCTGCTGCGCCTCTCGGCCCTGCTGGACCTTCCCGCAGCGCCGCGCGGCGGTGTCGCGCGGGTGCTCGTGCTCGGTGCCGGCGCCGGGCGGATCGGGGTGGAGGTGGACGGCTTCGCGGGCCGGGCGGACGTGCTGCTGCGCCCCCTGGCCGGGCTGCTGGCCGGGACGCCCGGCGTGACGGGCACGGCGCTGCTGGGGGACGGGCGGGTGCTCATGGTGCTCGACCTGCCGGGGCTGATCGGATGAGCGTGCGACTGGAGGGGTCGGTGATCCGGATCGAGGGCGAGGCACGGGTCGAGGATGCCGAGGCCCTGGTCTCCCTGCTGCGGGACGGCGCCGGGCGAAGCGTCGACCTGACCGCCGCCGGCCCCCTGCATGCCGCGGTGGTGCAGGTGCTGATGGCGCTGCGGCCGCCCCTTCTCGGCCCGGCGGGCGATCCCTTCACGGCGCGCTGGCTCCTGCCGCTTTTGGCCCCCGGTCCGCCGGGCTAGACTGGGCCTGACCGCTGGCTGGGACGGGTGCTGCCCCGGACGCTGGGTCCCCCTTGGAGTGCCGGCATGGCCACCACCGTCCTGATCGTCGATGACAGCAAGCTGGCGCGGATCGTGGCCGGCAAGGCGATCCAGGCGCTGGAGCCGGGGTGGGAGCGGGCGGAGGCGAGCAACGCCGACGAGGCGCTGGCCCGCGTCGCGGCGGGCGGGATCGACGTCGCGCTGCTCGACTACAACATGCCGGGGAAGGACGGGCTGGCGCTGGCGACGGAGCTGCGGGCGCTGCACCCGACCATGCCGCTGGCCGTCATCACCGCCAATGTCCAGGACGAGATCATCGCCCGCGCCCGCGCCGTGAACGCGACCTTCGTGGCCAAGCCGGTGACGGAGGATGGACTGCGCGGCTTCGTCTCCGGCGCGGCCCTGCGGCTGCGCGCGGGGGCACGGTGATCCCGCCCCCCGCCGGCACGCTACTCTCCCCGCTGGAGCGCGACGCCCTCACGGAGCTGGTGAACATCGGCGTGAGCCGGGCCGCCGCGAGCCTGCGGAAGATGGTGGGCGGGGAGGTCCTGCTCTCCGTTCCCTCGATCGAGATCGTGGACCACCGGCGCGCCACCGCCCTCATCCGGGAGCGGGAGGGCGGGGAACTCGTGGTGGTGCGGCAGGACTTCTCGGGTGCCTTCCAGGGCCGGGCGCTGCTCATCTTCCCCCAGGTGAACGGCCTGGAGCTGGTGCGCGCCGTGCTGGGCGAGGCGGTGCCGCCGGAAGAGGCGGCCGCGATGGAGGAGGAGGCGCTGGCCGAGACGGGCAACGTCATCCTCAACAGCTGCCTCGCCACCATGGCGAACATGCTGGAGCATTCCCTGACCATGTCGCTGCCGCAGGTGCTGCGGAGCGACGGCGGCGACTTGCTGCGGGCCGGGGGCGGGCTGGAGGAGGGCCTCGTCCTCTTCCTCTACATCAACTTCTCCGTGCGGGACCGGAGCATCCGCGGCTACATTGCCATGGTGATGGATCTGCCCTCGCTCGGCGCGCTGAAGCAGCTTGTCGGCGAGTTCATCGCCCGCGTGATGCAGGACGAGGCGGAGCATGGAAGCTGAGGCCGGCGGCCACCTCTGTGTGCCGGGCTGCCGCGCCCATTCGGGCAGGCAGGCCGCTGCGGCTGCGGGCCTGCCGGTGAGCGGCGGTCGTGCCAGGGTCTGCGGCCGGTTGCCGGGAGCATCGGAACGGGTGGGCCGTGCGCCCGCGATGAAGCGCCGGTGACGGCGCTGACGGACGGCGCGCGCGACGCCTCGCTGCGGGAACCGGTGAGCGTGCAGGAGCGGTTGCGCGACGCCCTCTCCGCCTCCGGGGCGATGGCGGCCTGGGACTGGTCCATCGCGGAGCGGCGCATCGTGGGCGATGCCCGTTTCGCCGCGCTCTACGGGCTGACGGAGGCGGAGGCGGCCCATGGCGTGTCGCCCGCGACCTTCTTCTCCATCATCCATCCCGAGGACCAGACGCGCATCCGGCTCGCGGTCGGCGGCATACTGCGGGGGGCGGACGTCTTCGCGAAGGAGTACCGCCTCCTCCTGCCTGGCGGCCTCGTCCGATGGGTGCAGGCCCGCGGCCGCCGCCACGCGGAGGAGGGTCGCTTCGCCGGCACGCTGGTGGACATCACCGACCAGAAGCGCGCGGAGGAGCGGCTCCGGATCGCCCAGACGGCCGGCGGCGTCGGCACCTTCGAGTATGTGGGCGGCTTCGGCACCGTGTCCGTCTCCGCCCAGTTCTGCGCCCTGCTGGGCCTGCAGCCGGCCCAGGACCTGCCGCTGCGGACGATCAACGCGGTGGTGCATCCGCAGGACCCGCCGATCATCAGCCTGCCGGACGAGACCGGGGACGGCCTGATCAGCCAGGCGGAGTTCCGCATCATCCGCCCGGACACCGGCGAGCAGCGCTGGCTGACCCGGCGCGGGGAGTTCCTGCGCGACACGGACTCCTCCGACCTCCGCTTCAGCGGCGTGATCTACGACGTGACCGACGCGAAGCGCACGGAGGAGGCGCTTCGCCACCTGAACGACGCGCTGGAGGCGCGGGTCGCGGAGCGGACGGCGGACCTCAACCGCATGTGGCGCCTCTCGGCCGAGATCATGCTCGTGCTGCGCTTCGACGGCACGATCACCGCGGTCAATCCGGCGTGGATGACGGTGCTCGGCTGGCCCGAGGTCGATCTCATCGGGCGTCAGGTGTTCGAACTGATCCACCCGGACGATGCCGAAGGCGCGCATGGCGGCGTGGAAGCCCTGTCCCGCGGGGAAACCTTGACGCGCTTCGTCACTCGGTACCGGACGCGGGGCGGAGCCTATCGTTGGATCAGCTGGTCCGCCGCCTCGGGCGAAGGATTGATCAACGCCGTGGGACGCGACGTCACGGCGGAGCGGGAGCAGGCGGAGGCCCTGCGGCAGGCCGAGGAGCAACTCCGTCAATCGCAGAAGATGGAGGCGGTCGGCCAGCTCACGGGCGGGCTGGCGCACGATTTCAACAACCTGCTGACCGGCATCATCGGCAGCCTGGAGCTGTTGCGGACGCGGGTCGCACAGGGGCGGCTGGCGCAGGTGGACCGCTACGTGATGGCCGCGCAGGGGGCGGCGAACCGCGCGGCGGCCCTGACGCACCGGCTCCTCGCCTTCTCCCGCCGGCAGACGCTCGATCCGAAGCCGACCCGGGCGAACCGGCTGATCGCCGACATGGTGGAGCTCATCCAGCGGACCGCGGGGCCGGCCATCAAGGTGGAGACGGTGTTGGCCGCGGGTCTCTGGCCCACGCTGTGCGACCCGAACCAGCTGGAGAACGCGCTCCTCAACCTCTGCATCAACGCGCGCGACGCGATGCCCGATGGCGGCCACCTGACCATCGAGACGAGCAACGCCTGGCTGGACGAACGCGCGTCCCGGCAACGGGACATGACGGCGGGCCAGTACGTCTCGATCTCCGTGACCGACACCGGCACGGGCATGCCGCCGGACGTCGTGGCGCGGGCCTTCGACCCCTTCTTCACCACCAAGCCGATCGGCCAGGGCACAGGGCTTGGCCTGTCCATGATCTACGGTTTCGTGAAGCAGTCCGGCGGCCAGATCCGGATCTACTCGGAGGTGGACAAGGGCACGACCATGCGGCTCTACCTGCCCCGGCACTGGTCGGAGGCCGAGGACGAGACGCGCCCCGCCGAGTTGCTGCCTGTGCCGCGCGCCGAGCAGGGCGAGACGGTGCTGGTGGTGGATGACGAGCCGACCGTGCGGATGCTGGTGACGGAGGTCCTGGAGGATCTCGGCTACACGGCGATCGAGGTGACCGACGGTGCCTCGGCCTTGCAGGTCCTGCAATCCGACGTCCGCGTGGATCTTCTCGTCACCGATGTCGGCCTGCCCGGGGGGATGAACGGCCGCCAGGTCGCGGATGCCGGGCGGTCGCTCCGGCCCGGGCTGAGCGTCCTCTTCATCACCGGCTATGCCGAGAACGCCGTCCTGGGCAATGGCCATCTGGAGCCGGGGATGCACGTGCTCAGCAAGCCCTTCGAGATGGACGTGCTGGCGAGCCGCATCCGGCAGTTGATCGGGACGTCCTCGTGACGCGCTGGGCGCGGCGGAGCTGATCCGTTGCGCCGTCGGCCCCGGGGAAGAGAAGGAATTCTCTCCCCCGGCCCCCCACTCATCTCGTTTTGCCTGGCTGCCGCGGAATCTGTCGTCGGGCTCTCCCGCGCCCGGACTTCTTGGCAGCCTGGCAATGCAAGATGAGGGATCGAATGCATGCATTCGACGGGCCAGGAGAGGGAGAGTTCCCTCTTCCCGAAGTCACCAGGGCCGGCTGATCAGGACGTCCGCCCGTCCGTCACGCCTCGGGATCCTCCATGCCCCAGATCAGGGACAGCACGCGTTCCCGCAGGGCGATGAAGTCCGGGCGGCTCTTGACCGTGCGGATGTTCTCCTCCGCCGCGCCGCGCGCGAAAGGCGTGGCGATGCGTTCGACGATGCGGCCGGGGCGCGGGGACATCACCACCACCTCGGTGCCGAGATAGACGGCCTCCTCCACGCTGTGGGTGATGAAGACCACGGTCATCCCGGTGCGCCGCCACACCGCGTGCAACTCTTCCTGCATGCGCTCCCGCGTGAGGGCGTCCAGCGCGCCGAAGGGCTCGTCCATGAGCAGCAGGCGCGGCTCGTTGCAGAGGGCACGGGCGATGGCCAGGCGCTGCTGCATGCCGCCGGACAGCTCGTAGGGGTAGCGGTCGCGGAAATCCCACAGACCCGTGGTGCGCAGCCAGCGCTCGACGCGCTCCGCCGCCATCCGCGGGTTCTCGCCGCGCATGCGGGGACCGAAGCCGGCATTGGCGCGCACGGTCATCCAGGGGAACAGCGCGGGCTGCTGGAACACCACGCCGCGGTCCGGGCCGGGGCCGTCCACCGCGCGCCCATCCACGCTGACCGTGCCGCTGGTGGGCGTCAGGAAGCCTGCAAGGGTCTGCATCATGGTGGTCTTGCCGCAGCCGGACGGTCCGACGATGCAGACGAAGTCGCCGGCGGCGAAGGAGAGGTCCGCGCTCTGCAAGGCGAGCACCGACTCCGGTCCCTCGCCGTAGCGGACCGAGACGCCCTGGAAGCGGACGAAGGCGGGCGTCGTGACGCCCGCCACCGGTCCGTCGTTCACGCCACCGCCCGCTGGAGGTATTCCGTGTGGATCGCGCGGCCGAAGACCTCCACCCCGGGGGCGGAGCGGATGGAGCGCTGCTCCACCAGGAAGTCGGCGGTGCCCTTCAGCACCCCGGCGAAGGCTCCGGGCTGGCCCGGCGCGCCGAGCCAGCGCGCGCTCATCTGATCCGCCAGGGAGATGAAGTCGTACTCCTCCATGTCGGCCTTCGCGACCTGCGGCGTCACGCCGGCCTGGCGCGCGACGATGGCGGCCGCGGCATCGGGCTGGGTGCGCCACATCTCCAGCGCCCGGCCGTAGGCCTTCAGGAAGCCGACGATCGCGTCCGGGTAGGAGGCGGCGAAGGCGTTGCGCACGACGATGAGGTCCGCGACCACGTAGCCCGCCCGGTCCAGCGTGTCCCAGGTGCGGAAGACCTGGCCGCCGGCCTCCAGCAGCTTGCTCTTCGCCGGGGCCCAGACATAGGCGGCGTCGATCTCGTTGCGCGCCCAGGCCGCCTGGATCGCGGCCGGGCGCATGTCCAGCACCGTCACGTCCCGCTGCGTGAGGTTGTTCGTCTTGAGGAAGCCGAGCAGTCGGAAATGGCTCGTGGAGCCGAAGGGCGTCGCCACCTTCTTGCCCCGGAAGTCTGCGGGAGTGCGGATGTTCGTGCTGGCGCGGACCGTCATCTCCTCGGCCGGGCCGATATTGTCCACCACGCCGACGAGCTGGAAGGGCAGGTTCTGGCTGATGCCGGAGGCCGTGGCGACGGAGCCGGTGGCGAGGCCGATGTCGCAGGAGCCGGCGACCATCGCGGTGTTGATCTCCGCGCCGGAGGCGAACTCCGTCCAGGTGATCGGGCCACCGAGGCCCTGCGCGAACCATTCCTCGCCCTTGGCGATCATGGTGGGCTTCGTCTCGGTGAAGAAGCCGACATTCACCCGCTCCGGTGCCGCCGCGCGGCCGGTGCCGAGACCGCCCGCGTAGGCGGCGGCGATGAGCGAGGCCAGCGCGGTGCGCCGGGTCACCTGGGGTTGCGGCATCCTGGATTCTCCTTCTCTCGCGGCCGGGTCAGCGCCCGGCCCAGTGCACCACGCGCCGCTCGATCAGCAGGAGCAGGCGGTCGATCGCGATGCCGGTCAGCCCGATCACCAGGATGCCGGCGAAGACGTAGTCGGAGCGGAGGAAGCGACCGGCATCGAGGATCATCCAGCCGATGCCGGAGGAGCCCGCGATGATCTCGGAGGCGATCAGCGTGCCGTAGACGATGCCCAGCGCCAGCCGGGCCCCGGTGAGGATCTCGGGCAGGGCGGAGGGGGCGACGACGTGCCGGAACACTCCCCAGCGCGTGGCACCCAGCGCGCGGGCGGCGCTCAGCCGCTCCGCCGGGATGTTGCGCACCCCGTCCCGCGCCGCGATGGCCGAGACGGGCAGGGCGGCGAGGAAGAGCATCGTGATCTTGCTCGACTCCCCGATGCCCAGCCAGACGATCAGCAGCACGAGATAGGCGAGCTGCGGCAGGGGGCGGAGAAACTCGATGAAGGGCGCGGCCGCCGCGTCCAGCCGCGGCGCGTAGCCCATGCCGAGGCCGAGCAGCGTTCCCGCCAGGGCGCCCGTGAGGAAGCCTGCGCCGACGCGCAGCAGGCTCATCTCCAGATGCTCCAGCATCGTGCGGCCCTTGTAGCCGTCCTCCATCAGTTCGTTCAGGCCGGACCAGAGATCGGCGGGGCCGGGCAGGAAGAGGTCGCTGACCAGCCCGCCGGCCGTTGCGCCCCACCAAGCGGCCAGGACGATCGCGATGGAGAAGGTCGAGATGACCCAGGCGGGGAGGGACGCGGCGCGGCGGCGCATCAGTCGCGCCCCCGCCAGTGGACCAACCGACGGTCGATCAGCCGCAGCAGCCACGCGAGCGCAACGCCGAGCAGGCCGAGCAGAAGGATGCAGAGGATGATGACGTCGTTGCGCAGGAAGTGGCTGGCCGAGATCACCATCCAGCCCAGCCCGTCCGTCGCCGCCATCAGCTCCGCCGAGACGACCGTGGAGAAGGCGGCGGCGAGGGCGATCTGCATCCCCGTCAGGATCATCGGCGCCGCGGAGGGCAGCACGACGTGGCGGAACACCTGCCCGCGCGACGCCCCCATGGCCCGCGCCGCTTGGATGCGTTGCAGCTTCACGCCCCGCACGCCCGCCGTGCTGGCCGCGACGATGATCGGGAAGGCCGTGAGAAAGAGCAGCGCGACTTTGGAGCCGTTGCCCGTGCCCAGCCACAGGATCAGCAGGATCATGTAGGAGAGCGGCGGCAGGGGCCGCATGAACTGCAGGATCCAGTCCAGCGCCGCGGCCACGCCCCGCCGGGTGCCCATCCACAGGCCCAGCGGCACCCCGGCCAGCACCGCCAGCCCGAAGCCGCCCCCCAGCCGCCCGAGGGTGGACAGGGCATTCCCCAGCAGCGTGGTGCCGCGAAAGCCGTCCCGCGTGATGTCCACGGCCGCCGTCCAGACCTCGGCGGGGGAGGGGAGCAGGTCTCGCGGGACCACGCGCCCTTCCGAGGACGCCCACCAGGCGAGCAGCATCGCCCCCAGGGAGGCCGCGCCGATCCACGCTCCGGGACGGCCGAGCCGCCTCCGCCGCCGCCCTGCGGCGGGAAGCGGAAGCTGGATGGCGGAGGCAGCTCTCATGCTGGTGCCTGGGTCCTCGCAGGGCGTCTCGGATCGTCGGGCAGCAAGGCCCGTGCCAAGGCTAGGCGTCGCCATGGCGATCCGGCAAGCAACCGTGCGGCCCGGGTCGATCCAATGCCCTTTTTCAGATGCCTGAAAAGCCAAGTGTGAGAACCGCGGCGGCCTCAGGGAGCCGCCGGGACCTCCAACCCAGCAGGGGTGCGTCGTGTTGGCTGCCGAAGACGTCGCCGTCCCCCGGGGTTCCGCTCGGTGCCTTCCGCGTGATGGTGAACCTGATGGCGAAGGCGGGGTCGAAGGCCACGTGGTTGGTGATGCGGCAATCCGGGACGCCGAGGACCTTGCAAACCGCCGCCCACGAGAGGACGCCGCTGCGGCGCACGTGGTCATAGCTTTCCCGCGCCGACGTCCGCCGGGCAGTATCATCTCGATGTCATGACTTTGTCGGGCGAGCGGGCTGGCGGTTCCGTCCGATCCCGCAGAAGGCCTCGTGTTGTCGCAGGATCATGGACAGGGCTGCCCCTGGTGTCGTCGAGATCGGGTCAGGGCGTTGACCCGACGGAAGGACCCGTAGGAACACTGGTCGGCACCAAACCCGAGGAGGTTCCCCGGCCTCTGGACATGGCAGCCCTATGACTCTCGGGACCGCCATCGATCGCGGCCGGCGCTCCGCGAATCCGCAACAGAATTGCAAACGATCCGTCGCTGGCCACGGCTCCACATCTATGACACGTCGTCGCGCGTTCTCGCGAACGAGGTTGACGCGTTGTTGCCCGCATGGCGTTTGTCCAATCACCCGATGATGGCCCCACACGGCACCCAGGTGCATCCGGTGAGCATGGCGGTTCCGGGACGGGAAGCCCGACCTTGAGTCCGATCCATGATGCGGAGGTTCCGGCCCTCGCCTATGATCGCTGGGCGCCGGTCTACGACCTCGTCTTCGGCCCGGTGTTCCGGCAGGGACGCCGCATCGCGATCGAGGCGGCCGACCGGGTCGGCGGGCGCGTTCTGGAGGTCGGTGTCGGCACCGGCCTGTCCCTGGCCGGCTACGGGCCGGGGATGACGATCTTCGGCATGGACATCTCCGCGCCGATGCTCGGCAAGGCGCGGCAGCGGACCGAGCGCGAGCGCCTGGACCGCGTCGGCGGCCTGATGGTGATGGATGCCGAGCGACTGGGGTTTCCGGACAACAGCTTCGATGTGGTGGTTGCCCAGTACGTGGTGACCGCCGTTCCACATCCCGAGCGAGCCCTGGACGAATTCCTCCGCGTGCTGCGGCCCGGCGGGGAGATCATCATCACCACCCGCATCGGCGCCGAGCGGGGACTGCGCGGCGCGATCGAGCGCCTGCTCATGCCGCTGACCAGCCGCCTGGGATGGCGCACCGAGTTCCCTTGGGCGCGATACGCCCGCTGGATCGAGAGCACCCCCGCGGCCCGCCTCCTCGAGCGGCGCCCCTTGCCGCCCCTCGGCCATTTCTCGCTTCTCCGCCTCGCGAAGGAGGCGCGCGATTCCGCGCCGGCCGGGCATGGCGCGGAAGCACAGGTCCTGGCCGAGCAGGCCTGATGCACCCCGACCAGGAGACCGTCACCATGAAGGACCCGCGATGACCGGCTTCATCGAGCACCTGAGGGAGCAGCGCTGGGACGACCATCGCTACTACCACCACAGCCGCATCAATCAGAGCCTGCACCTGCTGAGCGCGATGAGCTTTCTCTGCGCCTATGCCGTCGCGTTCAAGGACCCGGCCATCGCGGCGCTGATCGGATGGCTCGTCGCGATGACCAGCCGGCAGGCGGGGCACCTCTTCTTCGAGCCGAAGGGCTACGACCACGTCAACCACGCCAGCCACGAGCACAAGGAGGAGATCAAGGTCGGGTACAACCTGTTCCGGAAGATCATCCTCATGTCGATCTGGGCGCTGTCCCCGCTCGTCCTGCTGCTCGACCCGACGCTGCTGGGCACGCTGGAGCCGCACGGCACGGCCGCCGAGTTCGTTCGCAACCTCGGCTGGTTCTGGCTCTTCCTCGCCGTCGCCGGCCTGCTGTTCCGGACGGTGCAGCTCTTCTTCATCCGGGACGTGCGGACGGGCCTCGTCTGGGCCACGAAGATCCTCACGGACCCCTTCCACGACATCAAGCTCTACCACCGTTCCCCCGGCTATCTCCTGCAGGGGCAGCGAATCGATCCGTCCATCGCGCGGCACCACCCGCGATAGCGCCGCGGCCGCCGGCGTCAGCCCGAGGGGCGCCGGCGGCGCGCGAAGATCTCCCGCAGGATGCGTCGGCGGATGCCCTTGTTGGTAGCGTCGGGGCCCGCCCACCAGCCGTCCCGCTCCATCGCCCGGGCGGCCGCGACGAAGCGGTCCGCCACGGCGGTGAAGTCAGCCTCGGTGAAGTTCAGGCTGAAGATCAGGCGGCCCGTGCCCACCCAGCTCAGCGCCAGCCCTTCGGCCCGGAGATAGTATTGCAGCATCCAGTTGTAGCGGGCGGGGCGGGTGTAGAGCACCGTCCAGACGGTCGAGAGGTTGGCCACCCGCACCGGCAGCCCCTCTGCCTCCAGCCGACCGTTCAGGGCTGCGGCGCGCGCATCCCAGGTATCCTCCAGCCCGTCATAGAGGGCCCGCGCCGCCGGCGTCTCCATGTGCCGGAGGAAGGCGTCCATGGCGCCCATCACATAGGGATGGGAATTGAAGGTGCCGCGCGCGAAGCAGACGTCGCCCGGCCGGTCGTCCCGGAAGCGGCGCATGACCTCGCGCCTGCCGCACAGCACCCCGACCGGGAGCCCGCCGCCGAGCGTCTTGCCGTAGGTCACCATGTCGCCTCGGACGCCGAAGTATTCCTGCGCGCCGCCGGGCGCCAGGCGGAAGCCGAGGAACACCTCGTCGAGGATGAGCACGATGCCGCGCTCCGTGCAGATCTCCCGCAGCCGCCGCAGCCATTCGGCATAGGCCGCGCGGTCGAAGCCGGCCTTCCGGCCGCTGTCCACCAGCGACGAATCCGAGGGGGCCGCGCCGTTCGGGTGCAGGGCCTGGAGCGGGTTCACCAGCACGCAGGCGATGTCGCGCCGCGTCCGCAGGACGTGGAGCGTGCGATCCGACAGGTCGTTCAGCGTGTAGGTCTCGCGGGCCGGCTGCGGGTTGCCGATGCCGGGCTGCACGTCGCCCCACCAGCCGTGATAGGCGCCAGAGAAGCGCACGAGATGCGACCGGCCCGTGTGGTAGCGCGCCAGCCGCACGGCCTGCATCACCGCCTCCGTGCCCGACATGTGGAAGGACACCTCGTCCAGTCCGGAGATCGCGCGCAGCCGCCGGACATTGTCGGCCACCACGGGATGGTAGGCGCCGAGCACGGGCCCGAGGTCGCGGACCTGGGCCACGCCGGCCTCAATCAGTGCCTTGTAGGTGTCGTTGCCGAGCAGGTTCACGCCGTAGGAGCCGGTAACGTCGTAGAACACGTTGCCGTCGAGGTCGGTGACCGTCACGCCATGGGACGACTCCAGGAAGGCGCCGGTCGGCAGGTGCTCGCGCACATGGCGGCTGTACTGGAACGGCACGCGGTAGGCGGAGGTGAACTGGAGGTCGGACAGGCCGGCCCGCGCCTCCGCCGTCAGCGCTACGCTGCGCGGGAAGCGCTCGCGATAAAGGGCGGCAAGCCGCTGGAAGCCGTCGCGCCGCCGAGCCGCCACCTCGGGCGGGGCGTCGTCGGAGTCGAAGAACCCCGCTTCGTCAAATTCGTAGAACGGGATCATCGTGGCGATGCGCCGCGCCATCCGGACGTGGCCGGTCAGCGACGGGTGCTTCGCCCGCGAGAGACGCAGCCGCGCCCGCCCCTTCACGAGCGCGGCGAGGATCGCCCCGGCGCTCGCCGCATAGGGTGCCAGCACCCCCAGGCCGGTATTCAGCATTCCTTGAATCCCTGGAAGGAAGGAGGGCGGCGGTGACGATCGTGCGGTCCGCCCTGGCCCGCATCGCGGGCCATGAGGGCATCAACTTCGTCCTGACGAACCGCATCCCCCGCCGATGGGCGACGCGCCTCTTCGGCTGGTTCAGCCGCATCGAGAACCCGGTGGTCCGCGACCTGAGCGTCGCGACCTGGCGGCTCTTCGCCGATCTCGATCTGAGCGACGCGCGGACCTCGGAGTTCCGCTCCCTGCGCGACGTCTTCGTACGGCGGTTGAAGGACGGGGCGCGGCCGGTGCATCCGGATCCGGAGATCCTCGTCAGCCCCTGTGACGCGATCGTCGGTGCCCAGGGGCGCGTCGAGGCGGGGCAGGTCCTGCAGGTGAAGGGCTCGGCCTATGCGCTGTCGGACCTGCTCGGGGATGCGGATCACGCGGCGCGCTTCGCGGGTGGCCGCTACGTGACGCTGCGCCTGACCTCGAGCATGTATCACCGCTTCCACGCGCCGCAGGACCTGTGCGTGGAATCGGTCACCTACATCCCCGGCGACACCTGGAACGTGAACCCGCCCGCGCTGCGGCGGGTGGACCGCCTGTTCTGCCGCAACGAGCGCGCGCCGATCCGGGCGCGACTGGATCGCCGCGGGTATCCGATCACCCTCGTGCCAGTCGCGGCAATCCTCGTCGCGGGCATCCGGCTGGGGTTCCTGGGGCCGGGCACCGAGCTGCGCGTGGGTGGGGCGCGCGTGATTCCCTGCGACGCCGCGCTGCGGAAGGGCGAGGAGATGGGGTGGTTCGAGCACGGCTCGACCATCATCCTGCTCACGCCGGAGGGCTTCGCGCTGCACGAGAGCGCGGTGGAGGGCAGGATGATCCGCGCGGGCCAGCCGCTGCTCCGCTTGCCGCGGGACGAGGACAGCACCGCGTTGGGGTGAGGGGGCCGGGCGGGGCACCTCCGGCAGCGCACCGATGATCCGGTGCGAAGCGTCCTCTGACATGGGTCTCCGGCTCGGATCGTGTCCGTCCATAGGCAAACGGGGCGGGGCCGGGCGTGAAGATCCGGTGACGGTGGCCGGATGGCGCCGCCGGCGGCCCGGGTGCTAGCGTCGGCGCAGGCAGGGGGAACACCGAAGATGCGCTGGATCGTCCTACTGGTCGCCCTGTGGGCGTTGCCCGCTGCCGCGCAGGAGGCTTACCCAAGCCGCCCGGTCCAGCTCATCATCCCCTTCCCGCCGGGCGGCAACACGGACCTGATGGCGCGCGCACTTCAGGCGGAGCTCTCCCGGGCGCTCGGCCAGACGGTGGTCGCGGTCAATCGCGGCGGGGCGGCGGGTGCTATCGGCAACGCGGAACTCTTTCGCGCCCGGCCGGACGGCTACACGATCGGCCTGTCGCCCAACAACGCGGTGACGACGCAGCCCTACCTCCAGACCGTGAACTACACGGCGGAAGGGTTCCGCTATCTCTGCCTCGTCTACGACAACCCGCAGGTGGTGATCCTCGGCCGCAACGCGCCGTTCCGCGACCTGCAGGGCATGATCGCCCACGCCCGGACGGGGCGGGAGGCGCTGGTCTATGGCGTGCCTGGCATGGGAAGCACGCAGCACATCCTGACGCTGCAACTGCTCCGCGCGGCCGGCGTGGAAGGGCTGGCCGTTCCCTTCATCGGTGCCGGCCCTATCGCGCAGGCCGCGCTCGCCGGGCAGATCCAGGTTTTCGTGGAGGCCGCCTCCATCCCCGCCGCGACGGGCCTTCCGGTGATCGCCGTGATGGGCAGCCAGCGGATGGCGGGGTTGCCCGGCGTGCCGTCCACGGCCGAGCTGGGCTATCCGATGGCCGGCACCACCTATGGTGGCCTGCTCGCGCCGGCCGACCTGCCCGATCCCATCGCGAGCACCCTTGAGCGGGCCTGCGGAACCGCGGTGAACAGCGAGGGCTTCCGCACCGCGGCCGAGCGTCTGAACGCCGTTCCGAGCTTCCAGCCGGGCGCCGTCTTCCGGGAACGCTTCGTCACGGAGAGCGCGGCGAACCGCGCGCTGCTGCAGGAACTTGGCATCGGCCGGCAGTAGGGGCACGCACTCGGCGCGTCGTTGACCGCCCTCTTCCCCCTCCATAGGCTCCAGCGATCGGTGGATTGATCGTTCTGGAGGCTCGCGCTTGGCAGACCTGGTCCAACTTCCGGCGGCCGAGCTGCGGCGGCGCATCGCGCGGCGCGATCTCTCCCCGGTCGAGCTGCTGCGCGACGTGCGGGCGCGGATCGACCGGCTGAACCCGTCGCTCAACGCCTTCGTCGAGATGTGCTGGGACCGGGCGGAGCGGGAGGCTGTGGCGGCTGAGGCCCGGGCGATGCAGGGCGGTGACCTGCCGCCGCTGCTGGGACTGCCCGTGGCCGTGAAGGAATCCACGAATGTCGAGGGGCTGCACACGACCCTCGGCAGTCCGCTCTTCGCCGATCGCGTCGCGGCGGAGGATGCGCCGACGGTCGCCGCGATCCGCGCGGCGGGCGGGATCGTCATCGGCAAGACGAACGTGCCCGAACTCCTGCAGGGCGGCACGTCGCGGAACACGATCTACGGGCTGACGCGCAACGCGCATGATCCGTCCCTGTCCTGCCTCGGCTCTTCCGGTGGGTCGGCGGTCGCGCTCTCGGCGGACATGGTGCCGCTGGCGACGGGATCGGACATGGGCGGCAGCATCCGCGGCCCCTCCGCCGGCAATGGGACGGCGGGCCTGCGGCCCAGCCCCGGCCTCGTCGCCTATCCCAGCCTGCCCATCGCCTTCGACGTCTCCTCCGTGGTCGGGCCCATGGCGCGCTCCACCGAGGACGTGATGCTGCTTCTCGCGGGCATGATCTGCTCCAGCCCGCTCGATCCTTTCGACTGGACCCCTGACCTCGCGCCGCTGCTGGACCCCGTGCCGGCCGATCCCCGCACGCTGCGCGTCGCCGTTTCCCCGGACCTCGGCTGCGTGAAGGTGGATGCCGGCATCCGCGCGCGCTTCGAGGAGGTGATCGCCGCCATCGCCCCGCATGTCGGACGGGTGGAGTGGGTGACGCCGGATTTCGGGCCGATCACCCACGCCTTCTACATGCTGCGGACCCTCGCCTACCTCGTCGCCTACGGGGAGGTTCACGAGACCGCCCCCGACCGCCTGACGCCGCAGAAGAACGTGGACCTCCGCCGCGGCTTCGCCGCCTCCACCCGCCAGATCGCGGAGGCGCAGCGCGTGCAGACCGTGGCCTTCCGAGCTCTGGCCACGCTGCTGCAAGGCCATGACGTCCTGATCACCCCCGGCGCCAATGAACCGCTGCCGAGCGTCGCGGAGGTGGAGCGCCGCGAGGCCGCGCTGCGGGCCGATAACGCCCGCTACGGCGCGGACGAGTACGACTTCGACCGGATGCCCTCCGCCTCCATCAACACGCCGATCACCTGGACCGCCCATCCGGTGGCGACCATCACCGCCGGCAGGGGGCGGGACGGGATGCCCTTCGGCATCAACCTGATCGGCCGCTATCGCGACGACGTGCGCCTGCTGCGCATCGCCCTGGCGGTCGAGCAGGTTCTGCACGCGCAGGAGGGCTTCGGCCGGCCGATGCCGGACCTCTCGCGCCTCGCGGCGGTGCCGGCCTGATGCGCGGCGGCCGCCGCGCGCTCCTCGCCGCCGGGGCTGCGGCGCTCGCCGCGCCTGGGGTTCGCGCCCAGGCCGCAAAGGTCCTGCGCTTCGTCCCGCGCAACGACCTCGACGTGGTGGACCCGGTCTGGACGTCCACCTACGTCACACGCAACCACGGCTACCTCGTCTACGACACGCTCTATGGCCTGGACGAGAACCTGCGCCCGCACCCGCAGATGGTGCAGGGCCATGCGATCGAGGATGATGGCCGCACCTGGAACCTGACGCTGCGCGACGGCCTGCGCTTCCACGACGGGGAGCCGGTGCTGGCGCGGGACTGCGTCGCCTCCATCCGCCGCTGGGCCGGTCGCGACCCGCTCGGCGCCGCGCTGATGGCCGCGACCGACGAACTCTCGGCCCCCTCTGACAGGGGCATCCGCTTCCGGCTGAAGAAGCCCTTCCCGTTGCTGCCGGACGCGCTGGGCAAGGCCGCCTCCCACATGCCCTGCATCATGCCGGAGCGGCTGGCGCGGACCTCGCCGACCACGCCGGTGCGGGAGGTCATCGGCAGTGGACCCTTCGTCTTCGACACGGCCGAGCGGGTGCCGGGCGCGCGGAACGTCTACAAGCGCTTCGCCGGCTATGTCCCCCGCCCGGACGGCACGCCGAGCTTCACCGCAGGCCCCAAGATCGTGCGCCTGGAGCGGGTGGAATGGATCACCATGCCCGATGCCGGCAGCGCCTCCAGCGCGCTCTCCGCCGGGGAGGTGGACTGGTTCGAGCGACCGCCCGGCGACCTGCTGCCCCTGCTCCGCCGGAACCGCGAGATCGTCATCGAGATCAGCGATCCCGCCGGCCAGATCAGCATCATGCGGCTGAACCACCTGCACCCGCCCTTCGACAATCCGGCCATCCGCCGGGCGGTGCTGGGCGCGGTGGATCAGGCGGACTTCATGCGCACCATGATCGGCGACGATCACAGCCTGTGGCGCGACAAGATCGGCTTCTTCACCCCTGGCCCGACCTCGGGCGCCGTGCCGGACCTGATCACCCGCCCGCGCGACCTCGACCGCTCCCGCCGGGAGATCGAGGCGGCCGGCTATAGCGGGGAGCCGGTGGTCGCGATCCAGGGCGCCAGCTCCGCGACCGCGGGCATCTCGGAAGTCGCAATCGACCTCATGAAGCGGATCGGCCTGCGGGTGGAGCCGCTGCCCATGGACAACGCCGCCATGAACCAGCGGCGCGTGCGGCGGGACCCGCCGACGTCCGGGGGCTGGAGCGCCTTCTTCACCTCCTTCGGCGGGCTGGACCAGAAGGACCCCGCCGGCCACATCGCCCTGCGCGGGGACGGCGACCGGGCCTTCGCCGGCTGGCCGGACAGCCCACGGATCGAGGCGCTGCGCGACGCCTGGTTCGACGCACCGGATGACGCGGCGCGCACCGCGCTCTGCACCCAGCTCCAGCAACAGGCGGCGATGGACGTGCCCTACATTCCCCTCGGCCAGTCACTGGACCCGACCGCCTATCGCCGCAACATCACCGGCGTGCCGCGCGGCTTCTGCCTGTTCTGGGGCGTGGATAAGGGCTGAGTCCGGGGCTGTCGCGGGAGGGGACGTTCTCTCCCGCGATCTTGGTCCCCCGTCGCGCCGTTGAGGCATCCGTGACGGTCGGACCGGCGCTTCCTCCGCCGCTGCTCGCCTCGGTTAAGACCATCGACTGGACCTCGTCTATCTGCTAATGCGAGCCAATCGCAAATACGTGCCTGGTTGGCGCACCATCGCCATGTCGTTCCATCGCCAGGACGCCGGATCGGAAGGCTCGAGATGCTGATACGTCCCGTCGGTGCCGCTATCGGTGCCCCGACCCTGTCCCGCCGCGGTTTCGCCGGGCTGCTCGGGGCCGCGGCGCTCGCGATGCGCGCCACACCTGGCCACGCGGCGCCGGCGGTGGAGCGGAGCGTATCGGTCGCGCCGGGCCTCTACGAACTCGTGGTCAGCACCGCCACGAACCTCCTGCATGTCGCAAGCGCCGGCAGCCGCGGTGGCTCGGAAGCGAAGGTCGTGGGCCTCGACCTCCGGACGCTGGAGCCGCGCTCGACCATTGAACTCGGCAACGAGCCGGTGTTCGGCGTGGCGGTGAATGACCGCACGGGCACGCTCTTCGGCACCAGCACGCGGGCGGGCAAGGTGCTGGCGATCGACCTCCGCAGCGGCACGGTGAAGGCGCGGATCGGCGAAGGGCAGGGGGCCCATGTCCGGCAGGTGATCGTGGACGAGGCGCGGAATCGGGCCTTCGTCTCCGTCTTCGGCGCGCGCGATCGCCCGAGCGCCATCTGGATGCTCGACGCCGCGGCGGACGGGGTCGCGGGCGTGATCAACGAGGGGCTGGAGGGCGGCATCATGGGCATCGCCCTCGACCCCTCGGGCGACCGGCTCTTCGCGACCGCCCTGCAGTCGAACGAGATCGTGGAGGTCAGCCTCTCCCGCAAGGCGGGCATCCGGCGCTTCAGCTCGGGCGCCGAGGGCGCGATCAACCTCGCCTTCGACGCGGCGAGTGGGCGGATCTTCTGCGCGAACCAGCGCAGCGGCCGCCTCACCGTCCTGGATGCGGCCTCCGGCCGTCTGCTGGCGTCCCTGGAGACGGGGGCGGGGGCTCTCGGCGTCGCCCTCTCCGCCGACGGCGCGCTGGCCTATGTGGCGAATCGCGGCGCCGGGACCGTGAGTGTCGTGGATGCGCGGGGCCTGTCCGTCATCGCGAGCGTCGAGACCGGAACGCACCCGAACACCGTGGCCGTGGATCGGCGCTCCGGCCTGGCCTACGTTACCAACAAGGCCCGCATGGCCCCGCGAGGCCAGCCGCCGGTGGAGGACCCGAGCGGGGATTCGGTGAGCCTGATCCGGGTCTGATCGGGTGCGCTGGTGAGAGAAGGTTGGGGAGAAGGTATTCTCCCCAAACCCCTCATCTGTTCTTATCAGGCTGCCGCGGAACGATTCTGACCGGGGCCACGCCGGTTGAGCGATAGAAGTCGGGGGAGTTCAAACTCCTCGACTTCTTCCGATCCGCTCGCGAAGCGCCGGCGCGATCACCGCGGTGGCCGCGCGGCCCATCATCTCGCCATGCAGCACGGGCACGTCGACGACCTCCAGCCTCGCGGCGTAGGGCGTCCACATCGCTGGGGACAGCCCGCGGCCCGCATGATCCCGCGCGGCCCGGAAGTGCGTGACGGTCCCGTCGTAGCGGCGATGCCGATGGCCGCGCACGAGGCGGTTGTTGCCCTCCACCACGCGCACCACCCCGTCCAGCGCCGCTTCCGGCAGCCGGCCGAGCGGGGTGCCGCCTTCGCGCAGAAAGGCCATCACCGCGCTGCGTTCCATCGGCAGGTCCGGGTGCCCGGTCGGGTCGTGGCCCGCGATCACCAGCAGGGCGCGATAGATGGCGGCGTCGTCCGGCTCGGGTTCCGCGCGCCACGCGTCCGCCGGATAGGCGTCCAGGAGGCAGACACTGCCCACCGCATGGCCGAGCGCGCGAAGCCGCACCGCCATCGCATGGGCGATGATACCGCCAACGGACCAGCCCGCGAGGTGCACCGGTCCGGCCTGGCCGGACGCCAGCACGCGATCCGCGTAGTCGGACGCCAGCGCGTCGAGGCTTGCGGGCGGCGGCACATCGGCGTCCAGCGAAGGCGCCTGGAGGCCGAGCACGCCGTGCTCCGGCGACAGCGCACGGGCGAGATGGCCGTAGCACCAGGCGATCCCGCCGGCTGGATGCACCACGAAAAGCGGTGCGCGGCCCTCGTCGCCCGCGGCGAGGCGGATGAGCGGGCGCAGCCCGTCGTCGCCAGGCGGCATCGACGCGGAATCGAGCAGGGCGGCGAGCCGCGCCACCGTCGGATGCTCGAAGAGGGCGCCGAGCCCGGGATCGCGGCCGAACGCTTCCCGCACGCGGAGCATGAGATCCACGGCGAGGAGGGAGTGGCCGCCCAGGGCGAAGAAGTCGCCTTCCGCATCCACCTCGGGCAGGTCCAGCACCTCCGCGAAGAGGTGGGCGAGACGGCGCTCCGTCTCCGTCTCAGGTGGGCGGCCGGGCCCGCCGCCCATTTCCGGCGCGGGGAGGGCCGCGCGGTCGAGCTTGCCGCTGGTGTTCACCGGCAGCGCATCGAGCGCCACGAAGGCGAAGGGGACCATGTAGTCAGGCACGCGGGCGGCGACATGGGCGCGCAGCGCCGCCGCGTCATAGCCCGGCGCCGGGACGAGATAGGCGACGAGCCGCTTGTCCCCCGGCCGGTCCTCCCGCGCGATCGCGCGGTTCTGCAGAACCATGGGCGAGGCGGCGATTGCCGCCTCGATCTCCCCGAGCTCGATGCGGAAGCCGCGCAGCTTCACCTGCCCGTCGGAGCGTCCGAGATAGAGGATGGCCCCGTCCCCGCGGAACCGGGCGAGGTCGCCCGTGCGGTACATGCGCTCGCCGGGATGGAAGGGGTCGGCGATGAAGGCGCGCTCGGTCAGGTCGGGCCGGCCGAGATACTCGCGCGCGAGCTGCACGCCCGCGATGAAGAGATGCCCGGTGACGCCGGTCGGCACGGGCCGCAGCGCATCGTCCAGCACATAGAGACGCGTGTTCCAGACCGGTCGCCCGATCGGGACCGGGCGGCTGTGATCTCCCTCGGATGCGTTCCAGAAGCTCACATCCACCGCGGCCTCGGTCGGGCCGTAGAGGTTGTGGAGCTCCGCCTGCATCGTGGCGTGGAAGCGGTCCCGCAGATCGGCCGTCAACTCCTCCCCGGAGAGGAAGACCCGCGTCATCGCGAGACCGCGCGCGTCCGGATGCGCGAGGAAGGCCGCGAGCATCGAGGGCACGAAATGCGCCGTCGTGATCCGCTCCTCGCGGATGAGGCGGGCGATCGCGGCCGGATCGCGATGCGCGCCGGGCGGCGCGATCACGAGGCACGCGCCGCAGAGGAGGGGGAGGAAGAACTCCCACACCGAGACGTCGAAGGTGGCGGGTGTCTTCTGGAGAACGCGATCACCGGGCGTGAGGCCGTAATGCTGCCGCATCCACTCCAGCCGGTTGACGATGGCCCGGTGCGTGATGACGGCGCCCTTCGGCTCGCCGGTGGAGCCGGAGGTGTAGATGGCATAGGCGGCGTCGTCAGGTGTGGGACCGGCCGGGGCGGTGCCGTGCCGGGGCCAGGCGGCGGGTGGCAGCACCTCCACTGCCCCGGGCAGCGTGGCGGCTGCCAAGGCAAGGCGCGGCTTCGCGGAGGCGAGGATGCGCGCGAGGCGATCTGCCGGATGGGCAGGGTCCAGCGGCAGGTAGGCCGCGCCGGCGCGGAGGGTGCCGAGAAGGGCGACCACCAGCTCCAGGGACCGGTCGAGCGAAACGGCGACGAGGTCGCCGGTCCCGATTCCGCGCGCCGCAAGGCCCGCCGCCAGGGCGGCGCTGCGCGTGTCGAGCTCGCGATAGGTGAGCGAGCGCCCTTCGAAGGCCAGCGCCTCGGCGCCCGGACGAGCAGCCATCGTCGCCTCGATCAGCGCCACCAGCGTCGTGTCGGGAACGGGATGTGCGGTCGCATTGGCCGTGTGGACCAGCCACTGCGCTTCCTCGGGCGTGGCCGTCGGCACATCCGCCAGCCGCCCGGCCGCGAGGGCCGCGGAGACGAAATGCGCGGCACGGACGGCATGCCCCGCCGCCTCCTCCGCCGTGTAGAGGTTCGGGTTCGCCTCGAGATCCAGCCGCAGGGTTGCGGCACCGGGATCGGTCCGAAGGTCGAAGGTGATGTCGTCCACCGGCCCGGTGCCGAGCAGGTGCAGTTCGCCGGTCAGTCCCGGGAAGGGCGGGATCTCGTGATAGGGCTGGATGTTGACGATGGCGCCGAACAGCCGCCGTCCGGCGCCGACGCGGCCGAGGTCGCGGCGCAACTGCTCGCCGCGATAACGCCCATGGCGCCGCATCCGGGCGAGCTGGGCGACGATCCCCTCCACCGCCTCGCCCAACGGCGCGTCCTCGTCCATCCGGATCCGCAGCGGCAGCACGTTCATCAGCGTGGACGGCACCCGCGCCGCGGCGCTGCCGAAGCGGTTCATGAAGGTGACGCCGACGATCGCCTCCGCCTCGCCCGTCAGGCGCCGGACATAGGCGGCCAGCAGCGCGACGAGCAGGTCCGGCCAGGCGAGATCGTGCGCGGCGGCGACGCGGCGCAGCGCCTCGCCGGTCGCGGCATCGATGGCGGCATGGGCGCGGTGCACGCGGCGTGCCGTGAGCGCGGGCCCCGGTGCGATGCCCGTGACATCGGGCGCATCGGCCATCGCTTTTCGCCAGTAAGCCGCATCGGACTCCCGGCGCGGGGCGGCACGATAGGCGGCGTCCTCCTGCACCGTGGCCGCGAAGGGCGCGAGCGGCGGGCCCGGATCGGTGCCCGTCAGGCGCGCGGCGTAGAGCCCGGCGACGCGGCGGACGAGAAGCTCTGTCCCGTAGCCGTCCAGCACGAGGTGATGCGCGCGCTGATACCAGAGATGATGTTCGCAGGAGAGCCGGTACAGCCGCTCGGCCGCGAGCCCGCCGCGGGCCGGGTCCACGGCGCGGCCCATGTCGCGCGCCATTGCCTCCCGCGCGGCGGCAAGGGGGTCTGTCTGGGATGACAGGTCCACCACCTCCAGCCAGGGGCGCAGCGCGGGATCGAGGCGCTGCACGACGCCATCCGGCCCGTCGCCGATCCGGAGCGCGAGGGAATCCGCCTCCGCCACGGTCCCGTCCACCGCCTCCCGGAACGCCTCCACGTCCAGCCGTCCGCGGAACTCGATGTACTGGCCGGTGTTGAAAACCGGATTCCCGGGATCGAGCCGCTGCGCGAGGAACAGGCCCTCCTGCGCCTCCGTCAGCGGGAAGGCCGCGGCGCCGCCGCGCACATCATCCATGCGCGCGTTTCGCCATCGCCCGCTCCGCCACGGCCCACCAGCCATCCAGCGTCGGCCGCTCCGCCAGTTCGCCGAAGTCGAGCTGCAGCCCGCCCTCGGTCCAGCGCAGCACGAGCGCCATCGCCCGCATGGAATCGAGACCCAGGTCGCTCAAATCGTCGCCGCCCTCGATCTCCTCCGGTCCCATGCGGAGCGCGCGCGCGAGGTCCGCGCGCATCCGCTCCCGCGTCATCGGCGGGTTCATCGCCTCGGCCATGCCGTCATGCTCTCCGTCAGCCCGCGCCTTCCTCGGCCAGGAGCTGGGCGCGCAGGCGGGCGCGCAGCTCCTTGCGGCTGATCTTCCCGACCGCCGTCGTCTCGAAGGAGTCCACCAGCACCACCTGGTCCGGCACCTTGAAGTCGGCGATGCCGCGGGTGCGCATCCAGGCTTTCAGCGCGGCCACGCGCGGCCGCTCGCCGTTCGGGATGACGAAGGCGCAGCTCCGCTCCCCCAGGAACTCGTCGGGGATGGAGACGACCGCCGCGTCGAAGACGTTCGGGTGCGCGAGAAGATGGTCCTCCACCTCCTCGGCGGAGATCTTCTCGCCGGCGCGGTTGATGTGGTCGCCCGCGCGCCCCTGCACGACGAGGTAGCCCTCCGCCGTGCGGCGCACGATGTCGCCGGTGCGGTAATAACCGTCCGGCGTGAAGGAGCGCGCGTTCGCGGCGGGCTCGTTGTGATAGCCGCGAATGGTGTAGGGGCCGCGGGCCAGCAGGTGGCCCGCCTCGCCCTCCGGCACCGGTTCGCCCAGGTCGTCCACGATCAGCACCTCGTCGTCGGGGCTGATGGGGCGGCCCTGGGTCTCCAGCACGATCGCGTCCGGGTCGTCCAGGCGGGTGTAGTTCACGAGCCCCTCGGCCATGCCGAAGACCTGTTGCAGTCGGGCGGGCAGCGCCCCTTGGACGCGACGCGCGGCCTCCGGCGTGAGCTTCGCGCCGCCGACGAGCAGCACCTTCAGGCTGGAGAGATCGTGGCGCGGGGTCGCGGCCGCCTGGCTCCAGAGCAGGGCCAGCGGCGGGACGAGACCGGTGATCGTCACGCCCTCGCGCTCGATCAACGGGAAGGCCGTCTCCGGGCTGGGGTTCGGGCTGAGCACCACGCGCGCGCCGGCGTAGAGGGCGCCCATGTGGCCGGGCGAGCTCATGGGGAAGTTGTGCGCGGCGGGCAGGGCAACGAGGAAGACGCTCTCCGCCGTCACGCCGCAGATCTCGTTGCTGGCGCGGAAGCTGTAGATGTAGTCGTCATGCGTGCGCGGGATGAGCTTCGACAGGCCCGTGGTGCCGCCCGAGATCTGCAGGAAGGCGACGCTGGACGGGTTGGGGTCGCCCGGCAGCGCGGCGCGGTCGCCGTCGAGCGACGCGAAGGGGGCGAACTCCGCGGCGTCGCCCACGATGACGACGTGGCGCAGCCCGGACGCCGCCGCGCGCAGGTCTCGCGCCAGCGTGCGGTAGTCGAAGCCGTCCGGGCCGCGATCGGCCGCGATGTAGGCGGCGGCCTCGGCCTTCGCGACGAAATGCGCGATCTCGGTCAGCCGGTGGGCCGGCAGCGCGTAGACCGGGACCAGCCCCGCCCGGAACAGGCCGAAGACGGCCGGGAAGAACTCCGGGATATTGCCGAGCTGGACGACCACGCGGTCGCCCGGGCGCAGGCCGAGGGCGAGGAAGCCGGCCGCCGCCGCCTCGGCCCGCGCCTGCAGCTCCGCATAGGTCCAGCGCTGGTCGCCGCCGACCACCGCCACGGCATCGGGATGCTCGGCCGCGCGCTGTCGGAGAAAAGCGGGGAAGGTCTCGCCGCGCCAGTAGCCCGCCGCGCGGTAGCGCGCCGTGAACTCGGGGGGCCATTCCTGTCGGAGGGGGATCACGTCCTGTCCTGGCACCGTGCGGCCAGGCCGAGGGGGCCGATGACCCCCGGCCGGGCCGGTTGTTTCTAATAATCATTCTCGATAAGCCGGCTGCCCGGGCGACACAAGGCCGGACAGCGCGGTGTGGCGGATCGGACCGCCCCCAGGCGTGCAGGGCTTCGGCACCGCCCGCGCCGGCCGGGTCAACCGCTCGCGCATCCGTTCCACGGCGATCGGCGTACGAGGCAGGGAGAGCGGCCCACCGCCCGCTCAACGAAGCGGGCTGGGCACCGGCAGGGCGGATCGCCCAGCGCCGCGGGATGGCGGCGAAGCGGGCGTTAGCGGTGCGACGTCACGCGCCGTCCCCGCCCGCCGCGCCCAGCGCATGCGCGACGAGGCTGACCCAGTAGGCGGCACCGATGGGGATCAGCGCGTCGTTGAAGTCGAATTTCGGCGTGTGGACGTGGTGGAAGCTGCCATCCTCCGCGACGCCGTTGCCGACCAGCATGAAGGCGCCGGGGCGCTCCTGCAGCATGTAGGCGAAGTCCTCCCCGGCCGTGATCGGGGGGTAGTCAGCGTCCACCGTCTCGGCGCCGGCCAGGGCGCCAGCGGCGCGGGCGGCCAGCGCGACCTCCTCCGGCGTGTTCACCAGGGCGGGGTAGTCGTGGCGGTACTCGATCTCCGCGGTGCAGCCATGGGCGATGGCGAGAGCCTCGGCCAGTTCGCGCAGGCGGCGGCCCATGATCCCGCGCACTTCCGGCTGGAAGGAGCGGCCGGTGCCGGACACGCGCACCTCGGCAGGGATGACGTTCGGCGCCCGCGCATCGCCGGCCGCGACATGGCCCACGCTGAGCACGCCCGTCTCGCGCGCCGGCAGGTTGCGGCCGATCACCGATTGCAGCGACCCGATGAAGGCGGCCATGGGCTGGGTCGGGTCAGTGGCGCGGTGCGGCACGGCGCCATGCCCGCCCGTGCCGCGGAAGGTGACGGACCACGTGTCCACATTGGCCAGCATCGGGCCGGGACGGATGCCGAAGCGGCCGAGAGCGAGGCCCGGCTCGTTGTGCAGACCGAACACGGCGTCCACGGGGAAGCGCTCGAACAGACCCTCCTCGACCATGCGGCGGCCGCCGCCCAGGCCTTCCTCGGCGGGCTGGAAGATGAAGTGGACGGTGCCGGCGAAGTCCGGGTTCTCCGCCAGGTGCCGGGCGGCGCCGAGCAGCATGGTGGTGTGCCCGTCATGCCCGCAGGCATGCATCACGCCGGGATTGGCGGAGGCGTAGGGCAGGTCCGTCGCCTCCTGGATGGGCAGGGCGTCCATGTCGGCGCGCAGCGCGATGGCGCGCTGTCCCGGACGGCGGCCCTTCAGCGTGCCGATGACGCCCGTGCCGGCCAGCCCTTCCTGCACGGCGAGGCCCCAGTCCCGCAGCCGGGCCGCGACGAGGGCGGCGGTCCGCCGCTCCTCGAAGCCCATCTCGGGGTGGCGGTGGATGTCGTGGCGCAGGGCGACGAGGTCGTCCGCGCGCGCGGAGAGCGCTTCGATCAGGCGTTGCAAGGGAGGGGGTTCCATCGGGCCGTTTCGGAGAGGTCGCAGGATTTCAGGGAACGGGCCGTCCCGCGGCGTCGCCCGGACGGACCGCGGCCGGTGGGCGCAGGACCAGGGACAGGGACGCGGCCAGCAGGATCGCTGCGACAAGGAGGTAGGGCAGGGCGGGGCCGGCCATGTAGAGAAGGCTCCCCGCCACGGGCCCGACCACCATCCCGAGGCCCTGCGCCGCGCCCGCGGCCCCCGCCGCGCCGCCCTGCTCCCCCGGCGTGACGGCGTTCGCGGTCATGGCGGAGAAGCCGGGGAAGACCCAGCCCATCCCGGCCGCGGCGACGAAGTAGCAGGCGCCGAGCATCCAGGCCCGATCCACGAAGAGGACCGAGCCGAAGCCGATCGCCGCGACGAAGGTGCCGATGGCGACCATCCGTTCCGGCGCCAGGCGCAGCCGCGCGGCGAGGGATTGCGAGAGCACGAGTGCGACGCCGACGAACATCAGGGCCGTGCCGGCCGCCCGCGCCGCGTCCTCCGGCCCCAGGCCGAGCCGGTCCAGCGCGTAGAAGCCGACGCTGACCTGGGCGATGGCCACGCTGAACATCGCGGCGAAGCCGATCGCCAGGGGGCGCCGCAGGCGCGGATCGCGGAGCGGAATGGCCTTGCGCGCCGGGCGCTGCTGCGGCGGCTGCCTCGGAACCGTCCACCAGAGGACGAGCAGGGCGATCAGCGGCAGCGCGGCCGTGGCGAGGAGCGGCGCGCTCAGCCCGTAGGGCACCAGCAGCGCCGCGAGGGCCGGTCCGAGGACCAGCCCCGCCCCGCTGCCCGTCCCGAGCATCGCCATCGCCGCGGCCCTCCCCGCCGGCGGTACGCGGTCCGCGATCAGGGCGGAACTGGCCGCGGGGATGGCCGCGTAGGTCCCGCCGACGAGGGCGCGGCCCACCACCAGCCCGAGGAAGGCGAGCGTGGCCGGGAGTTCCCACCGCAGCACGGCATCGATGAAGAGGCACAGCGCCCAGTAGGCGAGGGTGAAGCCTGCCGCCCCGGCCAGCAGCACGGCGCGGCGGCCGTGCCGGTCGCTCGCGGCGCCCCAGGGGCGCGCGCCAAGCATCCAGAGGATGCCGGAGGCGGTGACGGCGGCCCCGGCCTGCCAGGGTTGCAGCCCTGCCACCCGCGCGATCGGCCCGATCAGCGCGACGAAGGCCATCATGGCGAGGCTGCCGGAGAAGGTGGCGGCCATCAGCGGCAGGAGGACCGCGTCTCTCGCCGGTGCGGGGACGGCGTCCTGACGCTCACTCATCACGCATCTCCTTCGGTGTGGACAGGCCGGCGATCCTCATGCAGCGGGCGCCAGATCGGCCACGACAGCGGCCGACCACTCGGTCGCCCGCCTACATCTCCACCCATTGCCGCAGGAGGTTGTGGTAGGAACTCGTCAGCGCCAGCACGCCGGGATGATCGTCCGGCAGGTCCTTGCGGATCTCGATGATTCCCATGTCCAGGTCGTAGAGGAACTGGCGCTTCGCATCCTCCTTCACCATGGACTGGGTCCAGAAGAAGGAGCTCCAGCGGGAGCCGCGCGTCACCGGGGTCACGCTGTGCAGGCTCGTGGCGGGGTAGACCACCATGTCGCCGGCCGGCAGCTTCACCGTGTGCTGGCCATAGGTGTCATGCACCACCAGCTCGCCGCCGTCGTAATCCTCGGGATCGGTCAGGAAGAGCGTCGAGGACACGTCGGTGCGGATGCGCACGCCCGCGCCGGGCACGTGGCGGATGGCATTGTCCACATGGGCGTGGAAGGTCATGCCGACGTCATAGCGGTTGAACAGCGGCGGGAAGACCTTCAGCGGCAGTGCCGCCGTCGCGAACAGGGCACTTCGGCCGAGCGCCCGCATGACGATCTCGCCGAGTTCACGACCCTGCGGAGAGTTCTCGGGCACCTGGAGGTTGAACTTGGCCTTGGCGGATTGCTCGCCGGCGGTGACGCGTCCGTCGATCCAGCCGGCCCCTTCCAGCACGCGGCGGCAATGCGCGACCTCCTCGGGCGTCAGGACGTTCGGGATTCGGATGAGCATGGGGAGAGGTTCCGGCCGACATGATTCGGCGCCGGTTGTCCGTGATGGGCTGGACAGCCGGCGCCGGGCGCGAGGTCGAAGTTAGGCTAGTAGCTGAAGGTGAGGGAAGCCAGGACCGTCCGTCCGGCCGAGATCACGGCGCGGTTGGTGAAGAACTGGTCGTAGTTCCGCCGGTCCGTCAGGTTGTATCCGTTCACCGAGAGGCGGATGTTGTCCGTCAGCCGGTGCGACACGAGGGCATCGAGCGAGAAGTTGTGCGGCACCTCCGCGTTGTTCGCGGCGTTGAGAAAGACGCCGCTGCGCCAGGTGATGCCGCCGCCGACCGTCAGGTTGTAGGGCGTGCTCGCCGCGATCTCGTAGGTCGTCCACAGGGAGGCCGAGTGGCGCGGCACGTACTGGACGCGGTTGCCGACATTCGCCGCCGTGGTGGACCCCGTGATCTCGCTGTCCAGGAAGGCGTAGCGGGCGTTGATCGTCCATTCCGGCAGGACGCGGCCGGTCAGCCCCAGCTCGAAGCCCTGGACGCGCTGGCGGTCGCTCGTCTGGAAGACCGTGCCGTCATCCAGGTTCTCGAGCGCGTTGTCCTTGTCGATCCGGAAGAGCGCGGCGGTGAGGCCGAGCTGGTTGTTCAGCAGGCTTAACTTGGCGCCGATCTCGTAGCTGCGGTTGCGCTCCGGCTGCACGTTGGGGTTCACGGTGCCCGGCAGCGTGGTGAAGTTCACCCCGGCCGGCGTCGTGGAGGTCGAGTAGGTGAAGTAGTAGGTCTGGCTTGGCGTCGGCTCCCAGACGAGGCTCGCCTGCGGGTCGATGAAGCCGTCGGACTCCCGGATGTTGGTGGCGGCCGCCGGAGGCGTCACGGCGGTGTAGTCCAGCCAGTAGCGGGTGTAGCGAAGGCCGCCGATCACGGAGAGCTGCGGGAAGAGCCAGATACGGTCCCTGGCGAAGAAGGCGAGCTGCGTCTCCTCCGTGTTGCGGAAGTTGCTCGCGGCCCCGCGCTCGAACTGGAAGTCATTGTCCGGGGTCCGGATGGCCATCGCGGCGCGGGTGGGGACGGCACCGAAGCCGGTGCGGTCCGTCTCCGCATGGTAGACGTCGATGCCGCCGATCAGCTCGTGGCGCAGAGGGCCGGTGTTGAAGCGCGCGGTCGCCGTGGCGACGTTCTGGATGCCCCAGGTGTCCTCCTCATAGGGGTTGCCGCCGCCGCCGGGGGTGACGGATGGATTCAGGCCGCGCAGGAACTGTCCGGAGCAGCTCGCGTTGAACGCCGCGATGGTGGCGCCGCCGGCGCAGTTGACGATCGAGCGGGCGATGTCGCGATTCACCCAGGAGGTTCGGAAGTCGTTGCTGAGGGTCAGCCAGTCGGTGGCGCGATGGCTCAGCCGCGCGGTCAGCCGGTCCACCCGCACCCGGTCCCTGTCGCTGCGCGTCCCGTACCAGGTGTCGCGGGGAAGGCCGAACTCCGTCGCCGGCCGGCCGACCGCGTTGAACGGCGTGATGATGGGAATGCCGGCGTCGGTGGTCTGGTCGTACTCGTAGTGCAGGTACTCGATGGAGAGGGTGGTGTCGGTGCCCAGGCCGAAGGCGACCGAGGGCGCGACGCCCCAGCGGCGCGAATAATTGTCGTTCCGGTCCACCACGCGCACGTCCTGGCCCATGAGGTTCAGGCGCACCGCCGAGCTCTCGCCGACCTGGACGTTCACGTCGGCCGTGCCGCGCCAGTAGGGGCCCATGCCGCCCGTGAGCGTGCCGCCGTAGTTGTTGCCGAGATGCGGCGTGCGGCTACGGACGTTCACGCCGCCGCCCACCGTGCCCGCGCCGCCCAGCGCGAAGCCCGACGGTCCGAAGAGGACCTGCACGTCCTCGTAGGTGAAGGCATCGCGCGTGTAGGCGCCGAAGTCGCGCAGCCCGTCGACGAAGAGGTCGTTCTGCGCGTTGAAGCCGCGGATGCGGAACTGATCGCCCGAGACACCGCCCCCGCCCTCACCGATGGAGGAGGTGATACCGGGCACGTTGCGGAGCGCCTGATCGAGGGTGGTGACGTTCTGCTCCCGCAGGACCTCCGCCGGGATGACCGCGATGTTCTGCGGCGTGTCCTGGACCGTGCCGGGCAGGCGGTCCACGCCGGTGTCGCGACGCAGCGTGTTGGGCGGGGTGCCGCCCTGCACGGAGATCTCCGGCAGGCGAAGAGCGCCGCCGGTCCCGGCCTGCGGCGCCGCCGGGGTCGGCACGGCTTGTTGGGCGAAGGCGGATTCGGGTGCGATCACGGCCAGGCCGGCCGCGAGAGCGCCCTGGGAAACCACGCCTGCGAGGGACCTGTGCCGTGTCATGTACATCACCCGGAGATGAGAATGCGAATGAGATGCAGATGAACTGATTCTCATCTTTGGCTCAAGGGCGCGGGACGCACTTTCTCACCGGCGGTGATCGGCGTGTGGCGTGCGGAGCACAGTCAGGTCGCTGGCCCCGAAACGCGCGTGAAGCAAGGGGCTTCTGAGTCGCCCCGGTCCTGGCGGCGCAGAGAGGTCCGGTGCGTCCATACGATGCAAACGGATCGCGACGGCCCGTTGGTCAGGCGAGTTGGGGAGGGGCGGTCTTATTCGCCCGCCGACGCGAGGCCGCAGAGAGGGAGATGGCGCGGCGGCCGTGACGCCTCACCATCCTGCTGGTGTCTTCGGCGGGCTCGGTCCTGGTCCGCCCGCCCCGCAGGGTCCGGGCCGCGGCCGGTCGGCACCGGACACGGCCCGAGTCGCTTGCCCGGGTGGACGCCTCACCGAGGACGGTGCGGCATCTCCCGATCGATTCTCACCAGCGATAGACGAGGCTGCCGATCACGGTGCGCCGCGTGCCGTAGAAGCACGCCGTCTCGCTGGAGCAGCGGCCGACATAGCGCGTGTCGGCCAGGTTGCTGACGTTCAGCGCCGCCTGGAACCCCTTCAGGCTCGTGGTGAGCTGGCCGAGATCGTAGCGCACCGCGGCGTCGAACAGCGTCGTGGAGGGCACGACGGCCCGGCTGGTGGCGGAGGCCGAGGTGTTGCCGAGGTAGCGCACGCCGAGGCCAAGCCCGAGGCTGGAGAGCGGGCCCGACCCCTCCCGGAAGGTGTAGTCGCCGTAGAGGCCGGCGGTGAACTTCGCCACGCCCGGCGGACGATTGCCCACCTGCCCCGGCTCGCCCCGGGTGATCTCCGGGTCCAGGTAGGTGAGGTTGCCGACGAGGCTCAGCCCTTCCGTGAGGCTCGCCGTGCCCTCCAGCTCGAGGCCGCGCACCCGGATCTCGCCCAGCGCGGCCTGGAAGAAGGTGTTGTTCGGATCGGTGATGAGGGTGTTGCGCTGCGTCAGGTGGAAGGCGGAGAGCTGGATGAAGCTGTTGATTCCGGGGGGCTGGTACTTGATGCCCACCTCATACTGCTCGCCCTCCAGCGGATCGAAGGGCGCGGCGCTGGCGTTGACGCCGATCTGCGGCTGGAAGGAGCGCGCGTAGCTCGCATAGGGCGCGAGTCCGTTGGCGGCGAGGTAGATCAGCCCGACGCGGCCGGTGAGGGCGCTGTCGTCCTGGCTGGTCCGGGTTCCCGCGACCCGGTTCTCCAGCGTGCTGGGCACCCAGTCATGCCGGATGCTGCCGGTCAGCAGGAAGCGGTCGAACCGGATCTGGTCCTGCGCGTAGAGCCCGTACTGCGACGTCGTCTGGCGCGTGTTGAGGAACGGCGTCGTCAGCGCTGGCAGCGGACTGCCGTAGCTCGGCGTGAAAAGGTCAAGCGACGGGGCGAAGTTGAAGAACTGCGTGTTCCGCAGGTTCACGCGCGAATAATCGAAGCCGGCCAGCACCGTGTGCTGCAGCGGGCCGGTCGAGAACCGGGCCTGGACCTGGTTGTCCACCTGCACCGTGTCCACGTCGATGTCGGCAAGGTAGTTGAAGCGGTTGAGCGAGCGCTGGTCCGCGGTCAGGCCGCCGCCATAAACCTGCCGCCAGTCGATGCCGGTGTGGCTGTAGCGGAAGTTCTGCTGGACGCTCCACACGCTGTCGAAGCGGTGCTCGATCTCGTAGCCGATGCCCCACTGGTCGCGCTCGTAGCGGTCGAAGGCGCGCTCGCCGGTGAAGCGGTCGCGACTGATGCGGCCGAAAGGCGTCGGCACCACCGTGCCGACATAGGGCAGGAACTGGCCGCCGGAGGTACGGTCGTGCTGGTAGTAGGGCAGCAGCGTGACCCGCGTGTTGTCGGTCGGCCGCCAGGTCAGGGCGGGGGCGATGAAGTAGCGGTCGTCGCGGGTCGAATCCACCTGCGTCCGGCTGTCCCGGACGAGGCCCGTGAGGCTGTAGGACCAGACGCCGTTGGCGGTCAGCGGCCCGCTCGAGTAGCCCTGCGCCTGCAGGCGATCGAAGGAGCCGGCGGACAGCCGGACCTCGCCCTGCGGCGTCTGCGTCGGGCGGCGGGAGACCTGGTTGATGAGGCCGCCCGGCGCGATCTGGCCATAGAGCACCGAGGCGGGGCCGCGGAGGATCTCGTAGCGCTCCAGGCCGTAGGTCTCATAGACGCTGCCCGCGAAGCCGGCGTTGTAGCGCAGGCCGTTCAGGAAGATGCCGTTGTCCTGCGCGTCGAAGCCGCGGATCTGCAGCCAGTCCGTGCGGGTGTCGGGGCCGAAGACCTCGGTCCGGACGCCGGCGTTGTAGCGCAGCGCCTCGCCCAGCGTCTGCGCCTGGCGGGCGTCGATCTGGTCGCGCGGCACGACGGAGATGGACTGCGGGTTCTCGATCAGCGGCGTGTCGGTCTTGGTGCCGGTGATCTCGGTGTTCGCCACGAAGCCGCGCACCTGATCGAGCGCCCGCTCCGCCTGGCTCTGCACCTCCACCGAGGGCAATTCCAGCGCTGTTCCCGGCGTGGCCGCCGGCGGCGTTTGCGCCACGGCCGGTACCACGAAGGCGACACTGCTCAGCAGCCACAACAGCCGTGGTACCCGCGGCTCAAAGCCCATCATCTCAATCTTCCGGTTATGCGGCCCCGGCGGACATCCCGCCCAAGGTCACGTCCTTGTGCGAAAGATTATCAGTCTCAGCAAGTAACTTCGTGGCAAGGCGGGGACAGGACGCGCCGGGGCAGCCACGGCACGTCTTCCCCTCCGGCATCTGGCGGAGTAGGCAGCAGACGGCGCGCTGCGGTCCGTCCTGGCCCGGCATCCGGCGGATCAGGCCGCGGACGGGGTTCCGTCCGCCTGATGGCCAGTCGGGGCCCTGCAACAGGGCCGTGAGGTCCTTCGCCAGCGCCGGTGACACCTCGTCACCCAGGCTGCGGGCCACCCAGTCCAGGTAATGCGCGACATTGCCCCAGAGGATTCGCGGGGCCAGTCGCGCGCCGGCCGCCAACCCTTCCACCACCGGTTCCAGGTAGCCGTGCAGGAAGGGCGCGAGCCGCTCCTCCAGCGGAGCCGGACCGGCCGCGGGGCGGCCCGCATCCCGCAGGCCGACCGCGACCGGCAGCCCCGCCTCGTTCAGGACCACCCCGGTCTCCGCCACTCTCCATGGGAGGTGGCGTGGCGCGAGCAGCGCGGTGAGGACGGCCGGCGGGATGACCGCCAAGAACAGATAGCGGGACCAGAAGGAGGTGAGGGGACGGAGCGCCACGCCCAGCCTCGTCCGCCGCAGCGGGGCGAGGAGCGCCTCCAGCCCGCCCGGCTCCACAAGCAGGCGGCCGGGCAGCGCGTCCGGATGCGCGGCGAGCGGCAGGAGGGCCGCGCCGAGCCGTCCCGGCCGGCCGTCTAGGAATTCGAACGGCCGGCCGGCCTCGGGCGGTGCCGGGCGGGCCGGGGCGATGCGGACGGGCGCGGGCGTCACGGCCGGCCGGACCCGGGCGATGCGGCCATCGCGGTCGCCGCCTGGCGGTGATGCAGCGCCGCCGGCACGGCCAGAAGGCTGGCGACGGCGGCGAGCCCGAAGACGCCGGCATAGCCCCCGACCGATCCGGCGATCCAGCCGCCGAGCGAGGCGATGAACAGGCCGAAGAACAGCTCCAGCCCCGTCAGCAGGGCGAGGTCCGTGGCCGCCCGCCGGGGGTCTGCCACGGCCATGAACTGCCCGTGCAGCGCCACGAAGACGAGCGTGCCCGCCGCGAAGACATGGAGCGAGGCCGCCACCGCGAGGGCGGGCGCGAGGCCGAGGCGCCAGAGCGTCACCCCGATCGCGAGGGAGGAAGCCCCACAGACCGCTGATCCCACCGCGAGGGCGCGGGTGGGCCCGAAGCGCTGCACGAGCCAGCCGCCGAGCGCGGCCGAGAGGATCGTGGCCGCCCCGCCCCCGACGCCGCCGATGAGGGCCGTGGTGCCGACCGACAGCCCCGCATCGACTCCCATCGCCCCAACAAGCCCGACTGGCAGGTTCAGCCCGGTGCGCGCCAGCATCAGCAGCCCGAGGGAGCGCCGGATGTCGGGATCGGCCAGCCGGTGCCAGGGAAGGATCAGGGGGGCGGGCGGCGCCGCGTTCTCGCCCCTGTCCACCGGCAGCAGGAAGAGCAGCAGCGTGCCCGCGGCCGACAGCCCTGCCATCGCCGTCGCCATGGCCGGCCAGCCGCCGAGGCCGTGCAGCGCCGCCACCCCGCCGGCCAGCAGCCCGCCGAGCGCGTGGGACCCGGCCTGGGCGCCGTTGGCCCAGCCGCGCATGTCGCCCGGCAGGCGTTCGACCACCCAGGCATCGGCGGCCGCGTTCTGGGTGGCCGCCGACGTGGTGATGCCGAAGGCGAGGGCCATCATCAGCCCGAAATCCCCCAGCGGATTGAGCAGCGCCGCCATCAGGAACAATGGCACCAGGACCGCCTGTGCCGGCAGCATCCAAGAGCGCCGCCGCCCCGTCCGGGTGGAGCCGTAGCGGTCCAGCAGCGGCGCCCAGAGCGGCTTCAGCCCGAAGGGCAGGTAGGCAAGGAAGGTCGTGCCGATCAGGCTGACCGGCGCCCCGGCTTCCCGCAGCGCGGCCGGAAGGGCGATGTAGAAGAAGGCGGAGGAGGTGCCCTGGAGCAGGTAGAGCGCGCAGAGCGTCGCGAGCACGCGGCGGTTCATCGGGCACGTTCTCGCGGAGGAGGTCCATCGGGCGGCAAGGAGGTCTCCGGGCGGCAGGGGCCCCCGAGAAGCTCTCGATCGACTTAATGCGAATGCCTTGCAGATGCAAATATGGCAGAGGCGCTGGTCACGCCTGGGCGTTCCGCTCCCTCGGGACCGACTGCCTCGGCCCGGAATGGCCGCGCCGAGCCTCATCCGTACCGGCCGGTGTGCCGTTGTACCGGTCGGCCCGAGGAGGTCGGGCCGGCCGCCAGGGATCGATGCTCGATCGCGACAGCGTCCGTCTGACAGGTCGGGAGTCCCGCGAAGAGGGTGGGCCGCGCAGCCGCATCCGCGGCGACAACGCCGCCGCCCGCGCTCTACCGGGAGAACTTCATCCCGGTATCATGATCCGATCGGCCGCCCCGGCGGCGCGGAGGAAGCTGTCATGAACCCGCCTATCCGACACCTCGTGCCCACGCGCTTCGGCCAGATCCACCTCCGCGAGGCCGGCCGGGGCCCGGCGATCGCGCTGATGCACATCAACCAGCAATCCTCCGCGCTCTATCTGGAACTGATGGCCGAACTCGCACCGGCCCACCGGGTGGTGGCCATCGACTATCCCAGCCACGGCATGTCCGACCCCATCGCCTTCCAGCCGAGCATCGGGGATTACGCCGAAGTGGTCGTCGCGGTCATGCAGGCCCTCGGCATCTCCCGCTTCACCGCGCTGGGGGAGGCGACGGGCGCCGCGGTCGCGATCGAGCTCGGCGTCTCCCACGCCGACCGGATCGAGGCGGTGGTCCTGCTCAACTGCCCCTATTACCGCGACCGGAAGCAGGCGCACGACGTGCACGCGCCGCTGAAGAACGACCTGCGGCCGGCGGATGCCTCGGGCTTTCCGATGACGCGTACCCTCGACTTCATGCGGGAGAGGGATCCGTCCCACGCGCCGCTGAACCCGGACCAATCCTGGATGGACCGCATCAACCGCGCGCAGATCGAGGCGGGGCGGAACCGCTGGCAGGCCCTGGACGCGCTGAACGCCTACGACATCGGTGCCGGCATGGAGCGGCTGCAGCGCGACACGCTGCTGCTGATGGGGGAGCACTTCCACTACACCGGCCTGATGGACGAGTACCGCCGGCGCCTGCCGCGGCTCGTCGCCGGAGAGGTGGTGAAGGAGGCGCGCTTCTGCATGGGCTGGGAGAAGGCGTCGGAGGTCGGTGCCCGCGTGCGCGCCTTCCTCGCGGATCGCGGGCGGGAGGCGGCGGCGTGAACGGGATCACCCGGCGCGGCGTCGTCGCCGCGCTCGCGTCGCCGGCGCTGCCGGCCTTCGCGCAGGGGGATGACTGGCCCAGCCGTCCCGTGACCGTCATCTCTCCCTATCCGCCGGGCGGCGGCAGCGACATCATCGCGCGGGCGGTGGCGCGGGCGCTCTCCGAGGCGCTCGGCCAGCCCTTCGTGGTGGACAACCGCAGCGGCGCGGCGGGGAGCCTGGGCGCCGCGCAGGTCGCCCGCGCCCGTCCGGACGGTTATACGATGCTCGTCGGCGGCAGCAGCCCGATCGCGGGCAACAAGCTCATCTACCGCAACCTGCCCTACGATCCCGAGCGCGACTTCACGCCCCTGTCCCTGGTGGCCGAGGCGCCGCTGATGATCATCGCGCATCCCCGCCTGCCGGTGCGCACCCTGCCGGAGCTGATCGCCTATGTCCGTGCGCGGCCGGGCGCGGTGGCCTGCGCCAATGCGGGCACCGGATCCAAGGGGCATCTGGCGATCCTCATGCTGTGCAATCAGACGGGGATGGAGCTGAACCACGTCCCCTATCGCGGCACGGGCCCGGCGCAGACGGACCTGCTGGCGGGGACGGTGGAGCTCGGGATCGACACCGCGTCGGTCTACGTCCCTCATGTCCGGCGCGGGGCGCTGCACGGGATCGCGGTCACCTCTACCCGACGCATGGCGCAGCTGCCGGAGGTGCCGACCGTGGCCGAGCAGGGGCAGCCGGGCTACGAGGCGACGGTGTGGTACGGCGCCGTCGCCCCCGCCGGAATTCCCGCCGCCATCCCGCCCCGCATCGCCGCCGTCGTGGATGCCTGGGGCCGCAGCGACGCCGGGCGCACGATGCTGACGGAACTCGGCATGGCCGCGATCGGCGGCACGCCGGAGGATCTCGGCCGCGCGGTGTCGCGGGAGCTGACGATCTGGCGGCCGGTCGTCGAGGCGGCGCAGATGACGCTGGACTGAGGTCCGGCCGGGATCAGGGCAGGTTCTCGCGCAGGATGATCTCGCCCGAGGTGCGCGCGACGCCGCAGGTCGCCTCTCGTCCGGCGCGCAGGTTGTCGAAGATCGTGGCGCAATCCATCAGGCTGGTGCGCGGGTTCTGGGTGATCACCGCGTCCATTGTGCCCTCGATCAGCAGGGTGCGCGTATCGGGCGTCAGGCCGTGGCCGATGAAGACGGTCTCCATCTCTCGCCTCGCCTCACGCAGGGCGCGGGCGATGCCCAGCGCGGCGCCGCCGATGTTGTAGATGCCCGCCAGGTCGGGGTGGCGGCCCAGCAGGGTCTTGGACTGGCGGTAGTTCTTCGCCTCGTCGTCCTGGCCCTCGCGCAGCCCGACCACCTCGATCATCGGGAAGAGTTCCGCGAAGAGATGGAGGAAGCCCATCTCCCGCTCCTCATGCGCGCGGTAGCTCAGGCTGCCGGCGATCATCGCCACCTTCGCCGGGCGGCGCCCGATGAAGCGCGCCATGAGGTAGCCTGCCGTCCGCCCGATGGCGCGGTTCTCCAGCCCGACATAGGCGGCGCGCCGGGTGTTCGCGATGTCGGAGATGAGGGTGACAGTCGGCGTCCCGGCCTCTGCGAGGGCGTTCACGGCCTCCCGCACGGCGGGATGTTCCAGCGCCATGAAGGCGACGCCGTCCGCCTCGCGCCCGGCCTCTCGCAGCGCCTTCGCCAGAAGCTCCGGGTTGAAGCTGCGGATGAACTCGACCCTCGCGGTCATGCCCAAGGCTTCGAACCGCGCGCGTGTCTCGCCCACAAGGTGCCCGAGCAGGGTCAGGAAGCGATTGGACCCCTCGGGCAGCAGGAAGACCAGCCGCATCGGACGCCGGGCCTGCGCGACGAAGGGGCTGGTGTCCAGGATGTAGCCGAGCGCCGCGGCGGCGCGGACCACGCGCTCCACCGTCACCGGGCGCACGCCGGGGCGCCCGTTCAGCACCCGGTCCACCGTGGCCGTGGAGACGCCGGCTTCCCGGGCGACGTCGGGAACCCGGATACGCTGGGGCGGGGAGGAATCCATCAAATTCCATCATCAAACGTGTTTGACGCTGGATGATGCGCTGAAATAGCGTGCCGCCACCACTAAAACCATCAGTTCGCATCAAGAATCTGAGGGAGGATGCCATCATGACCCCCGTCACGCGCCGCTCCGCGCTCCGCCTCGCTGCCGGGCTTCCCGCCGCTGCGCTGATCGCCTCCCCCCGGATCGCCCGGGCTGCCGAGTTCGATTGGAAGTACGGCCACAACCTGCCCGTGACGCATCCCCTGCACCTCCGCGCGCAGGAGGCGGTGGAGCGCATCCTGCGGGAGACGAACGGGCGGGTGGACATCAAGATCTTCCCGAACAACCAGCTGGGCGGCGACACGGACATGCTGTCCCAGGTGCGCAGCGGCGGCATCACGTTCTTCACGCCCTCCGCCCTGGTGATCGCGACGCTGGTGCCGGTGGCCGCCATCAACGCGCTGGGCTTCGCCTTCTCCGACTACGAGCAGGTCTGGAAGGCGATGGATGGCGGCGTCGGCGCGCATGTCCGGCAGGCCATCTCCCGGGTGAACCTCTTCGCCTTCGAGAAGATGTGGGACAATGGCTTCCGCCAGATGACCACCAGCGGCCGCGCCATCACGGAGGCCTCCGCGATGGATGGCCTGAAGATCCGCGTGCCGGTCAGCCCGCTCTCCATCTCGATGTTCCGCGGCCTCGGCGCCGCGCCGGCGAGCCTGCAGTTCAGCGAGGTCTATTCCGCCCTGCAGACGCGGATCGTGGACGCGCAGGAGAACCCGCTGCCAATCATCCAGGTCGCGAAACTCTATGAGGTGCAGCGGAGCTGCGCGCTGAGCAACCACATCTGGGATGGCTACTGGTTCATCGCGAACGGCCGCGCCTGGCGCGGGCTGCCGGCCGACCTCCAGCGGATCGTCTCCAACGCCATCAACGAGGCGGGGCTGCAGCAGCGCGGCGACATCGCCGGGCTGAACGCGACGGTGCAGGCGGATCTGGAATCCAAGGGGCTTTCGTTCAACGCCGTGAACCCCGAAAGCTTCCGCGCCCGCCTCCGCGCCGCCGGCTTCTACGGGGAGTGGAAGGGCCGCTTCGGGGACGAGGCCTGGGGCCTGCTCGAGGCCGCCGTCGGCCGGCTGGCCTGAGGGACGACAGGACGATGGCCGGCCACGCCACCGCCATGGAGCCCGCCGCGCTGCCGGACGGCGCGGCGGCGCGGATCGCCTTCGCTTTCGACCGCGTCCTCGGCGGCGCGGTGGAGGCGGTGGCGGCGGCGCTCGTCCTGGCCGAGATCATCATCCTCGGCGCCGGCGTCACGGCGCGCTACGTCTTCCACGCGCCGATCGTCTGGACGGACGAGCTGGCGTCCATCCTCTTCCTCTGGCTCTCCATGCTCGGCGCCGTGGTCGCGCTGCGGCGGGGCGAGCACATGCGGATGACCGGCCTCGTCACCCGCGTCGGGCCGCGGGCGCGGGCGCTGCTGGAGGCGCTGGCGCTGACCGCCTCCCTCGCCTTCGTCCTCCTCGTTCTGCACCACGCGATCGAGTATGCGGAGGAGGAGGTCTTCATCGTCACCCCCGCGCTGGAGATCACCAACGCCTGGCGTGCCTCGGCCCTGCCCGTGGGGTTGGCGCTGATGATCCCGGTGGGCCTGATCCGCCTTCTGCGGCTGGGGCAGCCGGTCGCGGTGGCCGCCGCGGCGGTGCTGACGGCGGCGCTGGTCCTCGCCTTCTGGTGGCTCGGTCCGGTGCTGAAGCCGCTGGGGCAGGTGAACCTGCTGATCTTCTTCGTCGGCATCGTGGCGGTGAACGTCTTCGCCGGCGTGCCCATCGCCTTCTCCTTTGCCCTCGCCACCTTCGGCTACCTCGCTTGCACCACCTCCACACCGCTGCTGGTGGTGGTGGGGCGGCTGGACGAGGGCATGTCGCACCTCATCCTCCTCGCCGTACCGCTCTTCGTCTTCCTCGGCGCACTCATTGAGATGACGGGCATGGCGCGCGCCATGATCGGCTTCCTCGCCAGCCTGCTCGGGCATGTCCGGGGCGGGCTGTCCTATGTGCTGATCGGGGCGATGTACCTCGTCTCCGGCATCTCCGGCTCGAAGATCGCCGACATGGCGGCGATCGCGCCGGTGCTGTTCCCGGAGATGAAGGCGCGGGGATCCAAGCCTGGCGATCTCGTCGCCCTGCTCTCCGCCACGGGGGCGCAGACCGAGACGATCCCGCCGAGCATCGTGCTCATCACCATCGGCTCCGTCACCGGCGTCTCCATCGCCGCCCTCTTCACCGGCGGCATGGTGCCGGCTCTGGTCCTCGGCCTCTGCCTCTGCTTCGTTGTCTGGCGTCGCTACCGGCACGAGGATCTGAGCCACATCGTCAGGCCGTCCTGGGGGCAGGTGCTGCGGCTGTTCATCGTCGCGCTGCCGGCCATCGCGCTGCCCTTCATCATCCGCGCGGCGGTGGTGGAGGGGGTTGCGACGGCCACCGAAGTCTCGACCATCGGCATCGGCTACGCAGTGCTCATGGGCCTGCTCGTCTACCGCCAGTTCGACTGGCGCCGGATCGGCCCGATGCTGGCCGACACGGCCGCGCTGACCGGCGCCATCATCTTCATCGTGGGATGCGCCACCGCCATGGCCTGGGGCCTGACGCAGTCGGGCTTCTCCCAGAGCCTGGCGCGGCTGATGGGGGCGATCCCCGGCGGAGCCTACGGCTTCCTCGCCGTCTCCATCGTCGCCTTCGTCATCCTCGGCAGCGTGCTGGAGGGCATCCCGGCCATCGTCCTTTTCGGGCCACTGCTCTTCCCGCTCGCCAAGGCCACCGGCGTGCACGAGGTGCACTACGCGATGGTCGTGATCTTCGCGATGGGCATCGGGCTTTTCGCCCCGCCTTTCGGCGTCGGCTATTACGGCGCCTGCGCGACGAGCAAGGTGAACCCGGACGAGGGGCTCCGCTACATCTGGGGCTATGTCGCCGCCCTGCTCGTCGGGCTGGTGCTGGTCGCCGCCGTGCCCTGGTTCTCCATCGGCTTCCTCTGAGCCGCCCTTCCTCTCCTCAAGCAGGACACAGACGATGAGCCGCTTCCTCGGCCAGATCCGCCAGCTCGGCTACGTGGTGCCGGACATCGAGGCCGCCATGGACTATTGGAGCCGCGTCCTGGGCGTCGGCCCCTTCTTCTACAACCCGCGCGTGCCGATCAAGAACTACCGCTACAAGGGCGAGAGCTATGAGCCGCACAACTCCGTCGCGCTCGCCAATTCCGGCTTCGTGCAGGTCGAGCTCATCCAGTGTCGCAACGACGTGCCGTCCATGTACAAAGACTTCACCGATGCCGGGCACACCGGCCTGCAGCACGTCGCCTATTGGACGAGCGACTACGACGCCGACATGGAGCGGTTGATCGCCGAGGGCTTCAAGCCGGTGATGAGCGGCGAGGTGGGGGAGCGCGGCCGCTTCGTCTATTTTGACACCCACTACCACCCCGGCACGGTGATCGAGCTGTCCGAGGTCGCGGGCCCCAAGGGCGAGATGTTCCGCCTGATTCGGGAAGCGTCGGAGACCTGGGACGGGAAGGACCCCGTCCGCCCCTTCCCCGACCTGTCGAAGCTGCTGGTCCATGCGTGACGACCGCTTCCGCGCCACCTACCTGATCGAGACGCCGCTCGACCCCGCGAAGGTCGCGGAGGTGATGGCGGGCGAGCAGTCCTGCGGCACCTTCACCCGCGTGGAGGGCGAGACGGACGAACTGCGGGACCGCGCTCGCGCCGTGGTCGTCTCGGTAGAGGCGCTGGACACGGCGGACAGCCCCGCCTTGCCGAATGCCTGGCTGACCCGCCGCGGCGTCCCCGGTCCCTGGCGCCGGGCGCGGATCACGCTGGATTTCCCCGTGGCGAATGTCGGCGCCAACCTGCCGACGCTCGCCTCCATCGTCGCCGGCAACCTCTTCGACCTCGGCGAGGTGACGGGGTTGCGGCTGGAGTCCATCGACCTGCCGCCGGCCTATCGACGCCGCTTCGCGATGCCCGCGCAGGGGCTGGCGGGCACGCGGCGCCTGACGGGGGTGGAGACCGGCGTGCTCGTCGGCTCCATCATCAAGCCGAATGTCGGGTTGAGCGCGACGGAGACGGCCGACCTTGTCGCGCGCCTCTGCGAGGCGGGGCTCGACTTCATCAAGGACGACGAGATCAGCGCGGATCCCGATCACGCGCCGCTCGCCCAGCGCATTCCGGCCGTCATGGACGCGGTGCGCCGTCACCGCGATCGCACGGGCAAGCACGTGATGGTCGCCTTCAACATCACCGACGAGACGGACGCCATGCGCCGCCACGCCGACCTGGTGGCGAAGGAGGGCGGCACCTGCATCATGGCGAGCCTCAACTGGTGCGGTTTCTCCGCGATCGAGACGCTGCGACGGAGTACGGACCTGGCACTGCACGGGCACCGCAACGGCTACGGTGCCTTCTCCCGCCACGCGCTGCTCGGCATCGGCTTCCAGGCCTATCAGGTGCTCTGGCGCCTGGCGGGGGTGGACCACATGCATGTTCACGGGCTGCAGGGGAAATTCGCGCAGGAGGATGCGGAGGTGGTCTCCTCTGCCCGGGATTGCGTGACGCGCCTCGCGGGTGATGTGGATGACAGGGTCATGCCCGCCTTCTCCTCCGGGCAATGGGCGGGGACGGCGCCCGCGACCTACGCGGCGATCGGCCACACGGACCTGCTGTTCATGGCCGGAGGCGGCGTCATGGCACATCCGGGCGGGCCGGCCGCCGGCGTCGCCAGCATCCGCGAGGCCTGGGAGGCGACGGTGCGCGGAGAGACGCTGGAAGTGGCCGCGCGCGAGCGCCCCGCCCTGCGCCAGGCCCTCGAGACCTTCGGCGGCCGATGAGCGCCCCGGAATACGGCTGGTACGGCGACGACTTCACCGGCGCCACCGACACGCTGGCCGAGTTGTCCAAGGGGGGAATGCGGTCGCTGCTCTTCCTCCGCCAGCCGGACGCCCCCCGTCTGGAGCGCGCCGGCCCGCTGGATGCGGTGGGTATCGCGGGTGCCTCCCGCGCCATGGCGCCGGACGCGATGGCTGCGGAGCTGGAGCCGGTCGGCCGCTTCTTCCGCGACCTTGGCGTGCGGATCATGCACTACAAATGCTGCTCCACCTTCGACAGCGCGCCGGATGTCGGGAGCATCGGTGCGGCGGTGGCGGCGCTGCGTCCCTTCTTCCGCAACGCCTTCCGGCCCATCGTCGGCGGCCAGCCCAATATCGGGCGCTTCACGCTGTTCGGGAACTTGTTTGCCGCGGCCGGGACGGGCGCCGCGGTCCACCGCATCGATCGGCACCCGACCATGCGCGTCCATCCCGTCACGCCCATGAACGAGGCCGATCTGCGCCTGCATTTCTCGGCGCAGGGCCTGAGCGCCGTGGCCGTTGCCTACCCCAGCTATGCGCCGGACACGGCAGCGCTGGAGGATCTGCTGGACAGGCTGCTCGGCGATGATCCGGGCGCCGTGCTGATGGATGTCAGCCGGGAGTCCGATCTCCCGGTGATCGGGCGCATCCTCCGCGCGCGCGCACAGGGGGCGCCGCTGCTCGCGGTCGGGCCGAGCGGCGTCGCGCAAGCCTGGTGTGCGGATCGGGCCGCCGAGACGGGCGACGTCGCGCTGCGCCCGAAATCCGGCCCCGTCCTCGTGCTGGCGGGAAGTCTCTCGCCAGTGACGCGCCGACAGGTGGAGGAGGCGACGGGCTATCGCCGCGTGACTGTCGATCCCGTCCGCCTTGCCGAGGGATCGGACGCTACGGCCGCCGAAGCCTGTCGGTTGCTCGCATCGGGCGAGGACGTTCTCCTCGTCACCGAGAAGCCGGAGGGGACGACCCTGCCGCCGGGCGAGGCGGCCGCCGCGACGGCCGCCCTGCTGGCCCGCGTGATGAAACGGCATCCGGTGCGGCGTCTTGGCATCGCGGGCGGCGACACTTCAAGCCTCGGGGCGCGGGCCTTGAACCTCTGGGGATTGTCCCATGCCGGCGCGATCGCGCCCGGCGTCGCCTTGTGCCGGGGCCACAGTGACGATCCCGCCCTCGACGGGTTGGAGGTCATGCTAAAGGGCGGGCAGATGGGCGCACCCGACCTGCTGGCCCGGTTCCGGGCCTGAGCGGCCGCAGGACCAGATCGGCGCGCCTCAACCCTTGCGCGGCGCGAGGGCGAAGCCCGCCACCTGCTTGTAGCGATCGGAGATGGCGCGCAGCTCGTCCTGTGTGATGATCGCGTCCAGGTCGTCGAAGGGCTGGTCGCGCGTCAGTTCCTCCACGCGCGCGATGAGGCTGTCCGGCGGGTTGCTGCGGTTGGTGCGGACGACGGCGGCGGTGGGACCGGCGCGCGCGGCCTCATAGGCGCGAAGCGCCACCTGGGCGTCAGGCTCCTTCGCCAGCAGGTCGGCCAGGACGCGGACATCGATCAGCGCCTGGGCCGATCCGTTGGAGCCCCGCGGATACATCGGATGCGCGGCGTCCCCGGCGAAGGTGACGCGGCCGAAGGTCCAGCGGTCCACCGGGTCCTTGTCCACCATCGGGTACTCGAAGATCGTCTCCGCGTCGCGCAGCAGCTGCGGCACATCCAGCCAGTCGAAGCGCCAGTCCGCGTAGATCGGCAGGAAGTCCTCCAGCCGGCCGGGCTTGTTCCAGTCGTTGCGGGCGGTGGTGTCGGACTGGATCTCGGTGGTCCAATTGATGAGCTGCTCGCCATCCGGCTCATCGGCGATGGGGTAGATGACGATCTTGCCCATCCGCAGCGTGCCGATCCGCATGTAGGTGCGGCCACCGAGGATCGGGGCGCGCCGCGTCACGCCGCGCCAGGTGTTGATGCCGGTGAAGACCACCTCCTCCCCGGGGTAGAAGTGGCGGCGCACGGCGGAGTTCACGCCATCGCAGGCGATCGCCACGTCGGCGCGCGCGGTGTGCCCGCCGGCGAAGCGAAGAGTGACGCCGGATTCCTCCTGCTCGATCCCGGCCAGGCGATGGCCGAGGTGGATGCGGTCGGCGCCGATGCGGGCGCGGGCGGCCTCGTGCAGGGCGGCGTGCAGGCGTCCCCGGTGGATGCCGACCTCTGGCGTCTCGTAGCCGGCATGGCGGCCGCGGGGCTCGGCGTAGATCTTCTGGCCGAAGCGGTTGAAGAAGGCGCTCGTCTCGTTCTCGATGCCCAGGCGCAGCAGCCTGTCCTGGAGGCCGAGCGCCGCGAGTTCCCGCATCCCGTGCGGCAGCAGGGTGATGCCGACGCCGAGCTCGCGCACCTCCGGCACCGCCTCATAGACGCGGCAGCCGATGCCCCGGTCGTGCAGGTTGCAGGCGAGCGCCATGCCCGCGATGCCGCCGCCGATGATCGCGACATCCATGGTCAGGCTGCCTGCAGGGCGTTGGTGAGACTGGCCGCGACCGCCTCCGCGGCGCGGATGCCGTCCACGCCGGCGGACAGGATGCCGCCGGCGAAGCCCGCGCCCTCCCCGGCGGGGAAGAGACCCGGGGTGTTCAGGCTCTGCCCATCCTCCCCGCGGCGGAGACGGAGGGGGGAGGAGGTGCGGGTCTCCACCGCCGTCATCACCGCATCGGCCATCGCGAAGCCGCGGATCTGGCGATCGAAGGCGGGCAGGGCTTCCCGGATCGCCGCCACGACGAAGTCCGGCAGGCAGAGGGAGAGATCGGTGGGCGTCACGCCGGGAAGATAGGATGGCACCACCTCTCCGAGCGCCGTGGAGGGACGGCCGGCGAGGAAGTCGCCGACGCGCTGTGCCGGGGCGCGGTAGTTGCTGCCGCCGGCGACGAAGGCGCGCTCCTCCCAGTGACGCTGGAGGGCGATGCCGGCGAGCGGGCCGCCGGGGTAGTCGCGCTCCGGTGTGATGCCGACGACGATGCCGGCATTCGCGTTGCGCTCGTCGCGCCGGTACTGACTCATGCCGTTCGTCACCAGCCGGCCGGGCTCCGACGCGGCGGCGACGACGCGGCCGCCGGGGCACATGCAGAAGGAGTAGACCGAGCGGCCCTCCAGCCCCGGTCCGCGGCAGTGGTGCACGATCTTGTAGTCGGCGGCGCCGAGCAGCGGATGTCCGGCCTGGGGGCCGAAGCGGCAGGTGTTGATCAGCCCCTGCGGGTGCTCGATCCGCACGCCGATGGAGAAGGGCTTGGCCACCATGTCCACCCCCGCCTCGTGCAGCATCGCGAAGGTGTCGCGGGCGGAGTGACCGACCGCCAGGACGACGTGGTCGGCCTCCAGGAACGATCCGTCCGAGAGATGCAGGCCGCGGATACGGCGGTCCTCGTTCAGTTCCAACCCTTCGACGCGCGTGTCGAAGCGGTACTCGCCGCCCATCGCCTCCACCCCCGCGCGCAGCTTCTCCACCATGGAGACGAGGCGGAAGGTGCCGATATGCGGCTTGGAGACGTAAAGGATCTCCTCCGGCGCGCCGGCGGCGACGAACTCCTCCAGCACCTTGCGGATGCGGTTGGCGGAATCGCCGATGCCCGACCAGAGCTTGCCGTCGGAGAAGGTGCCGGCGCCGCCCTCCCCGAACTGGACGTTGCTCTCGGGGCTCAGCACGCCCCGCCGCCACAGGCCCCAGGTGTCCTTCGTGCGCTGGCGGACGATGGTACCGCGCTCCAGCAGGATCGGGCGCAGGCCGAGTTGCGCGAGGACCAGCGTCGCGAAGAGGCCGCAAGGGCCTGCCCCGACCACCACGGGCCGCAGCCGGGGCGGGGGCGGGGCGGGCGGCAGGCGGTAGCGCGTGTCGGGGGAGAGGGTGACGTGCTTCTCCCCGGCCAGGCGGCGCAGCGCCCCGGCCTCGTCCCGCAGCGTCACGTCGAGGGTGTAGATGAGGGCGATGGCCCCGCGCCGCCGGGCGTCGTAGCCCCGGCGGAAGATGTGGATGTCCAGCAGGTCGTCGGCGGGGACGCGCAGGCGCGCCAGGGCGGCGTCGCGCAGGGCGTCGTCGGTGTGGTCCAGCGGGAGCTTGATCTCGGTCAGACGGAGCATGGCATCGGGAATATAGGGGATCATCAGACGGATTGCCCGGCGCACCAGCCGGAGGACCAGGCCCACTGGAAGTTGTAGCCGCCGAGCCAGCCGGTCACGTCCACCGCCTCCCCGGTGACGTGCAGGCCGGGGACGGCCTTGGCCTCCATGCTGCGGGAGGAGAGGGCATCGGTGCTCACCCCGCCGGCCATGACCTCGGCCTTGGCATAGCCCTCGGAGCCCATGGGGGTAATGGAGAGGCCCTTCAGCATCCCGGCGACGGCCAGCAGGGCCTTGTCCGGCAACTCCCCCACCGGGCGGGTCAGGTGGGCGAAGCGGTGCGCCGCCAAGGCTGCCGCGAGACGGCTGGGCAGGACCTCTCCCAGCACCGTGCCGATTCCGGCCTTCGGGCGGTCCCGCTTGCGCTCCCGCAGCAGAGCGGCGGCGTCGCGGTCGGGCAGCAGGTCGAGCGTGATCGCCTCACCCGCGCGCCAGGGCGTGGAGATCTGGAGGATGGCGGGGCCGGAGAGGCCGCGATGGGTGAAGAGCATCGCTTCCCGGAAGCGATCGCGGCCGAGGCGCGCCTCGATGGGCAGGGAGACGCCGGCGATCGGGCGCATCAGGGGCAGCCAATCCTCCCCGAAGGTCAGCGGCACGAGGGCGGGGCGCGGCTCCACCACCGGCAGGCCGAAGCGCCGGGCGATGTCGAGCGACAGCCCGGTGGCGCCGAGCTTCGGGATGGACAGGCCTCCGGTCGCCAGCACCAGGGCCGGGGCGGTGAAGGCGCCGCGATCCGTCTCCACCCGGAAGCCGTCGGCGCGGGAGACATCCGTGATCCGGTGGCGCAGCCGTAGGTCCACGCCGGCCGCCTCGCACTCCGCCAGCAGCATGGCGACGATGGCGCGGGCGGAGCCGTCACAGAATAACTGACCGAGCGTCTTCTCGTGCCAGGCGATCCGGTGGCGCTCCACAAGCGCAAGGAAGTCGTGCTGCGTGTAGCGGGAGAGGGCGGAGCGGGCGAAATGCGGGTTCTCCGAGAAGAAGCGCGCGGGCTCCGTTTCCCGGTTCGTGAAGTTGCAGCGCCCGCCGCCGGAGATGAGGATCTTCGCCCCCGCCTCGGCCCCGTGGTCCAGCAGCAGGACGCGGCGGCCCCGCTGCCCGGCCGCCATGGCGGCCATCAGCCCGGCGGCGCCGGCGCCGAGAATGATCGCGTCGTAGGCCGTCACGCCGCCCCAGATGCGGTCGGGCGACGCGCGATCAACCCATCATCCGCTTGATGAGGGACAGCGGCGTGCGGTGCGGCGGGTAGCGCATGGGCAGGTCGGCCCAGGCGGGCTGGTGGAAGCGGCCGCGGGCGTTCGAGAAGGCCTCGAACCCCGCGCGTCCGTGATAGCGGCCCTGGCCGGAGGCGCCGACGCCGCCGAAGGGCAGTTCCGGCACGGTCGCCTGCACCACGTGGTCGTTCACGCAGAACCCGCCCGAGCGGGTGCGGGCCGCCACCCACTGCACGAAGCCCCGATCGCGGCTGTGGACGTAGAGCGCCAGCGGCGCGGGCAGGGCGACAACGCCGGACAGCATGGCGTCCCGGTCGCGCCACGGCAGGATCGGCAGGATGGGACCGAAGATCTCGTCGCGCAGGACCGTTGCGCCGGGCACGGGATCCACCAGCAGGGTGGGCTGGACGTGGAGGGCCTGGGCGTCCGCACCACCCCCGTGGGCCGCGCGGCCCTGGTCGAGCATCGCCTCGATCCGGGCGAAGTGGCGGGCGTTCACCACGCGCTGCAGGCCCCGCCCGTCCGCGCCGTAGAAGTCGGTCAGCGTCTTGCGCAGCGCCTCCACCAGCGGCCCATAGCGGCTCTCATGCACCAGCACGTGGTTGGGGGCGAGGCAGGTCTGGCCGGCGTTCAGGAACTTGCCCCAGGCGATGCGCCGGGCCGTCACGGCGGGGTCCGCCGTCTCGTCCACGATGCAGGGGTTCACGCCGCCCAGCTCCAGCGTCGTGCTGACGAGGTTGCGCGCCGCGGCCACCGCCACGCGCCGCCCGACCGCCGAGGAGCCGGTGAAGAACAGGTGGTCGAAGGGCAGTTCCGTCAGGGCCTGCGACACCTCCGGCCCGCCCTGGAGAACCTGCACCAGCGGCGGCGCGAGGGTCGCGTGCAGCAGCCGCGCGAGCACCGCAGCGGTGGCCGGCGCCATCTCGGACGGCTTCAGCACCACCGTGTTGCCGGCGGCCAGCGCGCTGACCAGTGGCACGAGCAGGAGCTGCACCGGGTAGTTCCAGGGACCGATGACGAGCACGGCGCCGCGCGGCTCCAGCGACAGGGCCGCCCGCCCGGGGCGGTGGAACCAGCGCACCGGGACGCGGGACGGCGCCGCCCAGCGGGGCAGGCGCTTGAGCGCGAGCGCGATCTCCTGCCGGACCAGCAGCAGCTCCGAGGTCCAGCCATCGAAGGCCGACTTGCCGAGATCCTGCTCGAGGGCGGCGAGGACCTCGCCCTCCATCGCTTCCAGCCCGCCGCGCAGGCGGATCAGCGCGTCGCGCCGGGCCTCCAGGGCGCGCGTGGCGCCGCTGGCGAAGTGACTGCGGGCGACCTCCAGCGCGGCACGGGGATCGGCGGGAGGCGGAGGGCTGTCCATCGGCGTCGTTTCGGCTCCAGGAACGAGACGGGCGCCAATTGGTGAGCGAAAGCGGCGGGATGACGGCGTTAAGGTGCCGGATTGTAACGGGCCGGCTCCACGATGCCGAGGCAGGGGCCGAACCCGATCGTCGCGAAGCCCTCCCGCCGCGCATGGCCGATGAGCGCGATCTCGTCCCCGTCCTCCAGGAAGCGCCGGGTCTCGCCCGAGGGCAGGGTGACGGGCTGGCGCCCGGCCTGGGAGACCTCCAGCAGAGAGCCGTAGCCGCTGGCCTCCGGCGCCGAGAGGGTGCCAGTGCCCAGCAGGTCGCCCGGGTTCAGGTCGCAGCCGTTGGAGCTGTGATGCGCGACCATCTGCGCCACGGTCCAGTACATGTGGCGCGTGGTGGAGAGGCCGAGGCGGTGCGGCGGCAGGCCCTTCTCCCGCATGGTAGCGGTGCGGATGGTCACCTCCAGCTCGATCTCGAAGGCGCCCGCCGCCTGGTCCGCGACGTCATGCAGATAGGGCAGGGGGGCGGGATCGCCGTTCGGGCGGGGCGGCTGGGGGATGCGATAGGGCGCGAGCGCCTCTGGCGTGACCACCCAGGGGGAGATGGTGGAGAGGAAGGACTTCGCGAGGAAGGGGCCGAGGGGCTGGTACTCCCAGCCCTGGATGTCGCGGGCGGACCAGTCGTTCAGCAGGCAGAAGCCGGCGATGTGGGACGCGGCCTCCCCCACCGGGATGGGCTCGCCGAGGTCGTTCCCGGGGCCGATCCAGACGCCCATCTCCAGCTCGTAGTCGAGGTTGCGGCAGGGGCCGAAGCTCGGCTCCGTCTCGCTGGCGGGTTTGCGCTGGCCGCTGGGGCGCACGACCGGCGCACCGGTGACCCGCACGGAGGAGGCGCGGCCGTGATAGCCGATCGGCACGTATTTGTAGTTCGGCAGCAGCGGGTTGTCGGGGCGGAAGAAGCGGCCGGTGTTGGTGGCGTGGTGGATGCCGACGAAGAAATCCGTGTAGTCGCCGATCCGGGCGGGGCGGTGCATCGTGCAGTCGGCGGCGGCGCGCAGCAGCCCGGGATAGGGCACGGCATCCGCGGCCAGGAGGGCCGAGAGCTGCGTGCGCAGCGCCCGCCGCGGCCCGGCGCCGAGGGCCATCAGCCCGTTCAGTGTCCCGTCCGCCGTCGCCTCCACCGCCTGGGCGGCCTCCCCGGACAGCAGCTCCGCCTCCAGCACGGCGGGCAGGTCGAGGATCTCGTCCCCGATCGCGACGCCGGCCCGGGGATGGTGGGCGCCGTGCGAGAAGATGCCGAGCGGCAGGTTCTGGATCGGGAAGTCCGGATGGCCATTGGCCGAGGCGACCCAGCTCCGCAGGGAGGGGTCGTGGGTGGCATCGGTCTGGGTCACGGGGGGCCTCCGGTCGCGTCCCTGCATCGCCCGGCGGCGGCGGCGGCGCAATGCCTGGACACCGCCCGGTGCCGCCGATAGGCGGGAGGCAACGGAGAGGGAGGAGTGTCATGACGATCGTCCGGGCGAGCCGCCGCGGGGTCCTCGGTGCCGCCCTCACCCTGCCGGCCGCCGCCCTCGCGCAGGAGGGATGGCCCAACCGGCCCCTGCGCCTGATCGTGCCTTATGCCCCCGGCGGGGGAACGGACGTGCTGGCCCGGTCGTTGGCCGCGAAGGTGGCCGAGCGGATCGGCGTGCCCATCGTGGTGGACAACCGCCCGGGCGGGGCCGGCAACCTCGCCACCCGCCTCGCGGCCGAGGCGCCGGCGGATGGCCACACCCTGCTGGTCGGCAACATCGGTCCCATCGCCGTGAACCCGAGCCTCTTTCCCGGCCTCCAGCCCGACCCGGCCGAGGCGCTGGCGCCAGTGACGCTGCTGGCGGCGGCGCCGATGCTCATGCTGGTTCATCCCGACGTGCCGGCCCGGACGCTGTCGGAGCTGCTGGACCTCGCCCGGGCCCGGCCGGGGGCGCTCAACTACGGCTCCGCGGGCAATGGCTCGGCCAATCACCTGGCCGGCGCCTATCTCGCGCTCATGGCCGGGATCGACATCGTCCACGTGCCCTATCGCGGGGCGGGACCGGCGCTGAACGACCTCGTGGCCGGCACCCTGGCGATGATGCCGGCCTCCATCCCCGCCGCCATCGGCCTGGTGCGGGACGGGCGGGTGCGGGCGCTCGCCGTCTCCACCGCCCGCCGCGCGGCCGTGCTGCCGGAGGTCCCGACCGTCGCGGAAGCCGGCGTGCCGGGCTACGAGATGAGCGCCTGGTACGGGATCCTCGTCCCGGCCCGCACGCCCGCTCCGGTGGTGGACCGGCTGCAGCGGGAGATCGCGGCCTCCCTCGTCACGCCGGAGCTGCGGACGCGCTTCGCCGCGGAGGGGGCCGAACCCTCCGGCGACACGCCCCAGGCCTTCGGCGCCTTCGCCGCGGCGGAGCGCCGCAAATGGGCGGAGGTGGTGCGGGCGGCGCGGATCGTCCCCGACTAGCGCAGGCGCCGCGGCGCGGGGTTGACACCCGGGGTCGGGCTGGCCCTCTTGCCGCCCCGCCCCGGGGTCGCGGGCGGCCGGAGACGGCCGCACGGACCGCCGGGGCCCTGTCCGCACCCAGGGTTTTCTCCTCCATGCACGCCTATCGTACCCACACCTGCGGCGCCCTCCGCGCCTCCGACGCCGGGAGCACGGTCCGGCTGTCCGGCTGGGTGCACCGCAAGCGCGACCATGGCGGGTTGCTCTTCGTCGATCTGCGGGACCATTACGGCCTGACCCAGTGCGTCATCCCGACCGGCTCCGCCGTGTTTGAGGCGGCGGAGAACCTCCGGCCGGAAAGCGTCATCACCGTCACCGGCGAGGTCGTGCGGCGCGAACCCTCCACCGTGAATCCCCGCCTGCCGACGGGCGAGGTGGAGCTGCGCGTGAAGGATCTGGTGGTGCAGTCCGCCGCGGACGTGCTGCCTTTCCAGGTGGCGGTCGACGACGACGCGCCGGAGGAGATGCGGCTGCGCTACCGCTTCCTGGACCTGCGGCGGGAGCGGCTGCAGCGGAACATGATCCTGCGCGCGAAGGTCATCCACGACATCCGGGAGCGGATGATCGCCGCCGGCTTCAACGAGTTCCAGACGCCGATCCTGACGAGCAGCTCCCCGGAGGGTGCGCGCGACTTCCTCGTCCCCGCCCGGCTGCATCCCGGCAAGTTCTACGCGCTGCCGCAGGCGCCGCAGCAGTTCAAGCAGCTGACGATGGTCGCGGGCTTCGACCGCTACTTCCAGATCGCCCCGTGCTTCCGGGACGAGGCGGGGCGGGCCGACCGCACGCTGATGTTCTACCAGCTCGACGTCGAGATGAGCTTCGTCACCCAGGACGACGTGTTCGAGACGATGGAGCCCGTGATGCGCGGGACCTTCGAGGCCTTCGCGAACGGGCGCGCGATGGACACGGGCCCCTGGCGCCGCATCCCCTTCGCCCAGGCGATGCTGGACTATGGCTCGGACAAGCCGGACCTGCGGAACCCGCTGATCATCCGGGACGTGACGGCGCAGTTCGCGGGATCGGGCTTCGGGCTCTTCGCGAAGATCGCCGCCGGCGGCGGCGTGGTGCGCGCCATCCCGGCGCCAGGCGCGGGCGGCAAGCCCCGCGGCTTCTTCGACAAGTTGAACGAGTGGGCGCGGGCCTCGGGCGCCGGCGGCCTCGGCTACATCGCCTTCGACGCCGACGGGCCGAAGGGGCCGATCGCGAAGAACCTAGAGGCGGATCGCGTGGAGGCCATCCGCGCCGCCTGTGGGCTGAACCCGGGCGACGCCGTCTTCTTCGCCGCCGGCAAGGAGGAGGAGGCCGCGAAGTTCGCCGGGGCCGTCCGCCTGCGCCTGGGGAACGAGCTCGATCTGGTGGAGAAGAACGCGTTCCGCTTCTGCTGGATCGTGGACTTCCCGATGTACGAGCTGAACGAGGAGACGGGGAAGGTCGACTTCTCCCACAACCCCTTCTCCATGCCGCAGGGGGAGCTGGAGGCGCTGCGGACGAAGGACCCGCTGACCATCCCGGCCTTCCAGTACGACATCGTCTGCAACGGCTACGAGATGGCCTCCGGCGCGATCCGCAACCATAAGGCGGAGATCATGGTCGAGGCCTTCGGCATCGCCGGCTACCCGCCGGAGGCGGTGGAGGAGCGGTTCGGCGGCATGCTGAACGCTTTCCGCTACGGCGCCCCGCCGCACGGCGGCATGGCGGCCGGCATCGACCGGATCGTGATGCTGCTGGCGGAGGAGCCGAACCTCCGCGAGGTGAACATGTATCCCATGAACCAGCAGGGCGAGGACCTGATGATGGGGGCGCCGAGCACCGTCGAGCCGTCCCGCTGGAAGGAGCTGCACATCAAGCCCGACCTGCCGCCGGCCAAGCCGGCCGGGGCAAAGGCCCCCGGCGGGAAGGATGCGACGGGCGACGATGCGGCAAAGGGTGCAACGCCGGCCAAGACCGCCTAAATCTCGCCCCGTTCCTGAAAGGCTCCCTGATGCGCCTGCGCTCTCTGCTCGCCGCGACCGCCTCTTCGGCCATCGTCCTGGCCGCTCTGGCCCTGCCTGCCCGGACGGGGGCCCAGACGGCTCCGACCCAGGCGCCGGCCCCGTCCCAGGCGACGCCGGCCGCCAGCCCGGTGCCGGCCCTGCCCGGCTCGGAGGCGATGGCCGGCCACCGCGCCGCCTATCGCCTGGCCTTCGACCGGGCGCGGGACAATTCCGACGTGGCGCGGGCCGAGGGGGTGATGCTGTTCGAGGTGCTGGACGCCTGCGACGGCTGGGTCAGCCGTCAGCGCCTGACGCTGAACCTGCGCGACCGGGACGGCCAGGTGGTCGACACGGCGTCCGACTACAACACCTTCGAGAGCAAGGACGGGCGCCGGCTGCGCTTCTCCATGACGCAGTTCACCGGCGGCGCCGCGACCAACCGCGTCACCGGCGAGGCGGTGCTGGAGGCCGATGGTTCGGGCGTGGTGAACTACGAGTCCCCGGCCGGCCGCCAGGAGCGGCTGCCGGCAGGCACCATCCTGCCCATGGCCCACACCATCCGCGCCATCGCCGCCGCCCGCGCGGGCCAGCGGCTGCTCAACGTCCCGCTGATGGACGGGACGAGCGAGGACGGGGCGCAGGACAGCACCACCATCATCTCCCCCTGGCGGGCCGAGGCGGAGGCGCAGCCGCGCTTCCCGCTGCTGGCGAACCAGCAGAGCGGGCGGATGCGGATCGCTTTCTTCGGGCGCGATGCCAGCGGCCAGGGCGGCGGCGCCTCCTCCCCGGAATACGAGGTGGGGCTGCGCTACTACGCCAACGGCGTGGCGGACGAGCTGAACATGGATTTCGGCGAGTTCTCGGTGAACGGTTCGCTGGAGACGCTGGAGGCGGTTCCGGGCGGCTGCTGACCGTCACGCCGCGGTGACGGCGGAGAGGGGAACCCTCCCTCTCCGGCACCCGGTCGTGCCATCTCCAGGCGCGATGCCGATCCGAACCGGGGACACCCGCCCCCGCCTTCCGCGGCAGCCTTGCAAAAATAAATGAGTGGCGGTTCGGGGGAGAGAATACCTTCTCTCCCCCGGAGTCCCGCGCCGGACAGAGCCGGTCGCCGATGGGGCCGGGAGGACGATCCTCCCAGCCCCTTCGCGCGTCAGCGGCCGCTCATGCTGCCGAGCTTGTCGAGCAGCGCGATCGCGGCGTCCACGCAGGCCCGGGTGGACTCGTTCTCGGCGCAGCGGATGCGAAGCTCCGAATCACCGCGCTCAAAGTGGAAGCTCGCGCCGCGCGGACCTTGATGGAAGCCCATCGGGCCGCGCGGGCCGCCCCAGCCCGGACCGCCCATGCCGTGGCGCTCCATGCCCGGGCCACCCATTCCGGGGCCGCCCATGGGACCACCGGGCGGACCTCCCGGCGGGCCGGGCGGGGGCGGCGGGGTCGGGGCCGCCTGGGGGGCGGGCGGCGTGCCGGGCACGGGTTGGGCCTGGGCGATGCCGGTCAGGCCGATCACGGCCAGCCCGGCCGCCAAGAACAGGGACTTTCGCATCCTCACCTCCACTGCGGGTCGGGGCGATGCCGTGGGGCATCGCCGTCGCAACCCGGCAGAGAGCATTCTGGCGCGCCCGGGGTTTCCCGGGCGGCGCGGCGGGAAACGAAGCGTTACGCCCGGCGGGGCCTCAGGCCTTGGCGCCGGACTGCAGCACGGCGCAGGTCAGGCGGGAGATGCAGGCGAGGCGCCCGTCCTCCCGCCGGATCTCGATTCCCCAGACCTGGGTGGAGCGGCCGGTGTGGAAGGGACGGCACTCCGCCGTCACGCGGGAGCCGAGCGGCACGGTGGCGAGGTGGTTGGCGTTGATCTCCAGCCCCACGCAGTACTGGCCCTCGGGCAGGGCGAGGTTGCAGGCGGTGCTCCCGATCGTCTCCGCCAGGACGACCGAGACGCCGCCGTGCAGGACGCCGAAGGGCTGGATGTGGCGGTGGTCCACCGGCATCTCGGCGCGCAGGTAGTCCGGCCCGACTTCGGTGATCACGATGCCCAGGTGGGTGATGGCGGTGTCGGCCGCGCGGACCATGATCGCCTCGGGCGTGGCGGGCTTGCGCCAGATGGGGCCAGGGGGGGCTGGGTTCATGCCGGGAGTGGCGCAAGGCGGCGCTGCGCCGTCAACCCGCCCCGGCGGGACAGGCGGGCCCAGCGCCAGGTCATGGCGGCGGCGACGCCGGTCAGTCCGATGACCAGCCCCGCCCAGATGCCCAGCGGGCCGAGGCCCGCGGGAAAGCCGAGCAGCAGCGCCGTGGTAAAGCCGAGGCCCCAGTAGCCGGCCGCGGCGATCAGGGCGGGGGTGCGGGTGTCGTGCAGGCCGCGCAGCGCCCCGGCGCCGACCACCTGCACCCCGTCCCCGATCTGGAACAACCCCGCGAGCATCAGGAGGGTGGCGGCGAGCGCCCCGGCCTCGATCGCGCCCGGGGCGGCGGGGTCGAGGAAGAGGCGGGCGAGCGGGCCGGGGACGAGCAGCATCACCGCCCCCATCACCGCCATGAAGGCGACGGCCAGGGAGATGGCGGTCCAGCCCGACCGTGCCGCGTCCCGCGGCCGGCCGGCGCCGATGGCGAGCCCCACCCGCGCCGTCGCGGCCTGCCCCAGGCCGAGCGGTACGGCGAAGGTGGTGCTGGCGATCTGCAGGGCGATGGCGTGGGCCGCGATGGCCGGTGCGCCGAAGGCGCCCATGACCAGCCCGACGGCGCTGAACAGCCCGATCTCCAGCACCATCTGCGCCGCGATCGGCAGGCCGAGCCGCAGCAGCCGGCCGAGGCGGGCGAGCTCCAGCCGCCAGAGGCCGGCGAAGAGGCGGAAGCGGCGCAGGCGCCGGTCCTGCAGGATGTAGGCGGCGAGGGCCAGGAACATCGCCGTGTTGGACACCGCCCCGGCGATGCCGGCACCCCGTACGCCGAGGGCCGGCGCGCCGAGATGGCCGAAGATCAGCACCCAGCCGAGGGCCGCGTTCAGCCCCACTGCCAGCACGCCGATAGCCAGGGGCGGCCCCGGCCGCTCCATCGCCGCCATGAAGCCGCGGAGCGTCAGGAACAGGCCGAAGGGAAAAACGCCCCAGACGACGGCGTGCAGGAACTCCCGGGACAGCGCCGCCAGCGCCGGATCCTGGCCGAGGGCGATCAGCACCGCGTCGCCCTGCCAGAGCAGGGCCATGGCCGGCAGGGCCGCCAGCAGGACGGACCAAGCCCCGGCGCGGAAGGTCCGGCGCATGGCGCGGACATGCCCGACCCGCCGCCCCCGCTCCTGCGCAAAGAGGGCGGAAGCGGCGAAGGACAGGCCGAAGCCGGGCGCCAGCATCGCCCAGACGAGGGTGCCGGAGAGGGTGACGGCCGCCAGCGCCTCGGTGGAGAGATGGCCGAGCAGCGCGGAGTCGGTCGCCAGCATCGCCATCTGGGAGAGATTGGTCAGCGCCATCGGCCAAGCGAGCGCGGCCATCGCCCGGATCTCGGCGAGGAGAGGCGATCCCTGGTGGTCCCGGCGTTCCATGAACGGGGTGTAACCCGCCGGGCCGCGCGGTGGCATCCCGGGGCGGGCGTGGCTAGGCTGCCGGGAACGCGGGGCCCGAGCCCCGGACCGAGGAGCCTGAACGCCATGCAGCGCCGCACCGTGCTCGCCGCCCCCATGGTCGGGGGCGCTGCCCTCGCCCTCCCTGCCCAGCTCCAGGCCCAGCCCACCGGCGTGGTTCTGGAAGAGGCGCTGGTCCCGGGCGGCGAGGCGGGGGTGGAGCTCTACCTCCGCAACAAGCGGCCGGAGGCGCAGAGCCCGGCCCGGGCGGACCGGACGATCCTGTGCGTCCACGGCGCCACCTATCCCGCCTCCACGGCGTTCGACCTGCCGCTCGGCGGCACCTCCTGGATGGACTACATGGCCGGGCGCGGCTTCGACGTCTGGAGCGTGGACCTGCGGGGATACGGCCGCTCCACCCGGCCGGCGGCGATGGCGCAGCCGGCGAATGCGGGTCAGCCCCTTGTGCGCGGGGATCAGGCGCTGGCCGATATCGGCGCGGCGCTGCGCTACATCCGGGAGAAGCGCGGGGTCCAGAAGACGGTCCTGATCGGCTGGTCCTGGGGCACGGCGCTGGTCGGGCGCTTCGCGGCTGATAACCCGAACCTCGTGGAGCGGGTGGTGCTGAACGCGCCGCTCTGGCTGCGGGACCCGCCCCAGCCGGCCCCGTCCGACGCGCTGCCCGCCTATCGCACCGTCACGCGGGCCCAGGCGCGGGAGCGCTGGCTGAACGGCGTGCCGGACAACAAGCGGGCGAACCTCATCCCGCCCGGCTGGTTCGAGCACTGGGCGGATTCTACCTTCGCGACCGATCCGGAGGGCGCGCGGCAGGTCCCGGGCGTGCTGCGCGCGCCGAACGGCGTGCTGGCGGATGGCCGGGAGTTCTGGGGGGCCGGGCGGCCCTATTACGATCCCTCGAAGGTCACGGCGCCGGCGCTGCTGGTGGTGGGGGAATGGGACCGGGACACGCCGCCCTCCATGGCCGTCGCGCTCTTCCCGCTGCTGACCAATTCCCCGGGCAAGCGGCTGGTGATGATCGGGGAGGGGACGCACACGCTCATGATGGAGCGCAACCGCGGGGCGCTCTTCCAGGCCGTGCAGATGTTCCTGGAGGAGGCGATCGCCTGATGGGGCGCATCGGGGAACCCGCGGCGTGATCGTCTGGCGTGGCTGGGGGATCCTGACGGTCGTGATCGGCCCGGCGGTGTGCGTCCTGGTCGCATCCCTCCTGAGCGAGTGGTTCGGGGGCGTGCCGGGCTTCGCCGGTTGGCCGGCGGTGCTCGGGCTGCTGGCCGCGGCCGCGGCGAACTGGTCCGCCGGCCGCTGGTTCAACGGCCGCCCGGGGCGGGAGCTGGTGGATGCGCGGACAGGCCAGCGGGTCGTGCTGCGCCAGGTGAATGACCTGTTCTGGATTCCCATGCAGTGGTGGTCCGTCCCGATCGTCCTGCTGGCGATCGCGGTGGCGTTCCAGGTCCTGACGGGGACCTGGAACCCACCGAGGTGATGGCACGGCTCGCGGAGGGGCGGCCTGTCCCTTAGCCCCGGCGTGCAGCCGGGATGAGGCGGGCCTCCCGCCACGATCGGGCGCCTTGGGGCGGCGACAGTCGGCTGGAAACCGGTTTAGGGTCCGCTCCAAGAACGAAGTTGGGGGGATGACGTGTTCCAGGTGATCGGACGGCGCGCGGCGCTGTCCCTGGCGGCTGCAGGCGGTCTGGCGGGCGTGGCGCGGGCGCAGGGCGCCTATCCCAGCCGGGCGGTGCGGGTGGTGGTGCCCTATGCGGCGGGCGGATCGTCCGACGTGGTGGCGCGGCTGGTCTCGTCGCGGCTGCAGGTGCTGCTGGGTGGCGCGCCCTTCGTGGTGGAGAACCGGCCGGGTGCGGGCTCCATGCTCGGGACCGAGGCGGTGGCCCGGTCGCCGGCGGACGGGCACACGCTGCTGCTGGCCGACACGCCGCACGCCATCCTGCCCGCGCTGCAGGAGCGGATGCCCTACGACTCCCTGGCGGACTTCACGCCGGTGTCGCTGGTGGCGGCGACGCCGCAGATCCTCTTCGTGCATCCCGCCGTCACCGCCCGCACCCCGGCCGAGTTCATCGAGGCGGCGAAGGCGCAGCCCGACCGCTTCGCCTATGCCTCGGCGGGGATCGGGACGTCGTCGCACCTGACGGCGGAGCGGCTGCAACTGCTGACGGGCGCGCGGATGACGCATGTGCCCTATCGCGGCGCGGCGCCGGCGCTGACGGACCTGGCCAGCGGCAACGTGCAGGCCTTCTTCGCGACCATCGCCTCCGGCGCGCAGCTCATCCGGGACGGGCAGATCCGGGCGCTGGGCGTGCTGTCCGAGGCACGGTTGCCGGCGCTGCCCGATGTGCCGACCTTCCGCGAGGGCGGGCTGGACCTGGTGGTGGAGAGCTGGTTCGGGCTGCTGGGACCGGCCGGGATGCCGCGCCCCGCGGTGGACCGGCTGACCGCCGCGCTGCGGGAGGCGGTGGCGACGCCGGAGGTTGCCTCCCGCTTCGAAGCCCTGGGCATCGCCGCGCGGGTGGACGGGCCGGATGCCTTCGCCCGCATGCTGCGGGAGGACACGGCACGCTGGCGCGAGGTGGTGCAGGCGACCGGGGTGCGGCTGACCTGATCCGCCGGTCCCGTGGATGCAATCCGTTAATCCGGTCCCGCTGACCCCGTCACGTTGACACCCGCCGTCGCCCGGGCCGACTCTCCGGGCGAACGGGGGGATCGATGATGGCCGACGCACCGAGGCGACGCCTGCGCAGCCAGGGCTGGTTCGACGACAGCGCGATGCCGGACCTGACCGCGCTCTACACCGAGCGTTTCCTGAACTACGGCATGACGCGGGCGGAATTGCAGTCGGGGCGGCCAATCATCGGCATCGCCCAGACCGGCAGCGACATCGCGCCCTGCAACCGCCATCACATCGAGCTGGCGAAGCGCGTGCGGGACGGCATCCGCGATGCCGGCGGCATCCCGATGGAATTCCCGGTCCACCCGATCCAGGAGACGGGCAAGCGCCCGACCGCCGCGCTTGACCGGAACCTGCAGTATCTCTCGCTGGTGGAGGTGCTGCACGGCTATCCGATCGACGGCGTCGTGCTGACCACGGGCTGCGACAAGACGACACCCGCGCTGCTGATGGGTGCGGCGACGGTGAACATCCCGGCCATCGTGCTGTCCGGCGGGCCGATGCTGGACGGGCATTTCGGCGGGCGGCTGACGGGGTCCGGGACGATCATCTGGGAATCGCGGCGCCGCCACGCGGCGGGCGAGATCAACTACGACGAGTTCATGGACCTCGTGGCGTCCTCGGCGACCTCGGTCGGGCACTGCAACACCATGGGCACGGCGCTCTCCATGAACTCCCTCGCGGAGGCGCTGGGGATGTCGCTGACGGGCTGCGCGGCAATCCCGGCGGCCTATCGCCAGCGCGGACAGATCGCGCACATGACGGGCAAGCGCATCGTGGAGATGGTGCACGAGAACCTGCGCCCCTCCGACATCATGACGCGCGCGGCCTTCGAGAACACGATCCTGACGGCCAGCGCGATCGGCGCCTCCACCAACTGCGTGCCGCACCTGATCGCCATCGCGCGCCACATGGGCGTGGAGCTGTCGATCGAGGACTGGCAGACGATCGGCTACGAGATCCCGCTGCTGGTGGATTGCCAGCCCGCCGGCCGCTTCCTGGGAGAGGGCTTCTACCGCGCCGGCGGCGTGCCCGCCGTGATGCGGGAGCTGAAGGAGGCCGGCCTGCTGCGGGAGGCGATGACCGTCACCGGCAAGACGATGACGGAGAACCTGACGAAGCTGGACCCGCCGGACCGCGAGGTGATCCGCGCCTTCGACACGCCGATGAAGAAGCACGCCGGCTTCGCCATCATGCACGGCAACATCTTCGACAATGCCGTGATGAAGGTGAGCGTCATCGACGAGGCGTTCCACGCCCGCTTCCTGTCCGATCCGGAAGGCGTGTTCGAGGGCAAGGTCGTCGTCTTCGAGGGGCCGGAGGATTACCACGCCCGGATCGAGGACCCTTCGCTCGGGATCGACGAGCGGACGATCCTGGTGATCCGCAATGTCGGCCCCATCGGGTATCCCGGCGGGCCGGAGGTGGTGAACATGGCGCCACCCGCGCATCTCATCAAAGCGGGCATCCAGAACCTGCCGACCATGGGCGACGGGCGGCAGAGCGGGACCTCCGCAAGCCCCTCCATCCTGCATGTGACGCCGGAGGCGGCGCTGGGCGGCGGCCTGGCGCTGCTGAAGTCCGGCGATCCCATCCGCGTGGACCTGAACACCCGCCGCGTGGACGTGCTGATCCCGGAAGAGGAGATGGCGGCGCGCAAGGCGGCCTGGACGCCGAACATTCCCCCCAGCCAGACGCCCTGGCAGGAGATCCAGCGGCAGATGGTCGGCCAGTTCGGCACCGGCGCCTGCCTGGAGCCGGCGACGCTGTTCCTGAACATCATCGAGACGCGCGGCGAGCCGCGGCACAACCACTAGCGGGGACGCGGACATGGCCGGACGGCTTCAGGGCAAGCGCGCCTTCGTCACCGCGGCGGGGCAGGGGATCGGGCGCGCCACGGCCCTGGCCTTCGCGCGGGAAGGCGCGACGGTGATCGCGACCGACCTTCATGCGGAGAAGCTGGACGGGCTGGCCGGCGAGGGCATCGGAGTCATGCCGCTGGACGTGCTGGATGACGCCGCGCTGACCACGGCGATCCAGGCGGCGGGGCCCTTCGATATCCTGTTCAATTGCGCGGGGTTCGTGCACCAGAACACGGCGGAGACCTGCACGGACGAGGACTGGGACTTCGCCTTCCGCCTGAACGTCCGCGCGACCTGGAAGGGCATCCAGGCCGCCATCCCCGGCATGCTGGAGCGCGGCGGCGGGTCCATCATCAACATGTCCTCCGGCGCGGGCTCGATCAAAGGCGCGCCGAACCGCTTCGTCTACGGCACGACGAAGGCGGCGGTCATCGGCATCACGAAGTCGGTGGCGGCGGACTACGTGGCCAAGGGCATCCGCTGCAACGCGATCTGCCCGGGCACGGTGGACACGCCGTCCCTCGGGGACCGGATCGCGGCGAACGCGACGGCGGCCGGCGGGCTGGACCAGGCGCGCGCGGCCTTCGTCGCGCGGCAGGCCATGGGGCGGCTGGGCAATGCGGAGGAGATCGCGATGCTCGCGGTCTGGCTTGCCTCGGATGAGGCAGGCTTCGTCACGGGGCAGCCGATCGTGATAGACGGCGGCTGGACGCTTTGAAGGGGAACACGCGATGAAGCTGCTGCGATACGGCGCGCCGGGCGCGGAGAAGCCGGGGCTGCTGGACGCGGGCGGGACGATCCGGTCCCTGGCCGGCATCGTACCGGATCTGGCCGGAGATGCTCTCTCCCCCGCCGCGCTGGCGAAGATCGCGGCACTGGATACGGCAGAGCTGCCGGCGGTGGAGGCGGGCGTGCGCCTCGGACCGCCGGTCGCGGGCACGCGCAACTTCGTCGCCATCGGCCTGAACTACGCGGATCATGCGGCGGAGACGGGGGCGGCGATCCCGAAGGAGCCGATCATCTTCCTGAAGTCGCTGAACAGCCTTCAGGGCCCGAACGACGACGTCGTCATCCCCGAGGGCAGCCACAAATCTGACTGGGAGGTGGAGCTGGCCGTCATCATCGGCAGCACCGCCAAGAAGGTGCCGGCGAATTCCGCGCTGGACCATGTCGCGGGCTATGCGATCTGCAACGACGTGTCGGAGCGGGAGTGGCAGATCGAGCGCGGCGGCACCTGGGACAAGGGCAAGGGCGCGGACACCTTCGGCCCCGTCGGCCCCTGGCTGGTGACCCGGGACGAGGTGCCCGATCCGCAGGACCTCGCGATGTTCTGCGAGGTGGATGGGCAGCGCATGCAGGACGGCTCCACCCGGACGATGATCTTCGACGTGCGGCAGATCGTCTCCTACGTCTCGCACTTCATCACGTTGCATCCCGGTGACATCATCACCACGGGCACGCCGCCCGGCGTGGGGATGGGGAAGAAGCCGTCCCCCATCTACCTCAAGGCCGGCCAGACCATGCGGCTGGGGATCTCGGGGCTGGGCGAGCAGACGCAGCGCACCGTCGCGGGGTGACCGCGCGCCCGGGGCCTGGCCCAAGGCCCCGGCGAGGCCGCTCGGCGCGGCAGCCGGAGCGGGAGCGCCGACCGGCTCCCGGACGGAACGGGACCGATCAACAGACTGTGCGGATCGGCAGTCCCGGCCGGTCCGGGATGTAATCCTTCCCTGGAAGAGCGCGGCTCTTTCGGGGAGGAAACGGGATGTCAAACGCCCAAGGCAAGCAAGCGGGGCGGGGGGCCCGGGCGATCGCCCTGGTCGGCCCGCAGGGAAGCGGCAAGTCCACCCTGTTCGATGCGCTGATGGCCCCGGCGGGCACGGCCGCGCGGCGCGGCGCGGCGCCGTCCATGAGCACGGAGCTGCGGCTCGGCCATGTCACGGTGATGGGCGATGACTGGGCGATCCTGGATTGCCCCGGCTCCGTCGAGTTCTCCTACGACGCGGAATGCGCCCTCGCCGTCGTCGACCTCGCGGTCGTGGTCTGCGAGCCCTCGCCGGCGCGGGCGGCCGCCCTCGGCCCGCTGCTCCGCCGGATCGAGGAGACGGGGACGCCGGCGATCGTCTTCATCAACAAGATCGACGCGATGGCCGGACGCGTGCGGGACACGGTCGCCGCGCTGCAGGCCCAGACGCGGCGGAAGCTGGTCCTCCGGCAGGTCCCGATCCGGGAGGGCGAGGCGATCACGGGCTATGTCGACCTCGTCAGCGAGCGCGCCTACCGCTACCGCCGCGGCGGTCCCTCCGAGCGGATCGAGCTGCCGGAGGCGATGCTGCCCCGCAAGACGGAGGCGCGCGGCGAATTGCTGGAGGCCCTGGCCGACCACGATGACGGGCTTCTGACGAAGGTGCTGGAAGACCTGACGCCGGAGCCGGAGGACATCTACCGCCCGCTCCATGATTCCGAGGAGAGCGGCGCCGTGATCAGCGTCCTGCTCGGGGCGGCCGAGCACAGCAGCGGGGTGCAGCGGCTCTGGAAGGCGCTGCGCCACGACACGCCCGGGGTGGCGGCCACCGGCGCGCGGCACGGGATCGGTCCGTCCGGCCCGCCGGTGGCGCAGGTGTTCCGAACCCTTCATGCGGGCCACGCGGGCCGGCTGTCCTTCGCCCGCCTCTGGCGCGGCGCGCTGCGGGACGGGGCGCTCCTGGACGGGCAGCGCGTCGGCGGCATCCACCGCTTTCCCGGCGGGGAGGCGCAGAAGGTGGCGCAGGCCGAGGGGGGCGATATCGTCGCCCTGGGCCGGCTGGACGGCGTCCGCACGGGGGCGACGCTGGGCGGGCCGGAGCTGGCCTTTCCCTCGCCGCCCCTGAACCTGTTCTCCCTCGCCATCGCCGCCGATGACCGGAAGGAAGAGGTCCGGCTGTCCACCGCTCTGCAGCGGCTGACCGAGGAGGACCTGGCCCTGACCGTGCGCCAGGACCCGGATTCCGGGATGACGGTCCTGGCCGGGCAGGGGGAGATCCACCTGCGCGCCGCACTGGACCGGCTGGGCGCCGCGGTGGGCGCGCGGCTGCGCACCTCAGGCGCCCCGGTGGCCTTCCGGGAGACGATCCGGCACGCGGTGGTCCAGCACGCGCGCCTGAAGCGCCAGACGGGCGGCCACGGGCAGTTCGCCGACGTGAAGCTGCAGATCGCGCCGCGCCCCCGCGGGTCCGGCTTCCACTTCGACGAGAAGGTGGTCGGCGGGGCGGTGCCGAAGCGCTTCATCCCGGCCGTGGCCCAGGCCGCCGAGGAGGCCACGCGGAAGGGGCCGCTGGGGCATCCCGTGGTGGACATCGCGGTGACCCTGCTCGACGGCGGCTTCCATGCCGTGGACAGCAGCGACATGGCCTTCGCGACGGCCACTCGCATGGCGATGCAGGAGGGGCTGGCGAAGGCCGATCCGGTGATGCTCGAGCCCGTGGACGAGGTGACGGTGGCCGTGCCGGCGGAGTTCACCTCGGCCGCGCAGCGCCTGCTGACGGGGCGGCGCGGCCAGATCCTGGGCTACGCGGCGCGGGACGGGTGGGAGAACTGGGACGAGGTGCAGGCCATGGTTCCCGCGGCGGAGCTGGCGGACCTCATCATCGAACTGCGGTCCCTCTCCCAGGGGCTGGGCAGCTACACCCGCCGCTTCGGCCATCTTGCGGAGGCCCGGCCCCGCTGATGGGGGCTGGAGTGCATGGCGCCGGCCGTGAAGGCCGGGCCGTGCCAGCGGCTCACGGTTCCAGCCGTCCTTCCATCAAGCTCACATGCGCGGAGACGACGCGCCAACCCTCGGGGAAGCGCAGCCAGGTCTGGCTCTGCCGGCCGAGCTTCCCCGGGACTGAGTCCCGCGTGAACATCGTGTTGGCCGTGGCGACGTCGCGGCCATAGGTGGTGATCTCCGTCCGGTGCAGCGTCCGCATCAGCCCGACGGAGGGGCGGGCGCGGCGGAAGGCGCGGATCTCGTCCATGCCGTAGAGGTTCTCGGCCACGCCATAGCGGATGGTCTGCGGGGCGTCGCGGAACAGCTCCTCCAGCACCGGGACGTCGTTGGTGACGAGGGCGGTCTCGTAGCGGGCGAAGGCGGCCTGCACCTCGGCCAGAACCTCGGGGATGTTGATCTGCATGGCAGCCTTCCGGGCGGTGGACGCGCGACGATGCAGGGGCCGTGCCGCGCCGGCCAGGGGTCCTGCCCTGTCCCGGCCCGCCGGAGCCCTTGAACAGATCGCGGGGTCCGGGGGGCACGTCTGCCCCCCGGCGGAGGGTCCGGGAGGCAGCGCCTCCCGGGGCGCGGCTCAACGCCGGCGGGCGAGCCAGAAGCCGATGATGCCGGCCGCCGTCATCCAGGCGGCGCGCGGGATGCGCGGGCGGGCATCCCGCCGGAAGCCGCCGTAGATCGCGTGGTCCTGCGGCGCGGTGAAGAGGTTGCCGTCCGACAGGGCCGCGCGCGGGGCGCGGGACAGGGCGCGGCCCATGACGCGCGCGGCGGCCCAGCGCAGAGGCGCCGGGGCTATGGCGTGGGCGATCCGCAGCGCCCAGGCGTCTAGTCCGATCGTCACCGCACCGCGCGGCCGGCGGGCGAGGGAGAGCATCGCCTCCGCCACCTGGAAGGGGGAGAGGATCGGACCGCCGGCGGCGATGCGGTGGCCGGTGTAGTTCGCGCCGTGGCGGAGGCCGGGCGTGTCCACCATGCCCGGGAAGACATCGCAGACATGGATGCCCGGCCAGTCCTGCAACTCGGCCCGCAACGCCTCGGAGAAGCCGCGCAGTCCGAACTTGCTGGCGGAGTAAGAGACGGCGAAGGGGGCCGGCACCCAGGCGCCCATGGAGATGGTGTTGATCAGGATGCCGTGCCCCTGCCGCTTGAAGACGGGCAGGACGGCATGTGCGCCGTTCATCTCGCCGATCAGGTTCGTGTGGACGACCTGGGCGTGGGCCTCGGCCGGCACGGATTCGAAGGGGCCGACAGCGCCGACGCCGGCGTTGTTGATCCAGACGTCGATCCGCCCGAAGCGGCCGGTGGCGGCCCAGACCAGGCGCTGCACGGCGGCGGAGTCCGAGACATCGGTCGGCACCGCGATCGCGTCCGCGCTCAGTCGGGTGCATTCCGCCACGACGGAGTCCAGCGTCTCCTTCGACCGGCCGGCGAGGACGAGGCGGGCCCCGTGACGGGCGAAGACCTGGGCCGCCGCGCGGCCGATGCCGGAGGAGGCGCCGGCGATGACGACGACGGCGTTCCGGATCTCGGGCATGGCGGGTTCCCTCTGCTGACCCGGCCATAACCGCGCGGGGCGGCGGTGGTTTGCCGGCCCCGCGCGCGTGCGGGCGGCTACTCGGCCTTGATGTTGGCGGCGCGGACCACCTCGCCCCAGCGGGCGTGGTCGCGGCGCGTGGTCTCCCCGAAGCTCTGGGGCGTGCCGCCACCGGGCTCGTCGCCCTGGCTGGTGATGCGCTCCTTCACCGTGGCGTCCTGCAGGGCGGTGTTCAGGGCGGCGTTGACGCGGGTCACGATCTCCTCCGGCAGGCCGCGCGGGCCGTAGAGACCGACCCAGGCGACGAAGGCGAAGTCCTGCAGGCCCTGTTCCGTCGCGGTCGGGATGTCGGGGAAGGCGGGGGCGCGGTGCTCCCCGGTGACCAGCAGACCCTTCACCTGCCCGGCCCGCACGAAGGGCGCGACGACGGAGGCGCCATCGAACATCGCGGAGAAGCGGCCGGCGATGAAGTCCTGCATGGCGGGGCCGGAGCCGCGATAGGGGATCATCTCCATCGGCGGGTTGCCGACGCGCTGGCGAAACAGCTCCATCGCGCAGTGGGAGAGGGAGCCGGCGGCCGGCACGCCGTAGTCGGCGCCGCGGCGCTGCTGGCGGATCCAGGCGGCGAATTCCTGGACGTTGGTCGCCTGTACGGAGGGATGGACGCAGAGCAGGAGGGAAGACTGGAGCGCGAGGCCGATCGGCGTCAGTTCCAGCGGGTTGATCGTCATCCCCGGGAAGGTGTGCGGGTTGATCGCCATGGGAGAGGAATTGCCGGCCAGCAGCGTGTAGCCGTCCGGTCGGGCGCGCAGCACCGCCTCGGTTCCCAGGTTGCCGCCCGCCCCACCGCGGTTCTCCACCACCACCGGCTGCCCGAGGGCGGCGGCCATGCCGTTCTGGATGATTCGCGCCGCGAAGTCGGTCTGTCCGCCCGGCGGGAAGCCGACGACGAGGGTGATGGGACGCGTCGGCCAGGCCTGGGCGAGCGCCAGATGCGGGGTGGCCAGCGCGGCGGCCGCGCCGAGCCCGGCGCCGATCGCGGTGCGGCGGCCGAGCGGCCGGGGAGGGACGGAATCGGGCATCGGTTGTTCCTCCGGCCTGCATCGGGCACCCGCTGCCGGACGGCCGCTGGCCCGACGGCCAGGGGCTGCACCGGGACATCGGGCGCAGGGTTACACCTCTCGCGGCTCTGATCGGGAGCGGCACCGGTGTAGCGTGCGACAGGCACGAAGGTTTTGCCCCTCCCGCGCCACGATCGCCGCCTTAGACTCCGTCACGAAACGACGAAGAAGGCCGACTCGATGCGCCATCTGCTGCTTCCCCTGATCGCGCTGCTCGGCGGCTGCCAGGAATGGGAGCGGCCGGGCGCGACGCCGCAGATGCGGGACGCAGCGCTGGCGAGTTGCCGGGCGGCCGCCTTCGCCAAGGCCGAGCCGGAACTGCGGACGGTGATGACCGATCCCGGCGGCTGGGTGCCGCCGCGCGAGGAGTGCCGCGGCCGGGGCGAGGACCGGCGCTGCCGGACGGTGCCGGGCTATCATCGGTCGGCGAGCTACGGCACGCGCGACCAGAACGCGCCGATGCGCGACGCGATCATCGAGGACTGCATGCGGCGGGACGGCTGGGTTCTGCGGTAGCGCCGATGGACCGTGTGGCCCGCCTGATCGGATCAGGCGGGCCGGGGCGGGTCAGCGGTAGCCCTCGCGCGCCGCGCGGCGCTCCTCCCAGTATTCGCGGCGGGCTTCCCGGTCCTGAATCTGGTCGAGCCGGCGCTCACGATCCTCACGCCATTCGGCGGCGCGCTCGCGGCGGCGCTCCTCGCGCCAGGCCGCGCGCTCGCGCTCCTCTCGCCAGTCGGGGCGGTCACCGTCCCAGCGCGGATCGCGCCAGCCCGGCGGGGGCACCGGCGGCGGGCCGGCATAGCGGGGCGGGGGCGGCGCGTAGGCCGGTGGCGGGGCGGCGACCCAGCGGTTCCGTTCCGCGTACCAGGGGCGGCCGCGGTAGTAGCGGTCGAAGTAGTCGCCGGCGTTGTAGGTCACCACCGGCAGGCCGATGCGCGGCGCGTATTCCGGCACGATCACGCGCCGGCCCTCATACAGGAACTGGAGGTAGCTGCCGGAAACCCAGCCGCGGATGCCGCCGAACTGCGTGTCGCACCAGGTGAAGCGGTCCAGGCAGCCGAAGATCTCCACCGCTGCGCCGCTGGGGACGGCGGTGACGCGAGGATAGTTCACCCCGGGACCGGCGCGCAGGTTCACGTCGTTGGTGGCGAAGCCCGGAGCGGCGGAGGCCGGGGCGGCGAGGGCCAGGGTAAGGGTGGCCGCGAGGGCGTAGGGGGTCAGGCGGGGCATATGGCGTCTCCCGGTGGGGTCGGACGGCCGGGCTTGGGCGCAGGCGTCGGCGGTAAAACGCGCGGAGGCGGCCCAGGATGCTGGCAAGATCATGGCACGGCGGTGGCACCAGCGGCCCGCGATGATTAGGTTCTGCGCATGAGCGAGGCGGCTGACCTCTACGACCGCGACTTTGTGGCCTGGACCGAGGAGCAGGCGGCGCGGCTGCGCGCGGCCGCCGCGGCGCGGGTGAATGCGGACGTGGACTGGGCGAATGTCGCGGAGGAAATCGAGAGCTTGGGGCGATCTGATCTGCGGCAGGTGCGGAGCCGCCTGACGACGATCATCGAGCACCTGTTGAAGTTGCAGCATTCGCCCGCCCTGGAGCCCAGGCCGGGCTGGGTTGCGACCATCGCGCGAGAGCGGCGCGAGATCGAGGCGCTTCTGGACGAGAGCCCAAGCCTGCGGGCGCGCCTACCCGAGCTTCTGGCGCGGGCGGCACGGATGGGAACGGCCGACGCGGTGGACGCCTTGCGAGCACGAGGCGAGCCGGGGCCGTCGGTGGACCGGGCGATCTCCTGGGAGGTGGAGCGAATCCTGGGCGATTGGTTACCTGAGACGCCGGCCTGAAGAGCCGACGCACCGGAAGACCTTACATCGTCGCCCCGATCACCCAGGGCGCGAACTCCGCTGCCCCGAAGTCGAAGGCCTCGCTCTTCGTCCGCTCCCCGCCGGCCACGCGCAGCATCAGCTCGAACACGCGCTGGCCACAGGCCTCCAGGCTCTCCTCGCCCGTCAGGATGGTGCCGGTGTTGATGTCCATGTCATCGACCATGCGCTCGTACATCGGCGTGTTGGTCGCCAGCTTGATGGAGGGCGCGGGCTTGCAGCCGAAGACGCTGCCGCGGCCGGTGGTGAAGCACACGAGGTTGGCGCCGCCGGCCACCTGGCCCGTGGCGGCGACGGGGTCGTAGCCCGGCGTGTCCATGAAGACGAAGCCCTTGGCCGTCACCGGCTCGGCGTAGCGCACCACGTCCACGAGGTTCGTCGAGCCCGCCTTCGCCATGGCGCCGAGCGACTTCTCCAGGATCGTCGTCAGCCCGCCCGCCTTGTTCCCGGGAGAAGGGTTGGCATTCATCTCCGCCCCCTCCTTGGCCGTGTAGTCCTCCCACCAGCGCATGAGGCCGACGAGCTTCTCGCCCACGTCCTGGGACACGGCGCGGCGGGTCAGCAGGTGCTCGGCGCCGTACGTCTCGGGCGTCTCGGACAGAATGACGGTGCCGCCATGCCGGACCAGCAGGTCCGACGCGACGCCGAGGGCGGGGTTGGCAGTGATGCCGGAATAGCCGTCGCTGCCGCCGCATTGCAGGGCGACGCACAGCTCGCTCGCGGGCACGGGGGTGCGGGTGGCGGCGTTGGACTCGGCCAGCACCTCCCGCACGAAGGCGATGCCGGCCTCCACGGTCTTGCGAGTGCCGCCCATCTCCTGGATGTCCATGTTGCGCAGGCGCCCGGACAGGCGCTGCTCCTCCAGCATGCCGCCGAGCTGGTTCACCTCGCAGCCCAGACCGATCGCGATGACGTGGGAGAAGTTCGCGTGGCGCGCATAGCCGCCGAGCGTGCGGCGCAGCAGGTTCAATGGCTCCCCCGCCGTCATGCCGCAGCCGGTCTTGTGGGTGAGGGCGACGACGCCGTCCACGTTCGGCCAGGCGGCCAGCGGGTCCTCTCCGGTCAGGGGGTTGCGGCGGAAGGCCATGGCGATGAGCTCCGCGACATGGGCGGAGCAGTTCACCGAGGTCACGATGCCCACGTAGTTGCGCGTGGCGGCGCGGCCGTCGGTGCGACGGATGCCCTGGAAGGTGGTGGGGAGGGGAACGTAGTCGGTCGGGCGCGCGTCCTGGGTGTAGGCGTAGTCGAGGGCGATCTCGCCCATGGTGCACTCGTTCACGTGGACCCATTCGCCGGGGGCGAGGTCGCGCGTCGCGAAGCCGATGATCTGGCCGTAGCGCAGGATGGGCTCGCCCTTCGCGTGGGGCCGGGTGGCGACCTTGTGGCCGGCGGGGACGCGGCGGGACGTGGCGACGCCGGGCGCGACGGGCGTGCCGGGCGGCAGGGCCTGGCGGGCGATGACCACGCCGTCCGCCGGGTGCAGCCGGATGACGGGGGGCTGGGTGACGGCGTCCATGGCGGTGGTTCCTCCGGTTCCGGCCATTCTGGCGCCCGGCCGGGCACGCAACAACCGCGGCGCTGGGCCGATGGGCAGTTGGCGGCGAGGTCTTGCGGCCCCGGCGGGGCAGCGCGATACCAGGGGCGGACACCGGGGGGAGCCCATTTCGGGCTGAGAGGCGGGGAAGGCCCTGCGACCCCTGGAACCTGACCCGGTTCGGACCGGCGTAGGGATCGGTGCCATATGACGTCCACGCGCCCGCACGACGCGCGCCCTGCCCCTGATTTCCGCGGTGACGCGCGGGCAGTGGCTTGGCCGCGTGCGGTCGCGTCCCGTCGGGGACCCGCGCCCTCTCCCGGTTCCGGCCGGAGGGAGGACATAGGATGCACCGCCGTTCCCTGCTGAAGGGCGCCGCCCTCTCGGCGCTGCCCTTGCCGGCGCTGGCCCAGCCCGCACGGGCCCGCACGCTGCGCTTCGTGCCGCAGGCCGCGCTGACCGCGCTGGACCCGATCGTGCAGAACGCCACGATCAGCACGACGCACGGCTTCTGCGTCTTCGACACGCTCTACGCCACGGACGCGAAGCTCGCGCCGCACCCGCAGATGGCGAGCGGGCACGAGACCTCGGCGGACGGGCTTCTCTGGACCATCCGGCTGCGGGACGGGCTGCGCTTCCACGACGGCGCGCCGGTGCTGGCGCGGGATTGCGTGGCGTCGTTACAGCGCTGGTGCGCGCGGGACCTGTTCGGGCAGATCCTGGCGAAGGCGGTCGCGGAATGGGGCGCGCCCGACGACCGCACGATCACGGTGCGGCTGAACCGGCCCTTCCCGGCCTTCCTCTACGCTCTGGCGAAGCCGGCCAGCGTGCCCGCCTTCATCATGCCGGAACGCCTGGCCCGCACCGCCCCGGACCGGCCGGTGGCGGAGATGATCGGAAGCGGTCCCTGGCGCTTCCTGGCGAACGAGTTCGTCCCCGGCAGCCGCGTGGCCTACGCCCGGAACGAGGGCTACGTCCCGCGAGACGAGCCGGCCCAGGGCGCCTCCGGCGGCAAGCGCGTGAACTTCGATCGGCTGGAGTGGCACATCATTCCCGATGGGGCGACGGCCGGCGCCGCGCTCCAGCGCGGGGAGGTGGACTGGGTGGAGTACCCGCTGCCCGACCTGCTGCCGGTCTTGGAGCGGAGCCGCGACATCCGGCTCCAGGTCTATGACCCGATCGGCTTCCTCGGCGTGATCCGCTTCAATCACCTGCACCCGCCCTTCGACAAGGTGGAGGTGCGGCGGGCGGTGCGGGACTGCATCTCCCAGCCCGACCACATGGCGGCCGTGGCGGCGCCGGGCGACTGGTGGGAGTGCCATTCCCTCTTCCCCTGCACGCTGGACGGGGTGACGCAGTTCCCGGCGCCGACGCGGGACTTCGACCGCGCCCGGGCTGCCATCCGCGCCGCGGGCGCGGAAGGCGCGAAGGTCGTGGTGATCAACCCGACCGACTTCGCGGCCGTCGCGCCGCAGGGGCGGCTGGCGGCCGATGTCTGCCAGCGCCTGGGCTTCGAGGTGGACCTGCAGGAGATGGACTGGGCCGCGATGCTGTCCCGCCGAAACTCCCGGGAAGCGGCCGACCGCGGGGGGTGGAGCATCTATCCCACGAACTTCCCGGCGGCCTCCATCGCCAACCCGGCGGTGAACTCCGGCATCCGCGGCGACGGGCCGACCGCCTGGTTCGGCTGGCCGACCGACCCCGCGACGGAGGCGAATATCGAGCGCTGGCTCTACGCCCCCGACGCGGCGGCGCAGGCGGCGGCGTTCGCGGAGGTGCAGCGCTCCGCCTGGGAGCATGTGGGCTTCGCGCCCAGCGGGCTCTTCGTGCTGAAGACCGGGTTCCGGTCGGACCTGTCCGGCGTATTGCAGGGACCGAACCCGTATCTGTGGAACCTGCGGCGGGGCTAGGGGCCGGGGGCCGTCGTCCTCTCCCAATAGGGCGGGCTGGAGAGGACGAGGGCCCGCAGGTCGGCGGGGGCCTGGGCTCCCTCGACGGAGGGGCGCCCCAGCACGGCGGCGGTGGCGAAGGCGGCCATGCGCTGCCCGGCGAGGCGCATGTTCTCCTCGGCCTGGGTGGGCAGGACGTGGGGGCCGCGGAAGACGAAGATCTCCTTCGGCTCGCGCGCGCGGCGGTAGGCGTCCAGCGAGCCCTCCAGCCCTTCCACGTAGTCCCAGGTGCCCTTGATGATGGCGACGCCGGGCCAGCGGGCGATGCCGGCGAAGACCTCCCCGTCCGGGTAGTAGGTGGTGTTGCGTTCCACCCGCAGTGCGGCCTCGATCATGTCGTGGCCGGGCAGGCGGTGGCCGAGGCCGGCGGCGTTCGGGCCGTAGAGGATGGCGCCGCGGATGTTGGTCCAGCCGAGCGGCGGGCGGCAGGCGTTTCCGGGCAGGTCGCGGTCGCAATCGGCGACGAAGTTGCGGTGCATGAACCACGCCGTGGCATAGGAGCCCCGGGAATAGCCGCCGATCACCACGGGGATCTCCCGCGCGCGCTGCCCGGCCAGCAGGCGGCCGCCGGCCGCGGCGCCGGACAGAAGCTGCCCGTCCGGGGTGAGGAGACGCAGCCCCTCGCCGGTCTCCAGCGCCTCCAGCTCGCGGGTCATGTCGCGCGCCTGCTCGGCGGTGTTGTAGCCGTTGAGGCCGCCGGAGATGCCATTGCCCCGGCGGTCCGTCACCAGCACGTCGAAGCCGGCCGACCAGAGCGCCGCGACGAAGCCGCGCCAGTGGCGCATGCCCGGCTGCTCCGACAGGGGCGGGTCCGTGGCGGGGCCGGTGGTGGTGCGGCCCTGCGCGTCCCGCACCACGCCGGGGTCGCGCGGGTCGTCGAGGCCGGTGATCTCGCTCCCGCCGCCGTTGTTCAGGATCACCAGGGCGCGCCGGCGCGGCCCGGCGCCGTCCGGGACGCCCTCGCCCTCCAGGTACCAGCCGCGCAGGCGGATCGGGTCCTCGCGGCGCAGGTGTAGTCGCTCATAGGCGTCGCGCGGGACAGTGAACTCGACGACATGGGTGCGCGCCTCGGCGGCGGCGATCGGCTCGGCCAGGGGCGCGCGGCCGAAGAAGGCGGGGCGGCGGATGGCGCGGAGGTCCACCTCGCCCTGCGCGTCCACGCGTCCCTCCGGGTTCAGGCTGCCGGTGCGGCGGCGCTCGGCGGCGGTGAAGCCCTCGGCGCCGGCGCGGGCGGGGGCGGCGCAGGCGGGATCGGCGCGGCAGGCCTCCCATCGCGCGCGGAGGCGGGCATCGGTGAACTCCGCCACGTGGAAGTCGTCCCGGACATAGCCGGCGGGGGCGAATTGCAGGGTGGGGTTGAAGGGGATGCAGGCGGTGCGGCCGCCCTCCTGCGTGCTGTAACCGGGCAGGACGGCGTTGCGGTCATGCGCGACGGGCAGCGTGCAGTCGGGGGTGGGGGCCGCGGGGCTGACGGTGCGCGGCGGCGGGGATTGCGCCATCGCGCTGCCCAGGGCCAGGAAGCCCGCCGCCACCGGGGCCATCAGCCGAATCCGCATGTTTCCTCCCGCGCGCCGCTCCGGCGCCGCGGCAGGCTAGGCCCGGCCGGCGGCGTCCACCAGCAGCAGTGGATCCACCTTCAGTTTCGCGAGGGCCTGGCGCCACTTGGCGTCCTGGTCCTCCTCCCCGAACAGCAGGGCCTCGTCCGGCTCCACGCTGAGCCAGGCGTTGTGCTGGAACTCGCTCTCAAGCTGGCCGGGACCCCAGCCGGCGTAGCCGAGGGCGAGGATGCCCTGGCGCGGCCCGCCGCCCGAGGCGATGGCCTTCAAGATGTCCACGCTGGCCGTCAGGGCGTAGCCACCCGCGACGTTGAGGCTGCCCTCGCTCGACCAGTCCTGGGTGTGCAGCACGAAGCCGCGCCCGCCCTCCACCGGGCCGCCGGCATAGAGCCGGATGCGGCGCTGGGGCGGCAGAGGCGTGACGTCGAGCTGCTTCAGCAGCTCGTCGAAGGTGAGGTTCTCGATCGCGCGGTTCAGCACGATGCCCATCGCGCCTTCCGGTGAGTGGGCGCAGATGCAGATGACGCTGCGGGCGAAGCGGGGATCGCCCATGCTGGGCATGGCGATCAGGATCTGGCCGCCGAGCCAGCCCTCGCCCTCCGCGCCGGGCTGCGCGACGCGGGAGAGCTCCACGGGCCCCTCGGCCTCGTCCTCGTCATCATCCGGAGGTGGGGGAGGGGGAATGTCCTTCGGGCGACGGGCCATGGGCCGAAGATGGCGGCAGGGGCGGGCGGCCGCAACCCTGGCGGAGGGGTGCTGTTGACACCCTCAACGGCCGGCGCAGAAGTGCCGGGCTGCCCCAGCAAGGGGCGCTTCCAGGAGCCCCCCATGCCCATCCAGCCCGGCGACGCCCTTCCAGCCGTGAAGATCATGCAGGCCACCGTGGAGGGACCGCGGGAGGTGGACACGGGCACCCTGTTCCGCGGGAAGACCGCGGTCCTGTTCGGCGTGCCCGGCGCCTTCACGCCCACCTGTTCCGCCAAGCACCTGCCGGGTTTCGTCGAGTCGGCGGCGGCCCTGAAGGACAAGGGCGTGGACCTGGTCGCCTGCGTGGCGGTCAACGACGCATTCGTGATGCAGGCCTGGGCGCGCGACCAGGGGGTGGAGGACGAGGTGGTGATGCTGGCCGACGGCGCCGCGGTCTTCGTCAAGGCGCTTGGGTTGGACCAGGACCTCTCGGCCCGCGGCCTGGGGGTGCGCAGCCAGCGATTCGCCCTGATCGCGAAGGACGGGACGGTCGCCCATGTCGCGGTGGAGCAGCCGGGCGCCTTCGAGGTGAGCTCGGCCAACGCGATCCTCGCGAAGCTCTGAGCGCATGGATCCGACGCGCTGGGGTCTCTTCGCGTGGCAGGCGGGCTGGGTCTTCACCCTGCGCAGCCTGGACCTGGCCACGCGGGCTGACGGCGCGGCGGAACTGACGCGGCTGGCGATGGAGAAGCAGCGCGCCTTCGCCGACGGGTGGGTGGCGGCGGGCCAGGCGGCGCTGCGCGGGGCAGACCCGGCGGCCGTGATGGCGGCGGCGGTGCGGCCGGCGCAGCGCCGGGTCTCGGCCAACCTGCGGGCGATCCGGCGCGGCAAGGCCTAGCCGGAGCGCCGCGCCTCCGCGCAGGCGGGAAACCCCGCGGCGCCCGGGGGCGCTACCGGCCCGGACGAAAAGGGGCCGGGCATGGTTCTTCAGGACAAGGTGGCGGTGGTCACCGGATCGGATTCGGGCATCGGGCGCGCGATCGCCGAGGCCTATGCGCGAGCGGGCGCGGATGTCGTCATCTCCTACCACTCGGATGAGAAGGGCGCGGCGGAGACGCAGCGGCGCGTGGAGGCCGCGGGCCGGCGCGCGATGACGGCGAGGCTGGACGTCACTGACGACAGGGCGGTGGATGCCTTCTTCGCGAAGGCGAAGGAAGCGCTGGGCGCGCCCGACATCCTGGTGAACAACGCGGGCAAGGGCATGGGCGAGAAGATGCCCGTGGCGGAGATGGACCGAGACCTCGCCGAGCTGGTCATCCGGACGAACCTGCTCGGACCGCTCTGGTGCTGTCGGGCCTTCGTGCGGCTGCGGCAGCAGGCCGGCGGGCGGGGGAAGGTGATCAACATCTCCTCCGTCGCGCAGCATCTGCCGACGGCGGAGAGCGCGCCTTACGGCATGTCCAAGGCCGGGCTGGGATCGCTCACGCGGAGCCTGTCGGTCGAGCTGGCGCCGCTGAAGATCAACGTGGTCGGTATCGCGCCGGGGATGATCCACACGCCGATGACGCAGGAGCGGATCGACGATCCGGAGAAGCGCGAGAGTTCCTTCAAGGAAATTCCCTGGCACCGCGCGGGCGAGCCGGAGGAAATCGCGGCGCTGGCGCTCTTCCTCGCATCCAGCGATGCGGACTACGTCACCGGGCAGACCTGGGTGATGGATGGCGGGCTGACGATGAACTGGGGCGGCGCGTAGCGCCGCTCCCGCCCGCGCCTCTCACGCAGGCGTGCGACGGAGCAATGCTTCTCAGCCGCGTTTCAGAAACCATCCCGTGTGTAGCGCCGCACCCACGCGGGGCTCTCCAGGCCCGGCACCCTGCCGGCCAGATGGTTCCAGGAGTTCATCCTCATGCTTCGTCGCACCACCATGGGCGTCCTCGCGGGCGCCGCCCTTGTTACCGCCCTTCGCCCGGCCCTTGCGCAGACGCCGCCGCCGGTGATCGTCGCCGGCACGCCCTCCTCCGTGCGGGAGTTGGCGATGGCGGGCAGCGTCTTCGCCCTGCAAACGAGCCAGGTCGCCCTCACCCGCACGAGCAACCCGCAGGTTCGCCAGTTCGCGGAGTTCGAGTCCGCGGAGCAGCAGGCGATTATGACCGCGATGCGCACGGTCGGCGTGCCGACACCGACGCAGATCGTCGTGGACCCGGTCAAGGCGCAGGCGTTGCAGACCCTGCCGACGCTGAGCGGCGCCGAGTTCGACCGCATGTACCTGGAGGGCCAGCTCAACGGCCATCAGGAGCTGCTGACGATCATGAGCCAGATCGCCGCCAGCGGCGCGACCCCGGGCGAGCGGGCGATCGCGATGGTGGCGGAGCCGTCCATCCAGACGCACATCGCGCTGATCCGCGGCATCCAGATGGGCATGCGTCCCTGACGCGGCCCGGCCGTTCCCCGCCCGCGCGGCGGGGAACGGCTACCTCTTCTGCGATTCGATCTCGTCCAGCACGGCCTCGGGCGCGACGTCCTTCTTGATCTCCTCGATCTCCGGATCGCCTTCCGCCCTCACCTCCAGCTTCTCCGCAATGGCGGCGATCACGCCGGCGAGCTTCGTCAGCTCATGCTCGGCCAGGAGGCTGATCTGGAGGTCCAGGTCGGCGCGCTTGTCCGCGATCGTGGCCATCCGGTTCTGGCTGATGAGGATGAAGGTGGAGATGAAGATCGCCTCCACCGAGGCGACCATCGCCAGCACGACCAGGGACGGGTCGAAGCGCGGCAGGAAGGGGATGAGGCCGACATTCACGAGGATCCACGCGCCGTAGATCGCGACGTGGAGGTAGACGAACTTCATGCTGCCGGCGAAGTCCGTGATGGCCTGGGCCACCCGCTCCTCCCGCGTCGCCTCGGCGGCCTCCTGGCGTCGCCGCTCCTCCAGCGCGCGGATGTTGCGCTGAAGGGATGCGCTGAGGTCCCCCGGCTGCGGTGGCGGAACGGTCGGCGTGTTGTGCGGCATGGCGGGATCCCCTCCGCAGCGGGCGCCGATCGGGCGCCGGCCACGGACGAGGAGCTAATCCACCGGCGCGTGTCCGGTTTCCCCCTCCGCGCGAGGTCTACATCCCCCCGATGTAGTTCGGCCCGCCGCCGCCCTCCGGCGTCCGCCAGTCGATGTTCTGCGTCGGGTCCTTGATGTCGCAGGTTTTGCAGTGGACGCAGTTCTGCGCGTTGATCACGAGGCGCGCGGCGGCGTCGCCGGCCTCGACCTCCGCGCCCGATCCTGTCGCCTCGGGGTCCGGTGTCCCCTTCAGCTCGCGCTCCGCTTCCGGCCCCACCGCCTCATACACGGCCGCCGGGCAGTAGCGGCTCTCGGGCGAGCGGAACTTGTCCCAGTTCGTGCCCTTCCAGCGCGACGGATCGCGCAGGACGAGGTGTGCGGGCTGGTTCTCCTCGTGGTTGGTGTTCGAGAGGAACACGGAGGAGAGGCGGTCGAAGCTGATCACGCCGTCCGGCTTCGGATAGGTGATCTTCGGCATTTCCGCCGCGGGGCGCAGCGTCTCGTGGTCGGCGTGGTGATTCCAGGTCCAGGGGGCCTTGCCCCGGAAGACGTAGGTGTCGAGCGCCGCCGCGATCATGCCGCCGTAGAAGCCGTACTTCGCGAAGCCCGGACGGATGTTGCGGACGGAGTGCAGCTCTTCCCACACCCAGGACTGGCGGATGCGCTCGGGGTAGCTCTCCAGCACCTCGGGGCGCGCATCCTCGGCCAGGGCATCGGCCACCGCCTCGGCGGCGACCATCCCGGACTTCATGGCGGTGTGGGTGCCCTTGATCTTCGGCACGTTCAGGAAGCCCGCCGTGTCGCCGATCAGCGCGCCGCCCGGGAAGACCAGGCGCGGGATGGACTGGGCGCCGCCCTCGTTCAGGGCGCGGGCGCCATAGGCGATGCGCTTTCCGCCCTCCAGCATCTTGCGGACCTCGGGATGGGTCTTGAAGCGCTGGAACTCATCGAACGGCGAGAGCCAGGGGTTCTTGTAGTCGAGCCCGACGACGAAGCCGATGGAGACGAGGTTCTCCCCGAGCATGTAGAGCCAGGAGCCGCCATAGACGTCCCGCGGCAGCGGCCAGCCGACGGAGTGCCAGACGAGGCCCGGCGTGTGCTTCTCCTTCGGGATCTCCCACAGCTCCTTGATGCCGAGGCCGAAGGTCTGGGGGAGGCAGTCCTTGCGGAGGTCGTAGCGCTCGAAGAGCTTCTTTGTCAGCGATCCCCGGCAGCCCTCCGCGAAGAGGGTGTAGGTGGCGCGCAGCTCCATGCCGGGCTGGTAGTCGGGGCCCCGCTCGCCCTCCTTGTTGATACCCATGACGCCGGCCACGACGCCCTTCACCGTGCCGTCCTCGATGATCGTCTCGGACGCGGCGAAGCCCGGGTAGATCTCGACGCCCAGCGCCTCGGCCTTCGCGCCGAGCCAGCGGCACACGTTGCCGAGGGAGACGACGTAGTTCCCGTGGTTGTTCATGGTGGGCGGCGTCGGCAGCTTGATGGCGCGCTTGGCCGTCAGGAGCATGAAACGGTCGTCACCGGCCGGCGTCGCCAGGGCGGGCGGGTCGTCGCGCCAGTCCGGGAAGAGCTCGTCCAGCGCGCGGGGCTCCAGCACGGCGCCCGACAGGGTGTGGGCGCCGATCTCGCTGCCCTTCTCCACCACGCAGACCGTCGTGTCGGGGGAGACCTGCTTCAGGCGGATCGCCGCGGCCAGCCCCGCGGGGCCGCCGCCGACGATCAGCACGTCGAACTCCATGCTCTCGCGCTCGGGGGCCTCAGCTTCGGGGGCCTCGGTCTCGGCCATGCGGTCCTCCTGTTCTCCCCGCGCATGTAGCGCCGGGCGAGGCCCCGCGTAACCCCGCCCGACCGAGCGGTCGGTGCGGGGCGCCGGCCATTGCGCCGGGGCGGGGCGGGGGCGATACCCGGAGGATGGACGTCCCGCCCGACCCGGACGAGACCGCCGCGCTGCTGGCGGCGCTGGACCTGCAGATCGCCTGGGGCGCCGACGAGGCGCTGGAGGAGGCGCCGCAGGACCGCACCCGGCCCCGCGCGGTCCTCGCGGACCCGGTCTCCGTCCCGGCGGCGCCTGCGCCGCGCCCCGTGGGGCCGGCTACCCGGCCGGCTCCGGCCGGCGGGGCCGTGGCGGCCTTCGCGCCGGCCGCGGCCCGGGCCGGGGACCTGGCTGCCGGCGCGGACAGCCTGGAGGCGCTGCGCGAGGCCATCGCCGCCCTGGACAGCCCGCTGAAGGACACGGCCAGCAAGCTCGTCTTCGCGGACGGCGTGCCGGAATCCGGCCTGATGCTCATCGGGGAGGCGCCCGGGGCGGATGAGGACCGACAGGGCCTGCCCTTCGTCGGCGTGTCGGGGCGGCTGCTGGACCGGATGTTCGAGAGCATCGGCGTCCGCCGGGCGGAGAACGCCTACCTCACGAACATCCTTCCCTGGCGCCCGCCGGGGAACCGCACGCCGACGGACGCGGAGATCAACCTCTTTACCCCGTTCGTGCTGCGGCACATCGCGATCGTCCGGCCGCGCCACCTCGTCTTCCTGGGGGGCACGGCGGCCAAGGCATTGCTGCGGAGCCGGGAGGGGATCACCCGGCTGCGCGGCCGCTGGCATTCCCTCGATGTGCCGGGACTCGGGCCGGTGCCGGTCCTGGCGACCCTTCACCCGGCCTATCTGCTCCGCCAGCCCTCCGCCAAGCGGGAGGCCTGGGCAGACCTGAGGCTGCTGCGGCGGAGTCTCGACCGCGCCTGACGGGAACGTGAAGGGAACGGATCGGCCAAGAGACTGATTCCAGCCATGTGCGGTTCTGACTCGCGGGGTGGTTGGTTGCGCCGGGTGGGCGGGGGCCGGTAACGCTGTCCCATGCGGCTCATCCCCCCTGAGCGTCGCAGCCGGAGAGTTCCGCGCCATGGCGCGGCGCTCCTGGTCGTGCTGACACTGACCTCCCCCGCCCTGGCAGCTCGCGGCTGGGACTCCCCTCCGCCCCGCCGTGCTGCCGCGATGCCGGACACGGCGCGCAAGCCGGCGCCGCCGCGTCCTGCCGCGCGCGCCGCCCCGCCGCGTGGCTGGGCACCGCCCCCGCTCGCTCCGAAGCCGGTGGCGATGCCCTGGGCGCCGGGGCCGCGCGAGTGGCTGACGCTATCGCCCGTGGCGGCGCGCCGCCCCGCGCCGCTCCGCCCGCGCGAGTGGGTGGTGGAGGAATGGGTCGTGGAGGAGTGGCGGCCCGGCCCCCGGCCCTCGCCGCGTGAGCCGCGCGGGCGCGGCAGGGGCGGGCGCGACGCGCGCCCCTCCGGCCCGCCCGAGCCCCGCCGCATGGCGCCCCTGCCCGTCGCGCTGCCGGCCCGGCCGCCTGCCGCGACGCCCCGGCCGCCGGTGATCGAGATGCCGCAGGCCGTGGCGTTTGCGGAACTGGCGATGCTGTCCCCGCGCACGCCGCTGGCGGGGACGGCCGGGACGGTCGCGCTGCCCCAGCCACTGGCGCCCTCCGACGCGGCGCGGCTGCGGCGGATCTTCGAGATGCAGGGCCGCGGCGAGACGCCCGCGGCGATCCGCGAGTCCGAGCGGCTGGATGACCGCCGCCTGATCGGCCATGTCCTGGCCGACCGCTGGCTGCGGCCCGGCGCGCCGGAGCCCTCCCCGGCTGAGCTGCGCGCCTGGCTGTCGGACCATGCGGACCACCCGGACGCGCCCCGGCTGCACGCGATGCTGGTGGCGCGGCTGCCGCGCGGGGCCTCCCCGCCGCCGGCGCTGCCGGGCGATCCGGACCCCGTCCAGTCCACGGAGCAGGAACTGCCTCCGGAGGAGGTCGAGCCACCGGCGGCCGCCTCCGCCTTCACGCGCAACCCCGCCCTGGACCGGACGGTGCGGGAGATGGCGGGGCGCGGCGACACCTCGGGCGCGCTGCTGCACATCGCCCGCACCCGCGGCATGACCCCGGCCTATGCGGCGGCCCTGCAGGGAGAGGTGGCACAGGTCCTCTTCGCCTCCGGGCGGGATGCGGAGGCGTTCCGCGTCGCCTCGGCCGCGGCGGCCACGCGCGGCGCGCCGGCCCAGGCCGCCTTCATCGCGGGGCTCTCGGCCTGGGGGCAGGGGCAGTACGAGGCGGCGCTGCCGCTCTTCGAGCAGGCGGCCCGGAGTGAATCGGCCTCGGCCGTGCAGCGCGCGGCGGCGGCCTTCTGGACCGCGCGGGCCGCGGTGCGGGCGCGGCGGCCGCAATCCTATGTCCCCTGGATGCTCCAGGCAGCGCAGGAGCCGCGCACCTTCTACGGGCTGGTGGCGCGCCGGGCGCTGGGCCTGCCCTTCGGCTTCGCCTGGGAGCGGGAGCTGGCCGGTGACGCCGAGGCCGCGACCCTCGCGGAGACGGCCGGTGGCTGGCGCGCGCTCGCCCTGCTCCAGATCGGCCAGCGCGACCGGGCGGAGGCGGAGCTCCGGCGGCTGCTCTCGGTGGCGCGGGGCAATGCCTCGCTCAACCGGGCGATGTTGGCGGTGGCGACCGGCGCGGGCATGACCGACCTGGCGGCCAGCCTGGCCGCGGCGGCGCAGACCGCTGACGGCCGTCCGCGCGACTTCGCCCGCTTCCCCGTGCCCACCCTGACACCCCAGAGCGGCTGGCGGGTGGATCCGGCGCTGATCTACGGGCTGGTGAAGCAGGAATCGAACTTCAACGCCGGGGCGGTCTCCCCGGCCGGGGCGCGGGGGTTGGCGCAGGTGATGCCCTCCACCGCCGCCTTCATCACCGGGGATGCCGGGCTGCGGGACGGTTTGGGCCAGCAGCGCCTGCACGACCCGGGCTTCAGCCTGGAACTGGGGCAGCGCTACCTCCACCACCTCGCGACCCAGGACAACGTCAACAACAACCTCGTCCGGCTGCTAGCGGCCTATAATGCAGGGCCGGGAAACCTCGCGCGCTGGCTGCCGGCCAACGGGCACCGGGATGATCCCTTCCTCTTCATCGAGAGCATCCCGTTCCAGGAGACCCGGACCTACGTGCAGCGGGTGCTCGCCTACTCCTTCATCTACGCCAGCCGCCTCGGCCTGCCCTCGCCGAGCCTCGACGCATTGGCGGCGGGCAGCGCGCCCCGCTTCGTGGGCGTGGAGGAACTGGCCCGGCTGGTGGCGCGGGGGAGGCGAGGGTGAGCCTCTCCCCTGACCCCAGGGGTGAGACTCATGGGACGCACGCATCCGACCTGTGAACGCCTTTTCCGCCGGGGAACCCTGGAGGTCGCTTAGCCGAGCACCGCAGACGCGGCGGGCAGGTCCAGGAACCTAAGCGCTCCGGTGAATGGGGAGCCGGGAGAAGCCTGAGCCTTCTCCCGGCGTCACAGGCGCCGCATCACGCCGCTTGCATGTCCCGCCGCCACTCCGCGCGCACCGCTGCCAGGGCGACCAGCCAGCCGCCAACCAGGAGCAGGAGGGCGATGATCGACAGCATGATCACGGTGTTCAGCCCCACGGCCGGGCGTTGTCCGCCGAACGGGTTCCAGCCGAGCATCCCGGCGATGACGAGGTACAGCACGTAGCCGACCACGATGGCCCCCAGGACGAAGAGGATGAAGCCGAGGGCGTTCAGCAGCCGGGGCACGGGTCTTTCCTCTCCTGGAACGCGGGGCGGTCGGAATCGATCCGGTGAATCCGCCCCTGGAACAGTGGCACGGGGGGAACGCTCTGCGAAGCGGCGGGTTCCGCTGACGCTGGCGCGGTCCGGGGCGGGCGCCCCTATATTCATCGCCGGAGAACCGCCATGCCGATCGACGAGAGCCGCCGCTTCCTGCCCGTGAACATCGCCGTGCTGACGGTGAGCGACACGCGCGACCCCTCCACCGACCGATCCGGGGACACGCTCGCGGCGCGGATCGAGGCGGCGGGACACCGCCTCGCCGCCCGCGCCATCGAGCGGGACGAGGCGGACGCGATCGAGGCGCATCTGCGTCGCTGGATCGCCGACCCCCAGGTGGATTGCGTCATCACCACGGGCGGCACCGGCATCACCGGCCGCGACGTGACGCCGGAGGCCTTTGCCCGCGTGCTGGAGAAGGAGATCACCGGCTTCGGCGAGCTGTTCCGGATGCTGAGCTACCAGAAGATCGGCACCTCCACGATCCAGTCGCGCGCGATCGGCGGCGTGTCGGGCGGGACCTATCTCTTCGCGCTGCCGGGCAGCACGGGGGCCGTGAAGGATGCGTGGGACGACATCCTCGTGCACCAACTCGACGCGCGCTTCCGGCCCTGCAACCTGGTGGAGCTCATGCCCAGGCTGCTGGAGCATCTGCGGGCCGCTTGAGCCCGCGGCACACCATCCGGTGAGCGGCCCTGGCGCGCGGACCGTCCGGCGCCACCTCCGACCGATCACGCGGATGGAGGACCGGGAATGGCGGGCGACGGGCTGCGCATGGAGAAGGCGGGCGAGGCCCTGCCCTTCGAGATCCCGGGGGCGAGCGGCGAATTCCGCATCCAGATCCTGAACGAGGACCGCGAGAAGGGCGTCGTCACCTCGATCGTGCATCTGCCGGCGGGCGGCCGCATTCCCGCGCATTTCCACGAGGCCGGGTCCGAGATGCACTATGTGCTGGACGGGGACCTGATCGAGGACGGCGAGACGCTCTCGGCAGGGGCTTTCCTGACGCATGCGAAGGGCGTGGTGCATGGGCCGCATGAGAGCCGCGGCGGCGCGCGCGTGCTGACGGTCCAGACCTGGCAGAGCGAGGGCGGGGAGTTCGACTTCCACCCGGCCGAGGGCGGTGCGTCGGCGAGCGGCTCCGGCGCCTCGGGCAAGGCGCCCGCGTCCGATGGCGCGGATGCCGGCCAGGGTCAGCAGCCAGCGTCAACCGGAACGGCGACGCAGGAAGAGGCCGCCGCAGAGCGCGGCAGGGAGAAGGGCTACACCTGACGCGCCGGTGGCCGCCCCGCGCCGGCGGGGCGGCCCGGCTGTGGGCCCGCGCTCCAGCATGGGCGCGGGCCGGATCGCAGGCTGGGGCTCAGCGCTTCACGAACTTGAAGAAGCGGCTCTCCTGACCGCCCGCGGTCTTGTCCTGGTGCAGGAAGGCGAGCTTCCGATCCTCGAAGGTCTCGAAGAACTCCTCCCATTCGATGGGTTCGAGCCTCTCGTCGGGTTCGGCGAAGTCCACGCGGAGCAGGCCTTCGCCGTCCGCCCCTTCGGTGCCTTTCACCTTCGTCGGCCGGCCGCCGCGGGCCTCGATCCACTGGCGGATCTCGTCGTGGTTGGTGGTCGTCTTCGCTTCGGCCATGTCCTGCACTCCCGGCTGTGGCGCGATGCCACGTTAACAGCCGGGGCGGGGAGGGCGTTTCGCCCCGCCGCGCCCATTCTCCGGACGCGTTCCCGTCAGCGCGTCACGCGGCGCGCGAGGCGGGCGAGAGGCTGCACGAGTCCCGTCCGAACGATGAGGCAGGCGAGCGGCCGTCCGCGGATGGCACGGGCGGGATACATGCCCCAACGGTAGTAGAGGCGGCAGAACAGGCGCCCCGGCGCGGACCGCATCAGGACCTGATCGCGGAAGGCGCGGAGGGCGTTGAGATCCGGGTGCTCCGCACGGCCGAGGGCGGCGGTGGCGACGAAGCAGTCGACGCCGCCGCAGGCGACCTCCGCGAGGCAGCAGCCGGCATCCGCCGCCTCGGCCACGCCTTCCAGGGTGGAGCTGCCGGACTTCCGGCGTTCCTCCGATTTCGGGGTCTGCTGCGACGCTTCGTCTTCCACAGCGCCATGATACCGGGCGCCGTCACCCGAGCGAGGAGGGGAATGTCGCGCCGGTCGCGTCGGCGCTCTTCTCCCGCCGAGTGCTGCCCCGGGTGACCGCGTCGCGCCGGCGTTTCACCTCGGCGGCGACTGGCGTTCGTGCCCGCCTTCTCGCATCGTCTCGTGCCGAGGAGGAACGCCATGCGCTACATCGACGCCTTCTGCCACTTCTTCCCCCAGCCGCTGTGGGACCGGCTGTTGACGCTGGAGGGCGCCGGAAAGGGGATGGGTTCGCGGATGCGCGGCGTGCCCGCGATCTTTGACTTGGACGAGCGCTTCCGCGTCATGGACCTGTTCCGGAACCACGACTATACGCAGGTCATCTCGCTCGGCATGCCGCCGCTGGAGGCAATGGGGACGCCGGCGGTCTCGCGGGAGCTGGCGGTCCTGGCCAATGACGGGCTCGCGGAGCTGGTGCGGGCGCATCCCGACCGCTTCGTCGGCTTCCTGGCGTCGCTGCCGATGAACGACCCGGAGGCGGCCGCGGCGGAGGCGGAGCGGGCTCTCAGGCAGCTCGGCGCGAACGGGCTGCAGATCCACAGCAACATCAACGGCCTGCCGCTGGACGATCCGCGCTTCCTGCCGATCTTCGAGGTGGCGGCGCGGCACGACCGGCCGATCATGCTGCACCCGTCCCGCGGCAACGAGGTGACGGATTACATCACGGAGGAGAAGTCCAAGTACGAGATCTGGTGGACCTTCGGCTGGCCTTACGAGACCTCCGTCGCCATGGCGCGGCTGGTCTTCGGCGGGGTGATCGACCGGGTGCCGGGCCTGAAGGTGCTGGCGCATCATCTCGGCGCCATGGTTCCCTATTTCGAAGGGCGCGTGGGGCCGGGCTGGGACCAGCTGGGCAAGCGCACGACGGACGAGGATCTGAGCGGCGTGCTGGCCGGTTTGAAGCGGCGGCCGATCGAGTACTTCAAGGATTTCTACGCGGACAGCGCCGTCTTCGGATCGCGCGCGGCGACGGTCTGCGGGCTGGAGTTCTACGGACCCGACCGCGTGCTCTTCGCCTCCGACTGCCCCTTCGATCCCGAGCGCGGGCCCGGCTACATCCGCGACACGATCAGGGTGCTGGAGAGCATCGAGATGCCGGACGAGGCGCGGCAGAAGATCAACTGGCGGAACGCGGAGAGCTTCTTCGGACTGACGCCAAGGTAGCGCCGGAACGGGAGGCCGCCGCTGGCGGCAGAGCAGGGAAGCTTCCATCATGCCCGTTGCCGCGATACGCCGCACGGTGACGGAGACATGGGCAGCCCGATGGACAGCAACAGTCGGTTCGAACGGCATCTCGACCAGCTCGGCAGGTCGCCGCATCTGCAGGCCGTTCGGGATGCGCTGATCGAGGTGGCGGACACCGCGTATGGCTGCAAGCTGTGGTTCGAGAGCAACCGCATGCAGGCCAGCGCGGCGGATGTGGTGGCGATGACCCGCCTGGTGCTGACCCAGAAGGCCCGGGCCGGCGGAGAGCGCGTGGGAGACGCCTCGCCCGAGCCGGTGGACGAATCCTTCTAGGCACCCCGGTCCGCGGGAAGGGCCAGACCTTCGCGTAGGGCGACCCTCCCGCAGTAGGAACGAGTGGCCGGGAAGGGGCGGCCAGCGTCGGAGCTCTTAGTGAATCGTGGACCGGAGCAGGTTGCGGAAGACATACTGCAGCACGCCGCCGTTGAGGTACCAGTCGATCTCCCGGGCGGTGTCGAGCCGGCACAGGACCGTCACGCCCTGGCTGCTCCCATCGGATTTCGTGATCCGCAGGGTGGCCTGCGACTTCGGCGTGATCCGGGGCGCGAGTCCGAGGATGTCGAAGCGCTCGCTGCCATCGAGGCCGAGGGTCCTGCGCGTCACGCCGTCCGGGAACTGCAGGGGCAGGACGCCCATGCCGACGAGGTTGGAGCGGTGAATCCGCTCGAAGCTCTCTGCCAGCACGGCCCGGACGCCGAGAAGGTTGGCGCCCTTCGCCGCCCAGTCGCGGGACGAGCCGCTGCCGTACTCGGCGCCGGCCACGACGATTACCGGCACGTCCTCGGACCTGTAACGGGCGGCGGCGTCGAAGACGGACATCACCTCGCCACTGGGGATATGGCGCGCGTGGCCACCCTCCATGTCCGGTAGCATCTCGTTCCTGAGAAGCCGGTTGGCCCAGGCGCCGCGCATCATCACGTGGTGGTTGCCGCGCCGAGAGAGGAAGGAGTGGAAGTCCTTCGGGCCGACGCCGCGCGAGCGGAGGTAGGTGGCCGCGGCGCTGCTGGACCAGATGGCGCCGGCGGGCGAGATATGATCCGTGTTCACGCTGTCCCCGAGGATGAGAAGCGCGCGGGCACCGGTGATGTCCGACGCGTCACGCGGGTTCTCCGGAAGATCATCGAAGAAGGGATTCCGGACGAGGTAGTCGCTGGCCGGGTCCCAGTGGAAGACCTCGTCACTCTGCCCGGACATGGCTTGCCAGAAGCGGTCCGGCTCGAAGCCCGTGCCGTAGCGGCGCCGGAAGAGATCGGGCGTGACGTGCTGACGGACGAGGTTCTCGATCTCCGCATCGTCGGGCCAGAGGTCGCGGAGGTGGACGGGCTGGCCGGAGCGGTCATGACCGAGCGGATCGGCTTCCAGGTCCGTGAGGACGGAGCCGGCAAGCGCGTAGGCGATGACGAGCGGCGGGGAGCCGATATAGGCCGCCTTGGCCAGGGGATGGATGCGTCCCTCGAAGTTGCGGTTGGAGGAGAGCACGACGGACACGACGAGATCCTCCGCCGCCACCGCCTCCTCCACGGCCGGCGCGACGGAGCCGGAGCCGCCGGCGCAGGTCATGCAGCCGTAACCCACGATGTGGAAGCCGAGCGCATCCAGCGGCGCCCGCAAGCCTGCCGCTTCCAGATAATCCGCCACGACGCGCGATCCCGGGGAGAGGGAGGTTTTCACCCAGGGCTTCGGCCGCAGGCCGCGCGCGGCGGCGTTGCGCGCCAGGAGCCCGGCGGCCATCAGGACGGAGGGGTTGGAGGTGTTCGTGCAGGAGGTGATGGAGGCGATGATCACGTCGCCGTCCCGCATCGCCCGTTCGCCATGCGGTGCAGGGCTTGCGGGGCGCGCGGGGAAGGCATCACGGAAGCTCGCCGGAACGGCGGAGAGACGGTGGCGATCCTGCGGGCGGCGCGGGCCCGCCATGGCGGGCTCCACCGCGCCGAGGTCGATGCTGATCCGGTCGTTGTAGACGGTGTCCCGCGCCTCGCCGCCCCACATGCCCTGGGCCTTGGCATAGGCTTCCGCGAGCGCGACGTCCGCCTCTGACCGGCCGGTCATGCGAAGGTAGCGCAGCGTCTCCTCGTCGATGGCGAAGAAGCCCATGGTGGCACCGTATTCCGGGGCCATGTTCGCGATCGTCGCGCGATCAGTCAGGGAAAGCGCGGCCGCGCCGGGTCCGGTGAAATCCACGAGCTTCCCGACAACGCGCATGGCCCGCAGCGCCTGGGTGATGGCGAGCACGAGGTCGGTGCTCGTCACGCCCGGGCGGCGCTTTCCGTACAGGTGGCAGCCGACGACCTCCGGGATCGCAAGGGAGATCGGCTGACCCAGCATGGCCGAACCGGCCTCGATCCCGCCGACGCCCCAGCCGAGCACGCCGGCGGCGTTGATCATCGGCGTGTGGCTGTCCATCCCGACGAGGGTGTCAGGAAAGGCGTAGGTTTCATTGCCGATCGGGGCGCTCCAGATCGGACGCGTCAGGTGCTCCAGGTTGATCTGGTGCAGGATGCCGTGCCCCGGCGGCAGAACGCGGTAGCGGTCGTAATGCTCGGCGCACCATTTCAGGAAGCTGTAGCGCTCGTGGTTCTGCCGGTACTCCAGTTCCAGGTTGCGGTCATAAGCGTCCGGCGAGCCGCTGAACTCCGCGGTGACGGAGTGGTCCACCACCATGTCTACGGGAATCACCGGGTTTACGGCGCGCGGATCGCCGCCCATCCGGCGCATGGCATCGCGCATCGCCGTCAGGTCGGCCATGAGCGGGATGCCGGATGAATCCGGCATCAGCACGCGCACGGGGAAGTATGCGATCTCGCCACCCCGGTTCGGGTTCGACGGCCAGCCCGCGAGGTTGGCGATGTCCTCGGCCGTCACGGTCTCCCCATCCTCGTGGCGGAGGAGGTTCTCCAACAGAATCTTCAGAGGGATAGGGAGACGGTCGAGGTCACTCCCGGGCAGGGACCGCAGCGCGTCCAGCCGGAAGAAGCGGTAGGCGCGATCGCCGACGCTCATCGTACCGCGCGCGTCGAGACGATCGCCTAACGAATGCGACATCCCATCCTCCCCTGGATTGTGTCTACAATTTCGTCGCCAGCCCGGTCCAAAAAAGGCTCTGAAGCGGTCAACCGCGAATTTGCCAAGGCATATCGTAGACAATATAGCTTCTCTTCGGAAGAGGGAGGGAATGGGCGATGTCGAGCGAACTGAGCCGGGTGCTGCGCGACCTCATGCAGCCCGGCGCGGGTGTGCTGATGCCGGGCTGCGCCAACGCCTTGGCTGCCCGTGTCATCGAGGCTTGCGGCTACAAGGCGACCTTCGTCACCGGTGCCGGCATTGCCAACACCTTTCTCGGCGTGCCGGATGTCGGCCTCGTGTCGCTGAGCGAACTGGTGGACCATGTCTGGGCCATTCGCGACGCGGTCTCCATCCCGATCATCGTGGATGCCGACACGGGGTTCGGGAACGCCGTGAACGTTCATCGTGTCATTCGCATGTTGGAGCGGGCGGGCGCGAACTCCATCATGCTGGAGGACCAGGTCTTCCCGAAGCGGTGCGGCCATTTCGAGGGGAAGTCCGTGATCCCACGGGCGGAAATGGTGCAGAAGATCAAGGCTGCCGTGGATGCCCGTACGGATGAGGCCCTGATGATCCTGGCGCGCACCGATGCCCGCGCATCGCACGGGCTGGAGGACGCGATCGAGCGGGCCAACCTTTACCGGGAGGCTGGCGCTGACATCCTCTTCGTCGAGGCGCCGCTGAATCGGGAGGAACTGGCCGCGGTCACCGCCCAGGCGCCGGGCATCCACATCTGCAACATGGTGATCGGCGGCAAGACGCCTGTTCTGCCCAGCCAGGAGTTGGGCGCGATGGGCTACGCGGCCGTTGTCTACGCGAATGCCGCGCTGCAAGCCGCATTGGCCGGGATGAAGAAGGTCCTGACCAGCTTGCAGGAGAAGGGCTCGGTGGAAGGGTTAGAAGACGCGATCGTCTCCTTCCAGGACCGCCAGCGCTTCGTCGATCACGACCGCTTCCAGGCGCTGGAGCGGCGGTACGTGGCAGCGGCCGAATAGAGCGTCGTCGCGCCTGATGTGACGCGGGTGAACTCCCGGGGGGAGAGGGAATTCTCCCCCGGGCCCCTACTCATCTCTTTCCATCAGGTTGCCGCGGAAGGTTGAGGTGGGCGTGACCCCGTCTCCGCCTTCCGCGGCAGCCTGACAAAAAGAGAAGCGGGTGAGGGAGCCGGGGAGAGAGAGAATTCTTCCTCCCTTTCCCCGGAGTCACCACGACCAACACATCGGGATCGCGCGTCACCGCGGCACGTTGGCCAGGATATTCGCATGGGCGTTCCGCAAGTGGGAGCGCATCGCTGTCTCCGCCGTATCCGGATCGCGCGCGGCGATGGCGGCGACGATGGCGCGGTGCTCCGCCAGAGCCTGGGGTGTGCGCAGGACCAGGGCGCTGCCGCGGTAGCGGAAGACGCGCAGGAAGGAGAGGGGATCGCCGTAGAGCATCTCATGCAGCTGCCGGTTGCGGCTGCCCCGGACGATGTGCAGGTGGAAATCGAGGTTCGGGGACTGGTACTCCGGGGAATACTCGGACCGCCGTTCCTTCTCGACCTGCACGGCGACGAGCTGCTCGAGCTCGTTGATCTCCTGATCCGCCATGGCGCGGGCGGCCAGGCGCGCGGCCATACCCTCCAGCGCCTCGCGGAGGACGAGCATTTCCATCAGCGCTTCGGTCGTGATCTCCGCGACCTGGGCGCCGACATTGTGCTTGCGCACGATGAGGCGACGGCCTTCCAGCCGCCGCAGGGCCTCCCGCAGCGGGCCGCGGCTGACGCCGAGGCGATCCGCCAGAGCCTGCTCGCCCAGGCGCGCGCCCATGGCGAGACGGCCGGTGATGATCTCCTCCTCTAGCCGGGCAACGACGCCGTCCACGAGGGAGGAGGTTTCCGAGGACATGCCGTGCCGGCCAGCGGGGACCTGCCGCCAGATCGAACTAGCCGGCCGGATTGGTCCACAGGGCCGGGGCGAACTCGTATCCCGATCCGTTGCGCAGGATGTAGCCCGTGGCGGGGAAGGGAGCATGATAGAAGGACACACGCATCTTGTCCGCCGCGGCCTGATCCAGGATGCGCCGGCGCGTGGCGATCGTCTGCTCCGGGTCCATGTCGAACATCGCCTGCCAGTCGGGATGGCGGGCGAAGATGAGCGGGTTGTTGGTGATGTCGGCGACGAACATCATCGACTCGTTGCCGGAGCCGATGGTGAAGGCCGTCATGCCGGGGGTGTGCCCGTTCGCCTGGATGGCGGTGAAGCCGGGCAGAACCTCGTCGCCCCAGCCGAAGCGGCGCACGGAGCCCGCGTCTGGGCCGAAGGCCTGGCGCACGAGGCCGAAATTCGGCTTCAGTCCCTCCGGTGCGACGGCCATGCGGGCATCGTCCATCCAGAAGGCCCATTCCGGCTCGGGCACCGCGATCTCGGCCTTCGGGTAGACCGGCGTGCCGTCCTTGCGACGCAGGCCGGCGATGTGGTCCCCGTGGAAGTGGCTGATGAGAACGGTCGACACCTCCTCCGGCGCGATGCCGGCGGCGGCGAGGTTGGACAGGGTCCGGCCGGTGCCGGGGGGGCCGCCCTCGCCGAAGCCGGTATCAATCAGGACGACGCCGTTGCCGGTCCGGATGGCCAGCGGCGTGAAGGTCAGGGTGAGCTTGTCGCGTGGCATGCCGAGCGCGGCGAAGGCCTCGCCCACCTCCTCGTCGCTGGCGTTGCGCACGAAGCCCGCGGGGCGATCCCGGACGACCACGCCGTCATGCAGGGCCACCACCTCGAACGCGCCGATGCGGAAGCGGTAGAAGCCGGGGGCCTGTGACGTGCTGCCTGATGTCTGGGCATCGCTCATGCTGCCAACTCCTTTCCGTTTCCCGGGGCGCCCGCACCGGGGCGGGTCTGGTCCGTCGTTGCGGCACCTACCATCAGGCGCCGTGCCGCCGCAATCGCATCGGACAGCGCGTCGGACAGGCGCCGCGGCGCGACGGCATCGCCGATCGTGATCGTCCTGATGCCGTGTGCGCGCAGCTCCTCGGCCATCGCGCCGAGCGGCTGTTGCGCGCCGGTCAGGACCAGCGCGGCGGCCCCGATGCGTTCTTCCCGGCCGGAGAGGCGATCCAGCAGAATCACGGCGCCCCCGTCGATGCGGAGGGGCTCGCGGTTCGTGAGCCAAGTGGCACCGAGCCGGTCGAGCTCGCGCAGGGCGAAGATGCGGGATACGGTCGAGAGTGCGCGCAGCGGCTCGAAGAAGCGGGTGACGAGGAGCACGCGATGCCCGGCCGCGGCGATCCCCTCCGCGACGGCGCTCGTCCAGTTCGCGCCGTCGGCGTCGTGTAGGATGACGGGGCGCGTGGGATCGGGTGGTGGCAGCGTCCCGGGGATGTCGCTGATCAGGGGCAGTGAGCCGTCCGAAGCCAGCGAGAAGGCGTTGCCGCCCGCACCGGTCGCGAGAAGGACCGCGTCGGGCCGTTCGGCGCGGATCAGGTCCGCGGTGGCGTGGTGGCCGGTCCGGATCGCAACGCCGGCGTCGGCGGCGCGCGCCACGAGGTGGTCGGCGAAGGCGCCGAGTTCGGCCTGGTGCGGCAGGCCGGCGGTCTCGCGCAGCTTGCCGCCGAGTTTGGCGGCGCTTTCCCAAAGCGCCACCCGCGCGCCGGCTTCGGCCAGGGTGCAGGCCGCTTCCAGACCCGCGGGGCCGCCACCTACGACGATCACGCGTGGTCCGGCGCCCGCCGCCGGGGCCGGTGGCGCACCCAAGGTCGGGTTCACGACGCAGCGCAGCCGGTCGCCATTCGTGATGGCGGACCAGCACTCGTTGCAGGCGATGCAAGGGCGGATGGCGGAGAGATGGCCGCGCCGCGCCTTGGCTGGCCATTCCGCATCGGCGGTCAGCGCCCGTGACAGGCCGATCATGTCGGCAGCCCCGGATTCCAGGAGCGCCTCCGCGGTGTCCGGGTGTCCGATGCGGCCGCTGGTGATCAGCGGCAGGCTGTGGGCGTGCGGCCGCACGCCGGCGTGAAGAGCGGTGAAGGCGGCGGGCGGAAGATGCCGGTCGGGCAGGTGCATCTCGATCGAGGCGAAGGTGCCCTGGCTGAGGGAAAGGTAGTCCACCGCGCCCGTCGACGAGACCACGGCGGCGATGCGGCGGCCATCCTCGGCGGTCAGCCCGCCGGGGACGAATTCATCGAGGCCGAGGCGATAGCCGACGACCATGTCGGGTCCGGCGCTGGATCGCACGGCCTCGATCACGCGCAGGGCGAAGCGGAGCCGGTTCTCGAAGCTGCCGCCATAGACGTCGTCGCGCCGGTTGCTGAGGGGCGAGGCGAATTGCTGGAGGAGGTAGCCCTGGGCGCCGTGGATTTCCACGCCGGCGAACCCGGCCTCCCGCGCATTCGCGGCGGAGAGGGCGAAGGAGGCGATCACCTCCTCGATCTCGTCCGAGCTCATCGGATGGGGCACGCCGCCGCTATAGGGGCAGGCGATGGCGGAAGGGCCCCAGAGCAGCGGCGCCGTCCGCACCGTGTGGTGCTGGCGCCCACCATGGATGAGTTGCGCGATCAGCAAGGCCCCGTGCTGCTGGACGCCGGTGGCAAAGCGCGAGAGGGCCGGGATGGCCTCGCGGTCGAACAGCGCGACGAGGCGGTCGCCGCGCGTGCTGGCGGCATGCACCGCGAAGCCTTCGGTCACGATGCTGCCGGCCCCGCCGCGCGCCAGGCTGGCGTAGTAGGCGGTCATCGCGTCGGTCGGCCGGCTCCGCTCCGCCATGGCGCTGTTCGTCGGCAGCCGCATGATCCGGTTGGCGGCCTCCCGCGGGCCGAGGCGCAGGGGCGAGAAGAGGCGGGGAAAGGGGGTATCGGACGGCATGGGCTCTCTCGCGGGATCGGGCCGGGTGGCAGACGCTATTCCAGCGCGATGCCGTTCGTCCGGATCAGGTCGGAGCGGATGCGCGTCTCGGAGGCGATGAAGCGCTGGAACTCGGCCGGCGGCATCCGCATGGGACGTCCGCCGAAGCCAGCCATCCGCTCGACATAAGCGGGGTCCTGCATCGCGGAATCGATGTCGCGGGCCAACCGCGCGACCACGTCCTCCGGTGTGCGGGCGGGGGCGAAGATGCCGAACCAACCCTCCGCCTCGTAGCCGGGCAGGCCACTTTCCGCGACGGTCGGCACGTTCGGGAGCAGCGCCATGCGCTGGCGGCCGGTGGTCGCGATGGCCTTCAACTGGCCGGACTGGAGGAAGGGCAGCGCCGTGTTCACGTCGCCCGTCATGAACTGCACGCGCCCGCCCACCACGTCCGTGACGGCGGGCACGGCGCCGCGATAGGGAACGTGGACCACGTCGATCCCGGCCATGGCGCGCAGCAGCTCGCTCGCCATGTGCGGCGGGCCTCCGATCCCGGAGGAGGCGAAGTTGATCGTGCCGGGCGCGCGCTTCGCGGCCGCGATCAGCTCGGCGATCGTGTTCGGCGCGAAGGACGGGTGGGCGAAGACGACATAGGGAAGAGCGGCGGCCGGCGCCACGGGCACGAGGTCAGTGGCGGGACGATAGGGCAGGCGTTCCTGCTGCGGGTCCACCGCGACGTTGTTCGACCCCGCCAGAACCACCGTATAGCCGTCCGGCGCCGAGGACGCCGTCGCAGCAACGCCCACGGCCCCAGCCGCGCCGGCGCGATTGTCGACAATGACCGATTGGCCGAGACGACGCGCGAGGCCCTCGGCCAGTTGCCGGCCGATGAGGTCAGTGGCCCCGCCGGGCGGGTAAGGCACGATGAGCCGGACCGGGCCTGTCGGGTAAGCCTGTGCTCGAGCCGGCCGCGGAAGAAGCGCGGCCGCGGCCATGACCAAGGACGCGCCGAGAAGCGTCCGGCGTCCGAACGCTCCAGTCCGCGCGGAACCTGAGAAATCCCGCATCGCTACATCCTCCCTTGTCATCTCCGGCGGATGGTGTCCGCTTCTCTTTGGCGCGCCCGGACAGCTAACACCGGCGCGCCGCAACTGTCTACAATCGATGCGCCGAGTTGGTGCTCGCCTAAGCGCGGAAGGCCGCGAAGGAGGACGGGCTGAGCGTCTCCACGTCGCGGCCCGCCCAGTCGCAGTGGACCATGCCGTCCCACATGGCCTGCGCCGCTTCCTGCACGCCACGCCCCAGCGCCACGGGGTCGAAGCCGGGCACCACGCGGTCCCGCATGACATAGGCGCCATCGATGACGACGTCCCGCAGGTCCTCGGCCTGGGCGGAGTAGACGATGTTGCGCACGGGATCGCGCAGCGGCGTCATGTGGACGCTCTCCCCGTCCCAGATCAGCAGGTCGGCCATGGCACCGGGCGCGATGCGGCCGAGGTCGTCGCGGCCCAGAGCCTTCGCGCCGGCCACCGTCGCGGCGTTGAACACGTCGGCGGCGGTCGCGACCTCCGTCCGGCGATCCACGATCTTGCTCACCACCGCCGTCCAGCGCATCGCCTCGATCATGCTCTGCGGGCAGGTATCGGTCGCCAGAGTCATGTTGACGCCGCGCGCGAGGTACTTGGAAAAGCTCTCCATCGCGATGCCGCGGCGCGCGAAGACCCAGACCGCGTGCGCGACGTTGGTGCCGGTGTCCGCCAGGATGCCGATGTCGTCGGCCTGGTAGTTCGCCCAGCTGCTCTCGCCGGGGATGATGCAGTGGCCGAGAATGACGTCGGGGCCGAGGAAGCCGATGCTCCGCAGCCACTCGATGGGCGTGCAGGCGTTGCGGCGCGTCATCTCCTGGAACTCGATGACGGACTGCGAGGTGTGCAGCGCCAGGGGGACGCGCATCTCCGTCGCCGCGGCGCGGGAACGGCGGAGCAGCGCCTCGGAGCAGGTGTCCACCTGGGTCGGCGTGAGAAATCCGCGGGTGCGGCCGTTGTGGCGGCCGTCCACCCGCTCGATAAAGTCCACGGCTTTCTGGAAGGCGCCCATCCCGTCATCCGGATACCACTCGTAATCCACGCGGCGGCCATTCGCGGTGAACCAGCGACCGGAGCGATAGACCTCCCCGACATAGGCGCGCAGGCCGGCGCGGCCGCACTCCTCCACCACCCAGTCGCCGTGGCCGCCGATCTCCATCACCGTCGTCGTGCCGGTCATCAGGAGTTCCGGGACGGAGTAGGAGACGCAGGCGCGCCGCGCCGTGTCGCTGATCGCGCCGTCCCGGGCGGTCAGGAACTCGTAGAGGCCGGAGAGATAGAACTGCCGGGGGCCGCGATCCTCGACGAAGCTCTTGTCGAGGGGGGATTCGGTTAGGTGGACATGGGTATTGATGAAGCCCGGCGTGACCACGCGCGTCCCGGCGTCGATGACCGTGTCGCAGGGGCCGTCGAACTCGCGGCCGACATGGAGGATCCTGTTGCCCTCCCAGACCACCACGCCGTCCCGGAGGTGACGGTGCGCGCCGTCCTGCCAGGCGATGATATGCGCGGCGCGGAGCATGGTGCGGGCCAAGACGGCGTCTCCCGGATGTTGATCGGCCGGGAGCATAGTCGGGCACGGCCCGGTGCCGACAGGGCCCGGGCGGCAGAAGTCTCGTCAGGCCCGGCGGCGCCAGGCCGTGACCTGCTGGGCTGAGGCCCGGACATGTACCACCGCCGGACGCTCGCGCGGCGCCAGGGCGGCGTCCAGGACCGGGGCGATGTCGGCTTCCGTCGCGATGGTGTGCCCGTCCGCCCCGAAGGCGCGGGCCCAGGCGGCGAAATCGGGGTTCACCAGGTCCGCCGCCTCGGCGAAGGGCCGGCCGGGATAGCGGTTCGCGTGGTGCATCCCGATCGAGCCGTAAGTGCCGTTGTCGGCGATCAGGATGAGGGGCGCGACGCCGTGGCGCATGGCGGTGGCGATCTCGTTGCCCGTCATCAGCGCGCCGCCATCGCCCACGACGGCGACGGAGGTCCTGCCGGGATGGCGCAGCGCGCCAGCGACGGCCATCGGCACCGCCGCCCCCATGCCGCCCACCGCCGATCCGAGGAAAATGTTGGAGGTGCGGAAGGGCACGTAGCGGTGGACGAAGGAGGTGAAGTTCCCGGCATCGGTCGTGAGGATCGCGTCGCGCGGCAGCCGCTCCGCCAAGGCCACGCAGACGGCGGCGAAGTTCACGCCGTCGGGCGCCGGCTCCCAGCGCGGCGCCGTGAGGTCGCGGTGCAACCCGTGCAGCCGCGCGATCCACGCCGCCCGGTCCGGCGCGGCCTGCGGCGCGCGGCGAAGCAGTGCCTCCACCACCGTGTGCGGGTCGGCGGGGATGGCGAGGTCGGCGCGGAAGACGCGGTTGATCTCGGACGGATCGGGCCAGACGTGGACGAAGGGGACCTGCGGGTCCGGCGCGGCGGGGAAGCTGTAGGACTGGCTGACCACGTCGGTCATCCGCTCGCCCAGCGCGACGAGCAGGTCGGCTTCGCGCAGCGCATCCATCAGCGGCTTCTGCACGCGGTTGCCGATGTAGCCGCCGTGGTGGGGGTGATCGGCGTCGAAGAGGTGCGGGCGGCGATGGGTGGGGCAGACGGGCAGGCCCCAGGCCTCGGCCATCCGGCGCAGCGCGTCCAGGCGCTCGGGCGGGCCGTCCATCGCGCTGCCGACATAGACCACCGGCCGTTCCGCGGCCGCGAGGCGGGCGGCGAGTTCGTCCAGGGTGTCCGATGACGGCCCGGGCGTGGCGCGCAGTCGGGGCCGGGACAGCGGTACGTCCTCCGCCGGATCGTCCAGCACGTCCTCTGGCAGGATCACGGCCACGGGCCCGGGCGTGCCGCTCTCCGCGACGTGGAAGGCCCGCGCGATCGCCTCCGAGGCCTGGGAGGCGAGGTCCACGGGGATCACGGCCTTCGTCATGTCGGCCAGGAGCTTGCGGTAGTCCTGCTCCTGCAGCGCGCCGCGGCCTCGGTCACGCCGCTCGATGTCCCCCACCAGCAGGATCATCGGCACGGCGTCGTGGAAGGCGGTGTGCAGGCCGATCATGGCGTTGGACACGCCGGGCCCGCGCGAGACGAGGCAGACGCCCGCGCGACCATCCCGCATCCGGCCGTCCGCGCAGGCCATGTAGGCTGCGCCACCCTCGTGCCGGCAGACGATCAGGCGCAACGCCGGCACGTCCACCAGCGCGTCGGTCAGGCCGAGGAAGCTCTCCCCCGGCACGCAGTAGAGAAGGTCGGCGCCGTGCGCCGCGAGACTCTCCGCGACGAGGCGGCCGACGCTGCGGGTCATGAACAATCCCTATTCGGAAACGCGAATGCCGGCCTTGCGGATCACCTCGTCCCAGATGCGGCGCTCGGAGGCGATCTCCGCCTGGAAGGCGGCGGTGGAGGGATCGGATTGGTCGATCAGCCCTTCCGTCAGCCGCTGACGGACGGACGGCATCTCCAGCACCCGGCGCATCGTTCCGGACCAGAAGGCCACCCATTCCGGCGGCAGGCCCTTTGGTCCGGACAGGCCCCACCAGCTTCCGCCGACCATGCCGGGCAGCGTGTCCTTCATCAGTGGCACGTCGGGCAAGGTCGGGTGTGGCTCCGCGGTGGCGACGGCCAGCGGGCGCATGGCGCCGTTGCGGATGTGCTGAAGGGCTTCGGGGAGAAGGGCGAAATAGACGTCGAAGCGGCTGGCGATCAGGTCCAGCAGGGCCGGGGCGCCGCCGCGATAGGCGACGTATTCCAGGGTGATCCCCGCGAGCTGCGCCATGCGCGCGGCCATCAGGTGCGGGGAGGAGCCGGCGCCGCCATGGCCGCAGGTGGTGTTCGCACCGGGCCGCTTCGCATAGGCGATGAACTCCGCCATGGTCCGGAAGGGCGCGTCGGGACGCGCGACCAGCACCATCGCGCCGCGGCCGAGGCCGCCGATCGGCACCAGCTCCGTGTCCGGGTTGATCGGCATGGTCGCGCCCGGCAGCACCGGGGAGACGGCGAGGTTGAAGCCGGAGGCGACGGCCAGGACATGGCCATCGGGCGCCGAATTCGCAACGGTCTGAAGCCCCACGAAACCGCCCGCGCCGGTGCGGTTCTCCACCACCGCGTTGCGGCCGATGATCGGCGGCAGTTGCTGCGCCACGATGCGCGCCAGCGCGTCCACGCTGCCGCCGGCCGCGAAGCCGACCACCAGCCGCACGTCGCGATTCACCGTCTGCGCCCGCAGCGGGGCGGGCATGGCCAGCGAGGCCGGCAGGGCGGCGAGCAGGGCGCGGCGGGTCTGTCCGGTCATCGCGGGGGTCCTTGCGCGAGGGGTCTACTCGGCGGCGGCGCGGGTGCCGGCCGTGCCGTAGACGGGGGTGAGCCAGTGGCGGTACTGCGGAAGCAAGCCGCGGGCCGCCTCGAAGTAGAGGCGCTGCAGCTCCCGCGTCATCTCGCCGGGCTGGCCGGTGCCGACGTCGTAGTGATCCACCGAGTTGATCGGGAGCACCTCGGCACCGCTGCCGCAGAAGAAGGCCTCATCCGCGATGTAGAGCTCGGAGCGGTCCACCTCGCGCTCGATGACCTCCACGCCGAGCTCGTCGCGGGCGAGGCGCATGAGCGTGTCGCGCGTCACGCTTTCCAGGATGTCGGCCGTCACGGGCGGGGTGATCAGGGTGCCGTTGCGCACGATCATGATGCAGGCGCCCGGTCCTTCGGCCACCTTGCCGGCGTGGTTCAGCATCACGGGCGGGCCGAAGCCGTTCAGCCGCGCCTCGATGTAGGCGAGGCGGGAGTTGTGGTAGTTCGCGCCCGCCTTCACGCGGGACGGCGCGGTCAGGTCGGGGGAGCGGCGCCAGGTGGAGGTGCAGGACTTCACGCCGGCGGTGAAGCCCGGCTTCGTCGGCATGGAGAAGGCGAGGATGAACATCCCCGTCCGGATCTCCTCCGGCTTGTAGTCGGTCAGCTCGCCCTCCGCGAAATAGGCGACCGGGCGGAAATGGGTGCTGTCGCGGTAGCCGCAGGCGCGGATTAGATCGAGGCAAGCCGCCTCGATCTGGGCATCGTCATAGGGAATGCTCAGCTCTACCTCTTCCGCCACGCCGACCACATCTGGGTGGCTGCGCGATTCCGCCAAGATCATGCGGATGAGCATTCCCTATGACGATGCCCAGATCGAGGCAAGCCGCCTCGATCTGGGCATCGTCATAGGGAATGCTCATCCGCATGATCTTGGCGGAATCGCGCAGCCGCCGGATGTGGTCGGCGTGGCGGAAGAGGTAGAGCTCGCCATGCGCCTCGCTCCAATAGGCGCATGGCGAGCTCTACCTCTTCCGCCACGCCGTCCGGCGGCTGCGCGATTCCGCCAAGATCATGCGGATGAGCATTCCCTATGACGATGCCCAGATCGAGGCAAGCCGCCTCGATCTGGGCATCGTCATAGGGAATGCTCATCCGCATGATCTTGGCGGAATCGCGCAGCCGCCGGATGTGGTCGGCGTGGCGGAAGAGGTAGAGCTCGCCATGCGCCTATTGGAGCGAGGCGCATGGCGAGCTCTACCTCTTCCGCCACGCCGACCACATCCGCATGATCTTGGCGGAATCGCGCAGCCGCCGGATGTGGTCGGCGTGGCGGAAGAGGTAGAGCTCGCCATGCGCCTCGCTCCAATAGGCGCGCTCGCCCTCGAAGACGTTTTCGCCGCGCAGGACCGCCTCGGTCGAGACGTGGATCGTGCCCTCGGCCCAGGGGACAACCTTGCCGTCGAGCCAGAGGTGAGAGGCGGACTTCGCCATGGATGGGGCTCCTCAGTCGGCCGCGGCGTCGCTCTCGGCGGCGGCGTAGGCGGCGGGGTCGATGTCGATCAGGAGGTTGCCGTGGGTGTCGAGCTGGAAGCTCGCATCGGGGCCGACCACGACGGTGGATTCCCGCTCCTCCACCACGGCAGGGCCCTGGATGCGCTGGCCGGGACGGAGGCGGTAGCGGTCATAGACGGCACAGGGCGCCAGGCCCGTCGCGGCGAACCAGACGTCGCGGCGGCCCTTCAGCGCCGAGCCCTCGCCCCGCGCCGGCGCGGCGGAGGGGACGGCGGGGCGGGAGGAGGCGGCGTGCAGGCGCCAGCTCAGCAGCTCGATCGGCACGCCCTCGATGCGGCGGTCGAAGAGGCGCTGGTAAGCTTCGGCGAATGCGGCTTCCACCGAGGTGGCATCGAGCCCGTCCAATGGCACTGAGATTTCGAAGCCCTGGCCGAGGTATCGCATGTCGGCGGTACGACGGAAGGTGACGTCGCCCGGGGCAGCGCCGGCCTCTTCCAGCGCGGTGCGGGCTTCCGCTTCCATCGCGGCGAAGTCGGCGGCGATGCGCGTCCAGTCCACCGCGGCCAAGCGCTGCACGCCGCTGCGGACGAGGTCGAGGCCGGGCGCGGCGACGAGGAAGCCGAGCGCCGAGGCGACGCCCGCCCCCGCCGGCACGATGACGCGCGACAGCTTCAGCAGCTTCGCCAGCCCATAGGCGTGCACCGGACCCGCGCCGCCGAAGGCGAGCATGGCGTAGCGCCGGGGATCGCGCCCCTTCTCCGCCACGTACATGCGGGTGGCGGCGGCCATGTTCTCGTTGACGATGCTGTGGATGCCGGCGGCTGCTTCGAGCACCGTCAGCCCGAGGGGGCGGGCGAGGTGATCCTCCACCGCCCGTTCCACCGCGGCGCGATCGAGCGCCATCTCGCCGCCGAGGAAGTAGTCGGGCGAGAGATAGCCCAGCAGGAGGTCGGCGTCCGTCACGGTCGGGCGCTTTCCGCCGCGGGCGTAGCAGACGGGGCCGGGCACCGATCCTGCGCTCTCCGGGCCGACCGTCAGCAGGCCCATCTCGCTCGCCTGCGCGACGGAGCCGCCGCCGGCGCCGATCTCGATCAGATCGATCACCGGCACCTTCAGGGGCAGGCCGGAGCCCTTGCGGAAGCGCTTCACCCGTGCGGCCTCGAAGGTGGAGGCGTGCTCGGCCTCGCCGCCCTCGATGAGGCACATCTTCGCGGTGGTGCCGCCCATGTCGAAGGAGATCATGTCCTCGACGCCGGCGATGCGGCCGTGGTGCATGGCGGCGGTGGCGCCGGCCGCGGGGCCGGATTCGATCAGGTGCACGGGCTGCTGGCGCGCCATCCGGACCGTCGCGATACCGCCGCCCGAGAGCATGACGTGCAGCGGGCCGCCCAGGCCGCGCCGGACGAGCGCCGCCTCCAGCTCACCGAGGTAGCGGTCCATCAGCGGCTGGACATAGGCGTTCACGCAGGCGGTGTTGGCGCGCTCGTACTCCCGGATCTCCGGCGCGACGTCGGAGGAGAGGGTGACGGGAATGCCCGGCAGCTCCTCGGCCAGGATCTCGCCCGCGCGGCGCTCATGCGCCGGCGCGACATAGCTGTGCAGGAAGCAGACCGCGACCGCCTCTACGCCGGCCGCCTTCAGCTGGCGGGCGGCGTCGCGCAGCGCGGCCTCGTCCAGCGGGACCAGCTCCGCGCCCTGCGCGCTGCTGCGCTCCGGGACCGCCAGCCGGCGCGGGCGGGGCACGATCGGCTCCGCCTTCTCCAGGAAGAGGTCGTAGAGATCATAGCGCATCTCCTTGCCCATCTCGAGGCTGTCGCGGAAGCCCCGGGTGGTGATCAGGCCGACGCGCGCGCCCTTGCGCTCGATGACGGTGTTGGTGACGAGGGTGGTACCGTGCACGACGCCCCGCACGTCGGCGTAGCCCGCGCCGGCCTCGGCCAGGATGCGGTCCAGCCCTTCCAGGATCGCGCGGCCGGGATCGTCCGGCGTGGTCAGGCGCTTGCCATTCAGGACGCGCCCCTTCGCGTCGTCCACCAGCACGAAGTCGGTGAAGGTGCCGCCGACGTCGACGCCGATGCGGATCGGGCCACTCATGCTTCGACTCCGTAGTCGCGGCGCGCGCCCTCTGGCGTGATGTAGCCGTCCTCCAGGTCCCGGCGCACCGCCTCCGGGTCGCGCTCCGCGGCCGGGCCGTAGCCCCCGCCGCCGCCGAGATGCATCGTCAGCCGGTCGCCGGGCTGCAGCAGGGAGCGCGACTTCGGGTGCGGCCGCCGACCGTCCTGCAGCTGCACCAGGGCGGGGGCGCCGGGGGACGCGCCGCCCAGCCCCTCCGCCGGGTTCTCCATCCGGTCGGAGAGGAGGGAGAGGCGGACCGTCTCGTCCGTCACCACCTCCAGCTCGATCTCCTGGCCGAGGCCACCGCGGTACTTCCCGGGGCCGCCGCTGTCCGGCAGGAGGTCCTTGCGCCAGACGATAATCGGCGCGCTCGCCTCATAGGCCTCGATGCTGCCGGAGCCGGAATTGGTCGGGAAGGCGGTGGTGTTCAGCCCATCCCCGGAGGCCGAGGCGCCCATGCCGCCGGCGCCGAACAGCACCTGGCTGAACCGCGTCCCGTTCCGGTCGCGCCCCGTCGTGACGGGGCGCGGGCAGGGGGAGGCGCTGTCGGCGATCACCTTCTCCGGCACGATCTGGGACAGGCATTGGTAGATCGCGCCCGAGAGGAAGAGGCCGGTCAGGTGCCGCGCATTGCAGGGTGCGGGGTGCAGCGGGTTGAGGATGCTGCGCTCCGGCGCCGTGACGGTGACGGCGCGGTAGGAGCCCTCGTTGCGCGGCGTCAGCGGGTCGAGCGCGCATTTCAGCGGATAGACGGAATAGGCGTAGGTGTAGTTCATCGGCGAGTTCAGCCCGCGCGTGATCTGCGGGGAGGTGCCGGCGTAATCCACACTCAGCCGGTCGCCCTCGATCGTCACGGCGCACTCGATGCGGGTCTTCTCGTCCTCGTAGCCATCCGCATGGGTGACGCCGCGCCAGGTGCCGTCCGGCAGGGCGGCAATGGCCCGCCGCATCGCCGCATCTGCCCGCGCCTGGAGCGTGGCGGAGAGGGCGGTGAGGTCCGACAGGCCCGTGTCGTCCAGCAGCTCCTGCACTTGCCGGGCGCAGACGCGCTGCGCGTTCACCTGCGCGTAGATATCGCCCATCACCAGGTCCGATACCCGCACATTGCCGCGGATGAACCGGACGACGTCGCGGTTCTCCCGCCCCTCGATCAGGAACTTCGTGGGGTGGATGCGTAGCCCTTCCTCGTAGATCTCCTGACAGTCGGCGGACCAGGGCGCGCCGCCCATGTCCGGCATGTGCGAGGTGGCGCCGGAAAAGCCGACGAGCTTCCCCTTGTGGAAGATCGGCGCGGCCATGGTGATGTCCAGCAGGTGGCCGGTGCCCATCCAGGGGTCGTTGGTGATGAGGCAGTCGCCGGGCCGCAGCTCCTCCAGCGGGATGTCGGCCAGCATGTGCCGGAGCGTGCGCGGCAGCAGCCCGACGAAGGAGGGGATGCCGATCGAGTTCTCCGCGAGGCTGTCCCCGTTCGCGTCCATCAGCACGGTCGCGAAGTCATTCGATTCCCGGACGATGGTGGAGAAGGAGGTCCGCAGCAGCGCCGCCGCCGCCTCGTCCGCCACGGAGATCAGGCGGCTCCAGAGGATCTGCAGGGTCACCGGATCGAAGGTCGTGGGGGATGGCATCGGGGGCGGTCGCTCCATCGTCGGGACGATCTTCGGCGGGGGATGGCCCGGCCGGAAGCGGCGCCGTAGGCTGCCGCGCCATGAGTTCAGCTCATGGCTACGCGAACCTTCCCCTCCAGGCCCTGCGAGTCTTCGACGCGGCAGCGCGGCACCTGAACATGGGCCGGGCAGCGACGGAGCTGGGCATCACCCAAGGCGCCGTGAGCCGCCAGATCAAGGCCCTGGAGGAACGGCTGTCAGAGCCGCTCTTCACGCGCGGCCCGCGCGGGCTTCGCTTGACCGAGGCTGGGGATCTGCTGGCCGACTATGTCGGCCGCGGACTGCGGCAGATGGAGGCCGGGTTCCTCCGCATCGGCCAGCCGCGTGGGCGGACAACCCTCGTCGTCTCGGCGGCGCGGACCTTCGCCATGCGGGTGCTGGCGCCACGGATCGGCGACTTCGTCCGGCGGCACCCCTGGATCGACCTGCGGCTGGAGACGCACCGCTACTTCGCGCAGCTCCACGGCGCAGACGTGGACGTGGCGATCCGGACCGGCCGCGGCGACTGGCCCGGCCACATCGTCCGGCCGCTGACCGAGGCGGCGAAGTTCCCCGTCCTCTCGCCGGCCCTTCTGCCGGATCCGGCGGAGGAACGGTCCCCGGCGGCGCTCCTCGGCCGCCTCACGCTCCTGCGCTATGCCGAGCGCGACGACTGGAGTGCCTGGTTGTCCGCGGCCGGGCTGGAGCCCGCCCTTGCCGGGCCCGGTCCCCGCTTCGACGAGACGGCCCTGGCGCTGGCAGCGGCCGAGGCCGGGCAGGGGATCGCGATGGCCTGGGACATCCTCGTCTCCGACGCGATCAGCGCCGGCCGTCTCGTGCGACCCTTTCCCGAGGTGCTGCGGGACGGGACCGGCTATCACCTCGTGATGACGGAAGCGGCGGCACAGCGATCCACGGTCGACGCCTTCGCGACCTGGATCCGCGGCTGCTTGCCCCAGGCCGTAGGGGACTCGGCCTGATGGGCGGCTCGGCGTGGGAGACGTGTCAGGACGGCTGGCGCTGAGGGCTCCTCAACCCGTTCACCACGAGAGCCGTGTGTGCGCGGCACATGGCGTCAAGCGACGGTGCCTCCGCCGGGCCGAGCATGAGGCGCCAGACGGCGGCCATGGTGATCGGGGCGAGCAGCACCGCGGCCAGACCGGGTTCATCGGCCGCGTCCGGGCGGAACTCACCCACCGCGACGCCGGCCCGGACCACCGCCCCGGCTAAAGCGAGGGCGCGCGAGAGCACCTCGGTTCGGTAGAAGGCGGCGAGCTCGGGGAAGCGGTCGGCCTCGGCGATCAGGAGCTTGAACATGAGGGCTTCGCGCTCCTCAGCCGCGATGCGGGCATAGCCCAGCTCGACGAGACGCCGGAGAAGGGCCGTGGGCGAACCGGAGTGGTCCGCGACGAGTCGCTCCGCCTCATCGAACAGGGGCTGGACGCAGGAGCGCACCACCGCGGCGAAGAGCTCCGCCTTTCCCGGAAAGTAGTGGTAGATCAAACCCTTCGCGACGCCCGCCCGGGCGGCGGCACCGGCCATGCTGGCGCCGCCGAAGCCGTTCTCGGCGAACTCCTCCAGGGCCGCTTCCAGGATCTGGGGCAGCCGCTCGGCCGCGGTCAGGCGCCGGCGGGGAAGGGCCGAATGCCGCGTTTCCGTCCGCTGCCGCTCTTCGCTCAACCACCCCTCCCGCCTCTATTGACCGAGGCGTCAATAAGCCTATATCGCATCTGAGTTATTGACCATCTGGTCAACAGACAAGGGGCCGGGGCGTTCTGCCATCATGCCTGACCATCATTTCATGAGCCCGGATGCGTCCCCGGCCACGCTGGACCGGATGCCGTCCCTCACCCGGCATCGTCGGCGAGGCTGGCGTCTTGCGGCGGCCGTCCTGGCCCTGGCAGCGGTCGGCGGGGGCGCTTGGATCATGCGGGATGAGATTGCCGCCCGGCTGCACCGGCCCGCGCCGGCACAGGCCGCCGCGGCCCCGGCCGAGCCCCCGCCGGTCCTGACGGTCGCGGTGGTCCCGGCGTCGCCGCGTCCCCTGGCCCGGGTGGTCGTGGGCGACGGCTCCGTCGTCGCCTGGCAGGAACTTGTGATCGGGGCGGAGGCGGGCGGCCTGCGCGTCGCAGAGGTTCTCGTGGAGGAGGGCGACCGGGTCCGGGCGGGCCAGGCGCTCGTCCGCATGGACGAGGCGCTGCTCCGCGCCACCCTGGGTCAGGCCGAGGCCGCGGTCACCGAAGCGGAGGCGGCGCTGCGCAACGCCCGGCAGGACCTGGCCCGCGCCGCCGAGCTGTCCCGCACCGGCAACACCCCCCGTCAGACCTTCGAGCAGCGGGAGGCCGTGGCGCTGCAGGCCCAGGCCCGCGTCGCCTCCGCCGTGGCGCGGCGCGAGGAGGTGTCGGCACGCCTGGCGCAGGCGCGGATCGTGGCACCGACGGACGGCATCGTCTCGCGGCGCTCCGTCCTGCCGGGGAATGTCACCGCCGCAGGCCAGGAAATGCTGCGGATGATCCGCGACGGGCGGCTGGAACTGGACGCCCGGGTGCCGGAGCTGGAATTGGCCGCCCTGCGGCCCGGACAGCCGGTTCAGGTGACCCATGGCGATCGCGTCATCATGGGGGAGGTCCGGTCGCTGGCGCCCACCGTCTCCGCCGAGACGCGGCTCGGCGTGGTCCACGTCGCCCTGCCGGCCGATTCCGGCCTGCGCCCCGGCATGTTCGCCCGCGCCGAGATCCGGCCCGGCGATGCCCCGGGCCTGACCGTGCCGCAGGCCTCCGTGGTCTTCCGGGAGGGCCGTCCGGCGGTCTTCGTGGTGCAGGGAGAGCGCGTTGCGTTGCGCCCCGTCACCATCGGCCGCCGCGCGGAAGGCCGTGTCGAGGTCACCGCGGGCCTCACGGACGGCGAGCGCGTCGTCGCCTCTGGGGCTGGTTTCCTCAGTGACGGCGACCGCGTGCGCGTGGCCGACCGGTGAGCCAGACGATGCAGACCGCCTCCTCCGCCAACCACCGCAACATCTCCGCCTGGGCGATCCGCAATCCGGTCGCTACGATCGTGCTCTTCGCCGTGCTGACGGTCGCGGGGCTCCTCGCCTTCCCGTCGCTGCGGATCAACAACACACCCGATCTCGACTTGCCCGTCGTCGTGGTCACCGTGGCCCAGCCCGGCGCCGCGCCCTCCGAGTTGGAGACGCAGGTGACGCGGCGCGTGGAAGACTCGGTCGCCGGCCTGGGCAATGTGCGCCACATCACCTCCACCGTGGTGGACGGGGCTTCCACCACCGCGATCGAGTTCACCTTCGGCACGAATGTGGACCGCGCGACGAACGACGTCCGGGACAAGGTCTCGCAGATCCGCACCGACCTGCCGGCCGGCATCCGCGATCCCGTCATCACCCGCGTCGAGGCGACGGGCGGCGCCATCGTCACCTACACCGTCGCCGCGCCGCGGATGAGCGAGGAGGAGCTCTCCTGGTTCGTCGAGGACACGGTGGCGAAGGCCCTCCTCTCGGTCTCCGGCGTCTCGCAGGTGAGCCGTGTGGGCGGGGTGCAGCGCGAGGTCCGCGTGGCCCTGCGTCCGGACCGGCTGCTCGCGCTCGGCGTCACGGCGGGGCAGGTGAACGACCAGCTTCGCGCCCTGAACGTGAACCTGCCCGGTGGCCGGGGCAATCTGGGCGAGGGGGAGCAGGCGATCCGCACCCTCGGCTCCGCCCCCGATGTCGCGACACTCCGGGCGCGCCCGATCATCCTTCCCGGCGGTCGCACGGCGCGGCTGGGCGACCTCGCCGAGGTGACGGACGCCACGGCGGAGGTTCGCACCGCCGCGCGCGTGGACGGGCACCCCGTCGTCGCCTTCGAGGTGCTGCGGACCCGGGGTTCCTCCGAAGTGAGCGTGGCCGCGGGCGTGACCGCCAGGATCGCGGAGTTGCAGGCGGCGCATCCGGACGTCGCCTTCCGAAAGGTGGCGGACACCGTCACCTTCGTGCTGGCGGGCTACCACGGCGCGATCGAGGCGCTGCTGGTCGGCGCCGGCCTCGCCGTCCTCGTGCTCTATATCTTCCTGCGGGACTGGCGGGCGACGGCGATCTCCGCCCTGGCGATGCCGCTCTCCCTCATCCCAACCTTCTTCGTGATGAAGTGGCTCGGCTTCTCGATCAACAACGTCACGCTGCTCGGGCTGACCCTCGTGGTCGGTGTGCTGGTGGACGACGCGATCGTCGAGATCGAGAACATCGTCCGCCACCTCCGGGCGCGGACGGATCGCAGCGCCTTCAAGGCCGCGCTCGACGCCTCGGCGGAGATCGGGCTGGCCGTCATGGCGACCACCGCCACCATCCTCGCGGTCTTCGTGCCGGTCGCCTTCATGCCCGGGATCCCCGGCCAGTTCTTTCGCGAGTTCGGGCTGACCGTCGCGACCGCCGTCTTTTTCTCCCTCGTCGTCGCGCGGATGCTGACGCCGCTGATGGGCGCCTACTTCCTGAAGGCGAAGGGCCATGCGCGATCGGACGAGGTGGGCGAAGGCTTCGTCGGCCGTCGCTACCTTTCCCTGCTCGGCTGGAGCCTGCGGCACCGCTGGCTGACGCTCGCCGGGGCAACGGCCTTCTTCGCCCTCTCTGTCGTCGCCGTGCCGCTGATCCCGCAGGACTTCGTGCCCGCGGCCGACCGGGGGCGGGCCGCCCTGGCGATGGAGCTGGAGCCTGGAGCGACGCTGGCGGACACCGAGAGGGCGGTGGCGCAGGCCACGCGGATCCTGCGGTCCCGGCCGGAGGTGGCCTCGGTCTTCGTCTCTCTCGGCACCCGCGCCACGGGCGGCAACGGCCCGGCCCTGGGCAACACGACGCAGGAGGGCGAGCCGCGGCTCGCCAACTTCACCGTCACCCTCATGCCGCGTGGGGAGCGGCGCCTGACGCAGCAGCAGGTGGAGGCGCTCGTGCGCCCGGAGCTGGAGCGAATCCCCGGTGCAAGATTCCGCTTCGGCGCGGATGGGCAGAGCGGCGCGAAGCTCGCCGTCACCCTTGTCTCGGACGATGCCGCGGCGCTGGAGGCGGCCGTGCGCGACCTGGAGCGGCAGATGCGGACCATCCCGCAGCTGGCCGGCGCGCGGTCCACCGCCTCGCTCGCCCGGCCGGAGCTGCAGATCGTGCCGGACGGCGTGCGGGCGGCGGAGCTGGGTGTCTCCCCGGCTGCCATGGCCACGGCGGTGCGGATCGCGACGACGGGTGACGTGGACCAGAACCTCGCGCGCTTCAACCTGCCGGACCGGCAGATCCCGATCCGCGTCATGCTCGACCAGCCCGCGCGCGGCGACCTGGAATCCCTGCGCGCGCTGCGCGTCGAGGGGCGCGCTGGGCTTTCCGTGCCGCTGGGGAACGTCGCGGAGATCCGCTACGGCGCCGGGCCTGCTCAGATTGAGCGGCTGGATCGCGTGCGGAAGGCGACGGTCGAGGCGGAGCTGAACGGCCTGCCGCTGGGCGAGGCCACGCGGCTGGCCGCCGAGCTGCCGATCATGCGCAACCTCCCGGCCGGGGTGCGGGAGCGCTCCACCGGCGACGCCGAGATCATGCGGGAGCTGTTCAGCAGCTTCGTCATCGCCCTCGCGACGGGCGTCGGCCTCGTCTACCTCGTGCTGGTGCTGCTCTTCGGGGGCGTGCTGCAGCCTCTGACGATCATGTCGGCCCTGCCGCTCTCGCTGGGCGGCGCGCTGATGGCGTTGCTGCTGGCCCAGAAAGCGCTCGGCATCTCCGCCGTGATCGGCGTGCTGATGCTGATGGGCATCGTCGCGAAGAACTCGATCCTGCTGGTGGAGTACGCGATCGAGGCCCGGCGCGCCGGTCACTCCCGCAACGAGTCGCTGATGGAGGCGGCGCGCAAGCGGGCCCGGCCGATCGTCATGACGACCATCGCCATGACGGCGGGCATGGCCCATATTGCGGCCGGCGTGGGCGCGGATGCGGAATTCCGCGCCCCGATGGCGCTGGTCGTCATCGGTGGCCTGATCACCTCGACGCTGCTCAGCCTGATCGTGGTGCCGGCGGTCTACACGGTCATGGACGACATCGGCGCCTGGATCGGCCGGCTTCGGCCGTCTTCCGCGGATCCAGGGCGCGTCGGCGAGGTCGTGAGATCCACGGTCTGAGCTGTGGTGCCGGTGGCTCCGGGGGAGAGAAGGACTTCTCTCTCCGGAACCGCCAGCGCTAGGGGGAGTTGCCCGGCCGGACGTCCTGGGCACGGCTGCGCTCGTCCACGCGCGGCTCGTGCGTCAGGCCGCGGCGGACCGCCCAGACGTTCTTCTGCACGTGCAGCGGGATGATGGCCGTCTCCCGCGCCATCAGGCGGGCAGCGTCCTGCATCATCGCCTCCCGCCGGCCGTCATCCAGCTCTCGCGCCGCGGCGGCGAGGGCCGCGTCCATCTCCGGATGGGAGTAGCGAGAGCGGTTCACCGAGCCCGTGCCCCGCACGCGGTCGAAGGTGCCGAGGACGGAGCGCATGCCCGTGAGCGGCTCTCCCGTGCTGCTGCCCCAGGAGACCATGTAGATGGAGAACTCCTGCCGGGTCGCCCGGCCGATGTAGCTGGCGTAGGGCGAGACCTCTACCGCCGTGCGGACGCCGATGCGGGACCACATCTGGCCGATCGCCTGCACGATCTGGGCGTCGTTGACGTAGCGGTCGTTGGAGCCGTGCAGCGTGAGGCGGAAGCCGCGGGGATAGCCGGCCTCGGCCAGCAGGCGGCGCGCGCCATCCGCATCCGCCGGGCCCACGGTCAGCTCCGGTGCGTGGCCGATGGCGCCGGGCGGCATGAACTGCGTCACCGCCGTGGCCGCGCCTTCCATGACGCGGGACGTGATGGCGGGACGGTCGATGGCGATGGACAGGGCACGGCGCACCCGCGCGTCCTGCAGGGGGTTGCGGTCCAGCGCTTCCCCATCCGGCCCTCGGACGAAGGGCGTGGTGGCCCGCGACTGGTCGAGGACGAGGAACATCAGCCGCAGGCTGTCGGCTTCCGTGATCTGCACGCGGCGGTCGCCACGGAGCCGGGCGATGTCGCCGGTCGGCACCTGGTCGATGAAGTCCACGTCGCCGGCCAGGATCGCGGCCGTGCGCGCGGCGTCGCTGGTGATCATGCGGTAGTCCACCCGGTCCCAGGCCGGCCGGTCGCCCCAGTACCGGTCATTCCGCGCGAGCTCCACCCGCTCCCCCGGGCGGTGAGACACCACCCGGAAGGGGCCGGTGCCGATGGCGCCGCGGCCGGAATTGAAGTCCTCCGTCGTCATGCCGCTATGCGTCTCCCGGTTCAGGATCGGGACCTGGGCGAGGTTGGACGCGACGAGCGGGAAGGGTCCGTCCGTGCGAAGACGCAGCGTCAGCGGGTCCACCACCTCCACCGCCTTCACCCATTGGGTGTAGGTGACGAAGGAGCCGGGGCTGTTCTGCACCGTCGGGATGCGAGTGAAGGTGAAGGCGACGTCATCCGCGGTGAAGGGCGAGCCGTTGGAGAAGGTGACGCCGGGGCGCAGCCGGATCTCCCAGGAGTCCTCTCCCACCGGCCGCCAGCTCAGCGCGAGGGAGGGACGCGGCCGGGACTGCGCGTCCATCTCCATCAGGTCGTCGAAGACCATGGCGGCGAAGGCGTTGTTGGGGGAGATATTGTGGAAATGCGGGTCCAGCGAGGTGACCTGCGCGCCCACCCCCATCCGCAGGGTCTGTGCCGACGCGCCGGCGCCGAGGGTGAGCAGCGCGAGGGCCCCGGCGGCGGCCCGCATCATCGTCCCGTTCATGCCTTTCCCTCCTTGCGCCACATTCTTCAGCCGAAGACGCGTCGGGACCGGCGCTCCATCACGAGCCAGGTGCCGTCCACGCGGTGCAGGCGGTCCTCGGCGGCGGCGATGGAGAGGGCGTTGCCGATCGGGGCCGGATCCTGGGCGCCGGGTGCGCCGTCATGGCGATAGACGAGGGTGAGGTAGCGCGCGGTCGCCTCGTTGTCGCCGACCAGATCCACCGCCAGGTTCTGCACCATATGGGCCGTCACGCGGCCGGCGGGGCGGTCCTGCAAGGCGGCGCTGACCGCATCGGGGCCGCGCAACGCCTTTCCCTGCCGGTGCCATACCCCGTCAGGCGCCATGCCCGATGCCACCGCCTCGTAATCCGAGCGGTCCAGCGCGGCGTAGAAGCGCATCACGGCCTGTTGGCAGGACAGGATCAGGGCCGCCGCGCGCAACTCGTCCATCACGCCGTCTCCTCATCCACCACGGGGTTGCGCAAGAGGCCGATACCGGAGATCTCGACCTCGACCACGTCGCCGGCCTTCAGCCAGATGGGCGGCTTTCGGTGGCTCGCGACGCCCTCCGGCGTGCCGGTGGCCAGCACGTCCCCGGGCGAGAGCGGGGTGATGCGGGAGGCGTACTCGATCAGCACGGGGATCGGGTAGATCAGCTCGCCCGTGCTCGCGTGCTGCCGCACCTCCCCGTTCACGCGGGTCTCCAGCGTGAGCGCGGTGGGATCGGGGATCGCGTCCGCCGTCACCACCCAGGGGCCGAGCGGGCCGCTGCGCCAGAAGTTCTTGCCGGCGGTGATCATGTGCTTCTGGTAGTCCCGCATGCTGCCGTCGTTGAAGACGGCATAGCCGGCCACATGCTCCATCGCGCGCTCCACCGGGATATGGCGGCCGCCCCGGCCGATGATGACGGCCAGCTCTCCCTCATAGTCGAAATGCGTGGAGACGCGGGGGCGGACCATCGGCTGGCCATGCGCGACGAGCGTGTCCGTGAAGCGTGAGAAGAGACGGGGGAACTCCGGGACCTCGCGCCCCGCCGCCTCCCCGACGTGGGAGCGGTAGTTGAGGCCGACGCAGAGGATCTTGCCGGGGTTGGGGACCGCGGGCAGCAGGTCCAGCCCGGCCAGCGCGTGGTCGGGCGTCGCATCCTCATGGGCGGCGAGTTCCGGCAGCGCGCCCGCCTCCAGCACGGCGCGGAGGCTATCGAAGCGCCCGCCGAGGCGTCGGCGCAGGTCCACCACGCCGTCCCCGATGACCAGCCCGAAGGAAGGTCCCTCGGGCGACCGATAGCTCACGATCCGCATGCTGCGTCCCTTCCTGGGGACGCGGCGCCGCGTCCCGGTTCCGCCGTTCTGCGCTATTCCGCGGCCAGGCGCGGCAGCGCGCGCTGGCGGAAAGCCGGGTCGAAGATCCAGTCGGCCATGACCTGGCAGCGCTTCATCAGCCGGTGCTCGTCCGGGCGGTAATCCGGGATCGCGTTGTGCAGGGTGCCGATGTGATCCCAGATCAGAAGGTCGTTCTCGGTCCACTCATGCGTGTACTGGTATCTCGGCTGAAGCTGGTGCGCGAAGAGCGTCTCCAGCACGCGGTCGCTCTCCGCCTCGTCCAGCTCGTTGATGCGGATGGCGTAGCCGGGGTTGCAGTAGAGCACCTTCCGGCCGGTGATCGGATGGGTCAGGAAGACCGGATGGACGGAGGGCGGGCGCTTGGCGCGCTGCTCCGGCGTCAGGGGCGGGCGGGTGCTGCCGGGGCGACGGCGCATCTCCTCCCAGAACTTGTTGAAGTCGTGGGTGGCGGTCATGCCCTCCAGCCGCGTCTTCAGCGCCGGGTCCAGCTCGTCATAGGCGGCGTGCATGTTGGCGAAGACGGTGGACCCCAGCACCTTCCCGTCCCGGCGCGGCACCTTCACGGCGTAGAGCACGTTCACGAAGCCGATGGTGTCGTTGTAGGACATGTCCGTGTGCCAGTCCTGGCCGGCATCGGCGAGGCCGATCGGCTGCCCGTTCTCCACGATGTTCGAGAGGATGCCGACCTGCGGCACCTCGGGATCGTGGAACTTGCCGGTGACCGAGGCCTGGATCGGACCGAAGCGCTCCGAGAAGGCCTTCAGCGCGGCGGCATCGATGTGCTGGCCGGGAAACCGCAGCACGCCGTGCTGGCCGAGCGCGAGGAGGATGGCGCCGAATTCCTCCTCCGTCATCGGGCGCGACAGGTCGATGCCGGTGACATGCGCGCCCAGGATCCGGCCTGTGGGCTCTATCGTCAGCATCTCGCATCTCCTCCCTTCGCCGTTCTGGGCGCACCCGGCGTGGCGGGCACCCTGCGATCCGCCGCATGCGCGGAGGCCGCGGGACGTGCCGGGCCATCGCCCGAGCAGGCCGCCTTTCCCTTCAATCTGCCCGACCGTTCGGTCGGGTGCAAGCGAGGCGGCACGCTCGTCACGGGCCGCGTCGCCTCCGGTGTGACCTGGGCGGATGGCGCGCCCGGCGCGGACCCCAGCCGCTCTGCAGGAACACGGCGCGCGGATCGGACGGCGATGGCGACAAGCGCGACGAAGGCCGCCACCGCGGACGCGATCACGGCATGCCGGGCCCCGATGGCGGCCGCCAGGGCTCCGAGGAGCAACTGGCCCAGCGGGCCCAGCCCGATGCAGACGGTCACCAGGCCGAGTTGTCGGGATCGCAGATGGGCCGGCGTCCCGGCCAGGATGAGGGTTGTCTGCATGTTGCTGAAGAGCGCGAGGCCCACGCCGCCGGCCACGAGCACAAGGCAGGCGAGGTGGTAGCTTGGCATCAGCGGCATCGCGGCGAGGGCGATGGTGAACAAGGCCGACCCGGCGATCATGAGGTGCCGAGCCCCCGCCTTCGGGACCCAGCGTGCCAGCAGGAGCCCGCCGAGAAGGCCACCCAGAGGCTCCCCCGCCGCGAGCAGCCCTGCCTGCACGTCGGAGGCGTCGAACACCCCCCGGGCAAGGGGCGCGACCAGGGCCGTGTAGGAGAAGGCGAAGAGGTTCATCGTGGCGGTGACGGCCATCACCGTGAGAATGGTCCGATCCCGGAGCGCGTAGGCGAAGCTGTCGGCCAGTTCCCCGACAATACCCCTGAGCACGAGAGGCCGCCGTTCCTGCCGATAAGCCACGCCCGGGATGAGCAGTGCGGCCAGCAGGTAACACAGGGAGGAGACGAGAAAGGCGCCGAGCACGCCGGTCCAGGCATAGAGCGCACCGCCGGCCAGCGGCCCGGCCATGCGCGCGCAGGAATTCGTCAGGCTGTCGAGCGCGACGGCCCGCGACATGTGGTCCGGTCCCGCGACCTCTCCCACCATGCGCCGCCGGGCGGACATGTCGGTCGCCCAGACGATGCCGCTGAGGAAGGCGGCGCAGGCCAGGTGCCATGGCTCGGCCCGCCCGAGGGCGGCCAGCAAGGCGATGACGAGCGCAGCGGAGGTGCTGAGCAGCATGCCGCCGAGCAGGATGCGCTTGCGGCTCACGGCCTCGCACACCACGCCCGCGATCGCGCCGAAGAGGAGCAGCGGAAGGCTGCGCGCGGCCGCCACGACGGCGACGGCCAGCCCGGAGCCGGTCACCTCATAGGTGAAGAGGGTGGCGGCCAGGAGCTCCAGCCAGCGCATCGTGTTCGTGATGCCGCCGACGGCCCAGAGCCGCCGGAAACCGGTTGAACGAAACAGGGCCGGCGGCCTGCCGGCCGGCCCGTTCGCGTCTGGATCCGTTTCCATCCCGTGGGGGAGTGTGCATGCCCGTCAGGGCTTGGCCAGAGCCCATCCCGCACGTTCCAGTGCCGGAAGGCCAGGGTTCCTAGGCGGGAATGCGGTGATCCGCCGCTTCGCCTAGGACGCCAACGCCCGTTGCCCGGGCGATCAGGGGCAGCTCGCAGCCGCTGAGGTCCAGGGTGGACGCCACGCCGAGGGAGGAGAGGTTCTGCTCCAGCCAATCGTCGGCCGTGCGCTGGCCAAGATCGCGCATGCGGGTCAGGAAGCTCCAGCTCGTATCCAGGCTGTTCGCGGCCTGCAACGCCCGGAACTCCGTATCCGCGCCGATCATGTGCAGTCGCGCGCTCTGCAACCGGGCGAGGGGGCTCGATGGCGGCAGCTCCTCCTCCAGGTGCTCGGAGAGGAGCCGCTGGGCATGGGCGATGGAGCGCAACTCCTGTCGCAGCGCGGCGCCGAAGGCGAGTTCGGTGCTGCGCTCCCGCACGGCGGCCGTTCCGTTCGGAAGCTCCGAGCGCTCCGTCGGCGTGGTCCTGATGATGACGACGTCCGACGGCGCGCCGGCCTCGATGAGCGCCCGCACGGGCGGGTTGCTCGCGTAGCCGCCGTCCCAGTACGGCTCCCCGCCGATGTCCACCGCCGGGAAGAGATGAGGCAGGCAGGCCGAGGCGAGCAGGACATCGGCCGTGACCTCCCCGTCGCAGAAGAGGCGCGGCTCTCCGGTGCGGGCCCGTGTCGCGGCGACGACGAGCATGGGGGCGCCGGGCCGGCCAAATGCGCCGGGATCGAGCAGGCCATCCAGAATACTGCGAAGGGGATTCAGGCCGAGCGGGTTGAGCGAGATGCCGGTGAATTCGGGACCCGAACGCCGCACGGCCCGAAGGATCGGCGTCAGGACGGCCTGCAGGAGGTCACCGCCTGCGAAGTCCAGCGAGCCGGATGCCACGGCCACGCGGCGCCAGAGGATCTCCAGGGCATGCTGGGCCTCGGTCGGTCCGCCTTTCGCCAGGCCTTGAACGAGCATCGCCGCATTCAGGGCGCCCGCGCTCGCGCCGCTCGCCGCCGTGATCTCCAGGCCGGGAACGTCGAGGAGGCGGTCCAGGACCCCCCAGGAGAAGGCACCGAGCGAGCCGCCGCCCTGGAGGGCGACGGTGATGCGGCGGGGTAAACGGTTCATCAATGGCAATCCAGATGTGAGACGAAGTGGGCCGATCGGACCGTTTCCGTCCCCTGGCTGCCGCACGCAGCGGGTTTGTGTTGCAACGCAGCAAATAGGCGGAAGGTTCCACCCATCCCGCGCGGGCGTGCCGTGAGCTTGAGCTTGAGGCGTCCTCTTCTTCGCGGCGGATCAGCGCCGTGGAACGACGAGCGCGTCGAGGACCGCCGCGCCATGCGGCCGGACAAGAAGGGGGTTGATCTCGATCGAGGCGATCTGGTCGCGCCGCGCGACGGCGAGAGCGGAAAGCTGGCACAGCGCCCTCACGAGAGCCCCCCGGTCAAGCGGCGGACTGCCCCGGAACCCGTCCAGCAGGCGCGCGGCCCGCACCTGACCGATCAGCCGCTCCGCCGCGACCTCGGAGAGTGGGGCGGAGGCGAAGGCCACATCGCCGAGCAACTCGACCGACACGCCGCCGAGGCCGAACATGACCATCGGCCCGAAGACCGGGTCGTCCTGCACGCCCAGGATCGTCTCGATCCCGCCGGCGAGCATGGGTGCGACGAGCACGCCGTCCAGTCTTGCCGCGGGGCGGGCCGCCTGCACGCGCCGGAGCAAATCCCCGAAGCCCTTTGCGACAGCCTCTGCCCCCTCCACCCCGAGCATCACGCCGCCTACCTCGGTCTTGTGCGGGATGTCGTCGGACAGAACCTTGAGCACGACCGGACTGCCGATCGCTGCGGCGGCCCGGACGGCCTCCTCCGCGGTGCGGCAGGGGTGCTCCGACGGCACCGGCAGGCCGGCGTCTCGCAGCAGCGCCTTCGCGGCGGCCTCATTGCCGATGGGGGGCAGGGGCGTGGTCGCCGGCGGCACCGTCGGTCGCGGGGTGGCTTCCGCCTGCAGGCGGCGCAGGGCCGCGGCGCCCGCCACGGCGCGCACGGCGCGGTTCGGATCCTCGAAGACCGGAACGCCCAAGGACTCCAGCCGCTTCCGGATCTCCTCCACATGGGTCATGACGGCCACGACGGTCACGTCCGGGTGGTCGCGCCGCAGAGCGGCGAAGCCCTCCTCGAGCGGCGGGAACCGCTCGAGGTTGCGGCCGAGATGGGCGAGGTAGAGAAAGCAGGCCCCGAGATCGGCGCCGCCGATCATCTCCGCCGCGATCTGCCCGAACAGATGCAGGCGCCCGCCGACATTGGCGGTGCTGTCGAGCGGGTTCCGTCCCGTGGCCAGCGGAAGAACGCTGCGAATGCGCGCCAGCGCGTCCCCCGGCAGGGCGGGAACCGACATGCCGGCGCCGATCGCCGCGTCCGCCATCAGCACGCCGATCCCGCCGGACACCGTCAGAACGCCGATGCGGTCGTTGCCGGGCCGTGGCCCGGTGGCGAGAACATAGGCGACGTCCAGCATCTCCTCGATGGAGGAGACACGGAACGCGCCGCATTCCCGCAGCACCGCGTCGACGAGCCGGTCCTCGATCGCGAGGGAGCCGGTGTGCGTCGCGGCCGCTGCCGCGCCGACCTCCGTGCTGCCGACCTTCATGATGACGACGGGCTTGCGGATGGCGGCCGCGCGCAGCAGGGCGACGCGCAGGGCTTCTCCGTCGCGGCAGCCCTCCAGCGACGCGCAGATGACGGTCGTGCCGGGATCGTCGGTCAGGTACTCGATGGCCGCGGCGACGTCGATGTCGGCCTCGTTGCCCGTGGCGATGGCCCGGCTGATGCCGAGGCCGCGAAAGCCCGCCACGGCGTAGATATGGGAGCCGAAGGCGCCGGATTGGGTCGCGACGCCGATCGACCCCGCCCTCGGCACCGCAGTCGCGAGGAGGCTGGAGAAGGTACCGTAGAACCCGTCGGCCGGGCTGATGCTGCCCAGCGCGTTCGGCCCGGTGAAGCGGATGCGGTGCGCCCGCGCGATCGCCGTGACGCGATCCTGCAGCGCGATGCCCTCGCCGCCTTCCTCCGCGAAGCCGGAGGAGAGGATCTGGACGTGGCGCACGCCCCTGGCGGCACAATCCTCCAGCGCGGCGGGCACGGCGCTGGCGGGGAGCACGATGATGGCGCTGTCCGGCACTTCCGGCAGTTCTGCGACCGATTTCCAGGACGGGAGGCCCTGCACGTCCTTTCCGCTGACGTTGATGGGAAAGATGCGGCCCTTGAAGCCGAGTTCCTTGATGTGGAGCAGCGTCCGGCCGCCAAGCTTCTCCGGATCCCCGGACGCGCCGATGACGGCGACGGAGCGCGGGCGGAACAGCTTCTCGAAATCGTGCATCGGCTCAGTGACCCGCGGCGAGGAGGCGGCGGGCGTGGAGCGCGCGGTCGCCATACTCGTGCTCCGCCATCAGGATCCGGCGCGCGAGGCGCGTGGCCGGCAGGTCGTCTGTCATGCCCATGCCCCCGTGGCACTGGATCGCCGATTCCGCGATGAAGCGCCCCGCTTGCCCCAGGCGCAGCTTGGCGAAGGCGATGTCCCGCCACGCGGGGCGGCCCGCCGCCTCCGTCGCGCGCAGGGCCGCCCCGACGAGGCCGCGCAGCGTCTCGTAGGCCACGTACATGTCGGCAACCCGATGGCGCAGCGCCTGGTTCGTGCCGAGTGGCGCACCGAACTGCACGCGGGTGGAGAGGTAGGAGACGGTCTGCTCGATGAGTGCGCCGGCCGCCTCGGTGGCCTCCACGCAGGTCAGCAGGGCGCCGAAGTCGCGCGCCTCCTCCGCGCGCCGCAGGACCTCCGGACCGCGGGCGAGCACGGACTCCGGACCCACCGGGGTGCCGCTGAACGACCAGTCGCCGGCCAGACGGCGGTCCATGCGCTGAAAGGTCGCCAGCGCGATGCCCTCCGCATCGGCGGGCAGGAGGAGCAGCACGTCCCCGACGACGATCACGAGATGCGTCGGCTCGGGTGGCATCTCCACGCCGACGACGCCGCCTGCCAGGACGAGGCTGCCGCCGCGGTCAGCGAGGCCCAGCGGCTCCGTTCCCGGTTCCCGCGCCGCGTCGGGAAGGATCGCACAGGGTCGCGCCTCGCCCTGCGCGAGAGCCGTCAGGATCGGGTGGTCCGGGGCGGCGCCGAGGAGGTGCGGGACCACGGCGCAGACGCCGGCGACGGGCAGGGGGAGCGCGGCGCGCCCGGCACCGCCGGCCAGGGCCGCGAGGTCGGTGACGCTGCCCTCCGCGCCGCCTGCCGCTTCGCCGATGACGGTGGCGGGCCAGCCGAGTTCTGCGATGCGCGCCCAGTGGCGGGAGAGGAGCGCGGCTTCCGCCGCGGTGTCGGCGGCCCGGCCGATCTCCGCATCCACCTCCCCGGCGATGCGGGCGGCCGTGTCGAAGGCGTCACCCCCGACCAGGGGCGTGGCGGCGAAGGGCATGGATCAGAACCCGAAGAGTTGCCTGGCAATGACGTTCCGCTGCACCTCGCTGCTGCCGCCATAGATCGTGCGGACGCGTCCGTAGAGATAGCCTTGCAACCATTCCCGCCCCGGCGCCTCGGCATTCGGGCCGGTGCCGTCCACCCGGCGGAAGCGCGGCGCCAGGCGGTCTCCCACGGCGTCCACAGCCACCTCCGACACGCGCTGGACCGTGTGGCTGGTGGACAGCTTCAGCACGGAGGGGAGCAGGCCGAGATTCTGGCCCTCCATCACCGCGGCCACCGCTTCCTGCCCCAGTGCCCGCGCGCCGAGCAATTCCGCTTCCGCGTCCAGGAGGCGCTGTTCCAGCGCCTGCCGCTTGTCCGGGTTGTCCGCCAGTTCCGCCGCGACGAGGTTCCGGGTGCGGTCGAGCTGCTTCAGCATCGGCGCGACATTCGCGCCCCCCAGCCGTTCCCGATCGAGCAGGAACTTCCCGTAGGTCCAGCCCTGGCCCTCCTCGCCGACGCGGTTGGCAACGGGGACGCGGACGTTGTCGAGGAAAACCTCGTTCACATGGTGCCAACCGTCGATCGTTGCGATCGGGCGAATGGTGATGCCGGGGGTGTTCAGCGGAATGAGCAGCAGCGAGATGCCTTGCTGCTTCTTCGCCTCCTTCGAGGTGCGGACGAGGGTGTACATCCAGTCCGCCTCATGCGCGTGGGACGTCCAGGTTTTCTGGCCCTCCACCACGTACTCGTCGCCCTCCCGCCGCGCCGCGGTGCGGAGGGAGGCGAGGTCCGAGCCCGCGCCCGGCTCGGAATAGCCCTGGCACCACCAGTCCGAGCCGTCGAGGATGCCGGGCAGGAAGCGGCGCTTCTGCTCCTCGCTGCCAAAGGCGATGATGACGGGGCCGAGATGCCGCAGCCCGTGATGGTACTGCGGCGGGCAGTCGCACTCGGCCATCACCTCGTCGAAGATGTGGCGCTGGCGATGGTCCCAGCCGGTGCCGCCATATTCCTTCGGCCAGCCGGGAGCGCCCCAGCCATGCTCGAAGAGGATGCGCTGCCAAGGCGCCCAGATCTTGCGGGATAGCTTCCGGTCCGTCGCGACCACCGCGCGGATCTCCGGCGGACAGTGGGTCAGGGCGAATTCCGTGACCTCGCGCCGGAACGCCTCGTAGTCGATCGGACCGGACATGCGTCTCAGCGCCCCTTGAAGACCGGCTTGCGCTTCTCGAGCTGAGCGGTGCGCGCCTCGATCGCGTCCTCGGTCTTCGCCAGCTCATAGGTGAAGTTCTGCTCGAAGCGGTAGGCCTCCTTCGGCGACATCAGCGAGACGAAGTTGGCGCTGTTCTTCGCGTACTTGATGCCGGTGGGGCTCTTCTCAGCGATGCGGGCCGCCATCTTCATCGCAGCCGGCATCAGCTCCTCCTGCGGCCAGACGCTGTCCAGCACGCCCAAGCGGTACAGCTCCGCCGCGGGAAGCCGGTCACCGGTGAAGGTCAGGCGGCGCACGAAGGACTTGCTGAGGATCTCGTTCAGCATGGCCACGCCGCCGGCCAGGCCGACATCAATCTCCGGCATGCCGAAAACCGCGTTCTCCGACGCCATCATAATGTCGCAGGAGGCCATCAGGCCGAAGCCGGCGCCGAGCGCCGCGCCGTTCACGGCGCAGATGACGGGCTTCGCGCACTCCTTGATGGCGTTGCCCGTCTCCCGCGTGATGCGGTTGTGGTGCCAGAAGGTGCCGGGCTTCGACGGATCGGGACGTTGCTTCAGGTCGGCCCCGGCGCAGAACACCTTCCCCTGCGCCGTCAGCACCACCACGCGGATGTCGCTGCGGTCCGTCACCTCGTCGAAAAGGGCGATCAGCCGCTCCCGCATCTCGGAATTCACGGCGTTGACCGGGGGGCGGTTCAGCGTGGCGACGGCGACGTAGTCCGCCACCTCCAGACGCACGACGTCTTCTGACATTCCTGGCCCGTCCTCTCCCAACCGATCGGTTGGGAGCCTAATCGGCGGTCTTCCCACGCGCAAGCGGCTGGGTTCGGCGCGGCGCGGGCTCCGGGGCCCGGGGCTGCAGGCCCTGAAGGATCATGTCGCAGAACTCGGCCGCGATCTCGGGCGCCGTCATCGGGCCGTCCGGCCGGTACCAGCGGGGCATCCAGTTCAGCGAGCCGAGGACGAAGCGGCCCGCTAGCTTCACGTCCATCGGGCGGATGGCGCCGTCCGCCATGGCCTGCTCCAGGATGCCGCGCAGCATCGCCTCATAGCGGTCTCGCCAGGCGATCCGCTCCTTCCGGGTACGGACCTTCGGGTCGCTCCAGAAAACGGTGGAGCCGGCGATCCAGGCCCAGCGGAAGGTCTCGAAAAAGCGCGCCGTCTCGATCAGGAAGGTCCGCAGCCGCTCCAACGGCGGCCGCGCCGGATCGTCATGCCGCTCGACATGCTGGTAGATCGATCGGGTAACGCCGACCAGCAGCGGGCGAAGGATCGAATCCTTGTCCGGAAAGTAGTGGTAGAGGGTCGCCTTCGAGATCCCGCATTCCTCGGCGATGTCGCGCATGGACACGCCGTCGAAGCCGCGATTGGCGAACTGGCGGCACGCGACCTCGATGATCTGCAGCAGCCGCCCGGTCGGTGGTCCGTCCTGCCCGTCCAGGTCGAGGATCCCGGCCAGATCCTCGGGCACCGGCGTTGGCGGGGTCTTAGCTGGCCTGGATTCCGGCATGGCGGATGACCTCGCCCCATTTCGTGGCTTCGGAGCGGAGTAGCTCACCCAATTCCTCCGGTGTGCTGGATCGGGGCCGGCTGGCGCCCGCCGCCCGCAGCCGCTCGATCAGGGCGGGCGAGGCGAGGACCTTCACCAGGGCCGCGTTCAGGCGGTCGATGATCGGCCGGGGCGTGCCCGACCGCACGCAGATATAGTTCACGACGGTCACTTCGTAACCGGGCAGGGTCTGCGCCACCGTCGGCAGCTCAGGCGCCTCGGGCAGCGGGTCGAGGCTGGTGACGGCGACGGGGCGCAGCGTCCCGGCCTGGATCAGCGGGATCATCGGCCCATAGCTGTCGATCGAGACGGTGACGCGCCCGGATGCCACGTCCTGCAGCGCCGGGCCGGTGCCGCGGTAGGGAACGTGGTTCATGCGGATGCCCGTCTGAAGGCAGAGCAGCTCCCCGGCCAGGTGGCTGCCCGCGCCCACGCCGGCGCTGGCATAGGTCAGCTCGCCCGGCCGGGCCTTCGCTAAAGCGATGAGATCGGCGACGCTGTGGACCGGCAGGTCGCGCCCCACCGCCATGCAGTAGGCACCCTTCGTGAGGAGGCTGACCGGGGCGAAATCCGTCACCGCGTAGGGCAGGTTCGTCATCAGGAAGGGGTTGGTGATCAGCGGCCCCGGCGTGCCGTAGAACAGCGTGTAGCCGTCGGACGGTGCCTGGAGCACGGCGACCGCGCCAACCGTCCCACCGGCGCCGCCGCGGTTCTCCACCACGATCGTCTGTCCGAGCTCCTGGCCCAGCGGCTCCGCCACCAGCCGGGCGTTCAGGTCCGCGCCGCCGCCCGGGACGAAAGGAACGACCATCCTCAGGGGGCGCGTCGGCCAAGCCTGGGCGGCCGCGCCCCGCGTCACGCCGATCAATCCGGCCGCGCCCAGGACACCGCGCCGTCCGAGTCCGGCTGCACCCGGCCCTGCACCGCTCTTGATCATCTCGCGTCTCCCCACCCCTCCCGTGCCGACCGATCGGTTGGGCGGCGGGCAGCCTAGCGGTGCGGCGCTGACCGACGCAACCGACAACCTCCCCTTCTTGCCGCCGGCCGTGACGCGGCCTAGCCTCGGGACCGAACGATCGGTCGGTCCGCCCCGCGGACACGCCGGCAGGATCTCCCGGGAGGAGAGCGTTATGTTGCACGATCACCGCTCGCGCTGTGCGGGGCGCCTGCTCGGGCTGCTGTTAGGTGCGCTCACGACGGCGCCGGCCGGGGCGCAGACGCTAACCATGGGGGCCGGCTCGCCGATCTCGTCCCTCGATCCGCACTACCACCAGCTCCGGTCGAATGCCGAGGTGTCGCAGATGATCTTCGACACGCTGCTGGGCACGGATGCGCGCGCGCAGCTTGTGCCCGGGCTGGCGGAGAGCTGGCGGGCCGTGGGCGAGGATGTGTGGGAGTTCACCCTGCGCGAGGGCGTGCGCTTCCATGACGGCCGGCCTTTCACGACAGACGACGTTGCCTTCACGATCGAGCGGATTCCGACCGTGACGGGGCCGGGCGCCTCCTACAGCACGCATGTGCGACCGGTGCGCCGCGTGGAGGTGGTGGACGCGCGCACCATTCGCCTGCACACGGCCGGCCCCTTCCCGCTGCTGCCGGTCTATTTCAGCCAGGTCTTCATGCTCGGACGGGCGATTCACACGGACGCCCAGACGGGGGATTTCAACAGCGGCCGGGTGGCCATCGGGACCGGGCCTTACCGTCTCGTCTCCCACGTGCCGGGTGACCGGGTCGTCCTCGCCCGCCATGACGGCTGGTGGGGCACGCGGCCCCACTGGTCGAACGTGACCTACCGCATGATCACGAATGACTCCGCCCGTCTCGCGGCGCTGATGGCGGGGGATGTGGACTTCATCGACCAGGTTCCCACCTCGGACCTCGCGCGGTTGCGCGGGGATGCGCGCTTCCACGTGGCGTCGGCGACCAGCCTGCGGACGATGTACGTCACGCTCGATTCCACCCGTGCGGCGCCGGTCCCGCAGGTCGCAGGTCCCGGTGGGACGCCGCTGAACGCCAATCCGCTGGCGGACATTCGCGTGCGCCGCGCCCTTTCCCTCGCGATCGATCGGCGGTTGCTGGTGGAGCGCGTCATGGATGGCGCCGCTCTGGCCACGATGCAGTTCATGCCGCCAGGCGCCTACAGCCATATTCCCGGCAGGCCGGTTCCCGCGGCCGACCCCGAGGCGGCGCGGGCGCTGCTCGCACAGGCCGGCTACCCCCAGGGTTTCCAGATGACCCTCGGCGGATCGAATGACCGCTACATGAACGACTCTCGGGTGGTGCAGGCGATCGGACAGATGTGGACCCGGATCGGCGTGCGCACCACGGTGGAGGCGCAGCCCTATGCCACTTTCATCGGCCGCGCGACGCGGCGCGAGTTTCCCGCAGCCCTGCTGACCTGGGGCAACTCCACGGGGGAGGCCTCGGTGGTCCTGAACTCCGTCCTCCGCACCGTGGATCGGGAGAGGGGGCACGGCGCGGCCAACCGCGTGCTCTACTCGAACCCCGAGATGGACCGCCTTGTCGCGGAGGCCGAGCGGGAGATGGACGCCGGGCGGCGGGAGGAGCTGCTACGACAGGCGCAGCGCGCGGCGCTCGACGACATCGCCCTCGTGCCGCTCTACCTTCAGTCCTCGCTCTGGGCGATGCGCAGCGGCCTGATGTATGAGGCGCGGGCAGATGAGCGAAGCGACCCGGTGGCTATCCGGCCGGCGCGCTGAGCGCGGCGCACGACAGACGAGACGCGGTCCGGGCTGGATCGCCCGGCCCTGGCCACCCAAATTGCGGGGTGGAGACTCATCTGATCCGGGAGTGTCCGATGATCGCGCATGCGCCTCGCGGACTGGCGGTCGTGCTGTCGGCCCTGTTCCTTCTCCTCGCCGGGGCGGCCCGGGCGGAGCCTGAGCGGCGCGTTGCGCTGGTCATCGGGAACGGCGCGTATCAGCAGGTTCCCGCGCTGCGGAATCCACCGAACGACGCCCGGCGCATGGCGGCGATGCTGCGGAACGCCGGTTTCGAGGTGATCGAGGGCATAGACCTCGACCGCCGCACGATGGAGGAGAAGCTCCGCGAGTTCGGTGACCGGCTCGACGGCGGCGATCTCGGCCTATTCTATTATGCCGGCCACGGGCTGCAGGTCGGCGGCGAGAACTATCTTCTCCCCGTCGACACCCGCATCCAGCGCGAACGCGACCTGAGCTTCGAGGCGGTGCCCATCGGGCAGGTGTTGCGCAGCATGGAGGGCGCGGCCCGCACCAACCTCGTCTTCCTCGATGCCTGCCGGGACAATCCGCTCGTCCGCAGCCTCGCCCGGTCGATGGGCACGCGGTCCGGCGCAGTAAGCAGCGGGCTCGCGCAGGTGCAGAGCGGTGTAGGAACCCTGATCTCCTACGCGACGGCGCCGAACAGCGTGGCGCGGGACGGGGAGGGGGCGAACAGCCCCTTCACCGCGGCGCTGCTCCAGCACCTGGCCACACCGGGGTTGGATGTCGGCGTGGCCATGCGGCGGGTGCGGGAGGCGGTCATCACGGCGACGCGGCAGCAGCAGGTGCCCTGGGATCATTCCTCCCTGACCGGGGAGGTGGTGCTGGTTCCGGCCTCCGTGGCGGCGCCCACGGCCCCTCCGGCCCTCCCCGCGCCGCAGGCCGCCCCGACGGACCGGGAAACGGTCTTCTGGCAGTCGGCGGTTTCCGGCGGTACGCGGGGCGATTTCGAGGCCTATCTTCAGGCCTTTCCGACCGGTGTCTATGCGCCGCTCGCGCGCGCTCGCCTGGCATCGCTCGCCACGCCCGCACCGGCTGTCCCACCGTCCCCTCCAGTGCCGGCGGCGCCGGCGGTGACGGCGGTGACGGCGTCCTTCCCGCGGCCCCCGGCGCCACAGCCCCGCACCCTCGCCGCACCGGGGCGGGCGGGGTGGATCGTGGACGGGACGAATGGTTGCTGGATCTGGAATGCGCGCCCGGGGCCAGGAGAGTCGGTCCGCTGGAGCGGATCCTGCCCCCGCGGTCCCTCCAGCGGAAGCGGCACGCTGGAATGGTTCCGTGAAGGACGTGTGGAGAGCGTCTCGCGCTATGCCGGAACGCTCCAGGACGGCCGTCCCCATGGACGTGGGAACTACACCTTCAGCAACGGCGACCGGTATGAGGGTGAGTATCGCGAGGGCCGCGCCCACGGGACGGGCGAGTTCGTCGATGCGTCGGGGGCCCGGTCGCACGGGGTCTGGCGGGATGGTTGCCTGCGCCAGGGCGACCGGACGATCGGGGTTGGACGGCTGACCAGCGAGTGCTTGGCCGCGGCGGGCAAATAGCCGGTCCCTCGCGCCGCGCGTCTCCACCCTCCTGCACCGGTGTGCCGCGGCCGCGATTCCGCCTTGCCCCTTGCTGCCGCTGCGGGGATCATCGGTCTCACGGACGGGCGGGGCAGAGGTGAGAATGGGTCGGGTGCGAATGTTGGCCCTGGCGGCCGCGCTTGCGTCCTGCGCAACGGTGGTGGCGGCGCAGAACCTGACCCTCGGCACCGGGGCGCAGCCGACCTCGCTGGATCCGCACTACCACAATCTCGGCCCCAACATGTCCTTCTCCAGCGCGGTGTTCGATAACCTCGTGATGATGGATGCGCGGGCACGGGTGGTGGCGGGGTTGGCCGAATCCTGGCGCGCGGTGGATGCGACCACCTGGGAGTTCCGGCTGCGGTCGGGCGTCACCTTCCATGACGGCACGCCCTTCACCGCGGACGACGTGACCTTCACGCTGGACCGCCTGCCGACCGTGGCGAACAGCCCCGGTTCCTTCACCCTCTACATCCGCTCCATCATCCGGGCGGAGGTGGTGGATGAGCGGACGGTGCGCTTCACCACCGCAGGCCCGAACCCGATGCTGCCGAACACGCTGGCGCAGGTTCCGATGATCGGCCGTCGCATCCATTCGGGGCTGCGGACCGAGGACTACAACGCCGGGCGCGGCATGATCGGCACCGGCCCGTTCCGCTTCGTCGGCGGAGAAATCGCCGGCACGCTGCGGCTGGCCCGCAACGACGCTTACTGGGGCACGAAGCCGGCCTGGGCCACCGCCACGCAGCGCGCCATCACCAATGACGGCGCACGGATGGCGGCGCTGCTGGCCGGCGACGTGGACGTGGTGGACCAAGTGCCCACCGCCGACGTCGCGCGGATGCGGGGGAACCCGCGACTGGCGCTGGCGGATGCGGTCAGCCTGCGCAGTCTGTTCATCGTGTTCGATTTCTCCCGGCAGGGCGCCACGCCCTTCGTGACGGACAACACCGGCCGCCCCATCGACCCCAGCCCGCTGCGCGACGTGCGGGTGCGGCGCGCGCTCTCCGCCGCGATCGACCGGCAGGCCATCGTGGACCGGGTGATGGAGGGCGGCGCCATCCCGACGGTGCAGTACATGGCACCCGGCAACTACGGCTACGCCCCGGATCTGGAGCCGAGGCCGGCCGACCTCGCCGAGGCGCGGCGCCTGCTGGCCGAGGCCGGCTTCCCCGAGGGGTTCCGCCTGACCCTGCACGGGCCGAACGATCGCTATCCCAATGACGCCCGAATCATCCAGGCGATCGGCCAGATGTGGACGCGCGCCGGCATCCGCACGGCGGTGGAGGCCTCGCCCTACGCCTCCTTCATCAATCGCGCGAGCCGGCAGGAATTCTCGGTCTTCCTCGGCGCCTGGGGCGCCTCCACCGGGGAGCCGGCGACGAGCCTGACGGCCACCATCGCCACCTATGACCCACGCCGTGGCACCGGCACCATCAACCGCGGCCGACACAGCGATCCGGCCCTGGATGCCGCCATCGCCGAGGCCGCCCTGATCGCCGACGACCGCGAGCGGGAGGAACGGCTGCAGGCCGTGACGCGGCAGGCGATGGAGCGGCAGCCGATCATCCCGCTGCTGATCGTGCGCAACACCTGGGCGATGCGGGCGGGACTGCGGATGGAGGGACGCGCCGACGAGCGCACCCGCCCGCAGGACGTGTCTCCCGCCACGCCCTGAACCAGACCCCAGTGGAGACATCTCTGATGCAGGACCTCGCCGCGCGGATGAACGCGGTCTGCGATGCGCAGCCTTTCGACACGAGCTGGTACGTGAAGGACCTGCGCGGCGGCGGGGAGGCAGATCGGGCGGGCCACGTTCCCGTGCCCTCCGCCAGCACGCGCAAGACCTCCATCATGATGGCGGCGCTGAAGGCGGTGCATGAGGGCCGCCTGGACCTGGCCGAGCCCGTAACCTTCGAGGAGCGGTTCCGCAAGGACGTCGCCTCCGGCACCTACCGTTACATGACCGCGGGCTGCGTCCTGCCGCTGCGCGACGTGATCGTGAACATGATGATCACCAGCGACAATGTCTGTACCCAGATGGTGTTGGAACGCCTGACGCTGGAGGAGATGGACGGCTTCTGCCGGAGCATCGGCATGACCGGAACGGCGCACCGCCACAAGATCCCGCCGCTGGGCCTGCCCTATGACCACCCGGTGGAGATGGTCACCTCCACCACTCCCGCAGATCAGGGGCTGCTGCTGGACCTGGTCCTGAAGGGCACGACGGACGAGGCGGTCGCCGCGCGCCTTGGCTGCACCACGGCGCTCTGCGGCTTCGCGCTGGACGTGCTGTCGTGGCAGCTCCTGAAGCAGCTCATCCCCTCGCTGCTGCCCTTCGGCACGAAGGTCGCGCACAAGACGGGGCGCGGGCGGCGGGGGCGGATGGATGCGGGCATCGTCTTCCGCGACAGTGCGCCGCTCTACATCATCACCGTCTACACGGACCGTGTGCCCGACGTGATGCCGGATGGAATGCCCGGCTACGCGGCCGCCTTCTCCACGGCGGGGCGGCTCTCCCGCCTCTGTTGGGACGCGCTGGGGGGCTGAACGATATGACCTACGATCCCGCGTCCTTCCGACCGCTGACCTTCCACGACGCCGTCGCCGGCTTCTCGGAAGGCCGCGATTCCCCGCGCGCCTATCTCGATCGCTGTCTGGAGACGATCGCGGCGCGGGAGCCCGTGGTGCAGGCCTGGGTGGTGCTGAACGAGACCGGCGCGAAGGCGGCCGCGGATGCCAGCACCGCGCGCTGGAAGGCCGGTCATCCGCTCTCCCCCATCGACGGCATGCCGATCGGGATCAAGGACCTCTACGAGACGCGCGACATGCCGACGCAGATGGGCTGCGAGGCCTATCGCGGGAATTTCCCGAAACGGGACAGCGCCCTGGTGCGCGCGCTGCGGGAGGCCGGCGCCGTTATCCTCGGCAAAACCGTCACCACCGAGCTCGGCCAGTCCCATCCGGGGCCGACGACGAATCCCTTCGAGCCAGCCCACACGCCGGGTGGCTCCTCCTCCGGCTCGGCGGCGGCGGTCGCGGCGGGGATGGTCCCGGCGGCGATCGGGTCGCAGGTCGGCGGCTCGATTATCCGTCCCGCCAGCTACTGCGGCAACGTGGCGCTGAAGCCCACCCAGGGCGCGCTGAACCGCGGGGAACGGCAGGGCCTGTCCCAGAGCACCGTCGGCGTCCACGCCAACAGTGTGCAGGACATGTGGGCCGTGGCGAACGAGATCGCGCGGCGTGCCGGCGGCGATCCCGGCGCACCAGGCCTGTTCGGCCCCGCCATCCCACCGGCGGCGCGTCGCCCTGCCCGCCTGATCGTCATGGAGGCCGAGGGCTGGTCCCTGCTCGACCATCCCTCCCGTCGCGCCTTCGAGGGGGTGGTGGATGCCCTGCGTGCCCAGGGTGTCCAGATCCTGCACCGCGCCGACGCCGCGGCCATCGATGCCTTCGAGCGCGCGATCGCCACCGCGAAGGCCGTGACCGCCACCGTCTGCGGCTATGAGGCACGCTCGAGCATACAGAACCTGGTCGAAGCCCAACCGGACGGCGTCAGCGCCCGCGCGAAGTCGCGCCACGCCCTCGCCATGAAGCTGACGCCCGAGGACTACCGCGCTGCCCTGCTGGAACGCGAGACGATGCGGCGCGCCCTGGCCGCCCTGGCGCCGCTGGGAGACGCGCTGATCGCCCCCGGCTCCCCCGGCCCGGCCCCGGAATGGGCCGGTGATGTGCCGGGACAGCCCCTGGCGCCGCGGCCGACCGGCGATATCGCCTACAATGCTGCGACCTCCGCGCTCGGCGTGCCGGCGGTCACCGTGCCGCTGATGGCGGTGGGTGGGCTCCCGATGGGCTTGCAGGTGATCGGGCAGCCTCACATGGATGCCGTGGCCAGCGGCATCGCGCGCTGGATGCAGGAAACCTTGGCGCCTGTCGTGATGTGACTCCGGGGGAGAGAAGGAATTCTCTCCCCCGGACCCCCTCGCTTCTCGTCTTGTCAGGCTGCCGCGGGATCCGGCGATGGGCTTACCGTTTCCGGATAACCCGGCAGGCTCACAAGGAAGAATGAGCGTCGAACGCGCGGCGTTCGACGCGGCGAGGGAGAGAGTAGAACTCTTCTTCCTGCAACAGGGCTCACCCCGAAGTCGGGCGATCCCCTTTGAACAGCGGCGTGGTCTTGCGGGACTTGTAGAGCCAGCTGCCATCCGCTTGGCGGACGCACTCATCCCGTACCGCGCCGATCAGGATCGGCAGGTCCATCGGCAGCGGCGGCTCGCCGTCCATCGCGTAGAGCACCATGGTCCACTCGCAGGTCGCGTGGTCCGCGTCCTGCACCGTGACGTGGAAGTTGCTGATCAGATGGCGCGCGACGCGGGGGCCGCCGGCCTCGCGTCCCTCATAGAAGCCGCGAATGGCGTCACGTCCCGTGCGGGGGCGGTGACTGGTGGTGTAGGTGCCGTCCTCGGTGAACAGCATATGGGCGTTGCGGCCCCAGTTCGTGTCCACGTCGTGCCAGAAGGCGATGTTCAGCCGTTCCAGCTCCCGGGCGATGCGGTCGTGGTCGGGGTTCATGGCGATCCTTTCCTTCGGATGATCTTCGCCCCGGCTATTCCATCACGATCCCGGCCTCGCGCACGATCGGGCCCCAGAGCGAGATCTCGTTCTGCATCAGGCGGGCCACGTCGGCCGATGTGCCGCCGAGAGGAATCATGCCCAGGGTGGGCAGCAGGTTGCGCGTGGAGTCCAGCTGGACGAAGGCGTTGGTCGCCGTGGTCAGCTTCTGCACGATGTCCGGCGGCGTCCGCGCGGGGGCCAGGAGCGTCGCCCAGCCCGTCGCCTTGAAGCCCTCCACGCCCTGCTCGGCCACGGTGGGGATCTCGGGCAGGGTGGGCATCCGCTGGGCGGCGGTGATGCCGAGGGGACGCACCGTGCCCGCGCGGATGTGCGGCAGGTAGGTGACGACGAGATCCACCGCGATGTCCACGGCGCCGCCGAGCAGGTCGTTGGTCAGCGGCGCGGAGCCGCGATAGGGCACGATGGTGAAGCGCGCGCCGGTGCGGTGCGCCAGCAGCTCCGCCGCGAGGTGGCCCAGCAGGCCGGTACCGGGAACGCCGCAGTTCAGCTTGCCCGGGTTGGCGCGGGCGTAGGTGACCATGCCCTGGATGTTGCTGAAGGGCAGGTTCGGGCGCGCGGTGAAGAGCCCCGGCAATTCCACCACCGGCGCGGTGCCCACCAGCTCCGTCAGCGGGTCGTAGGGCATGTTGCGATAGAGGAGGGTGTTGTTCGCGATCGGTGCGTTCGTGCTGAACAGCAGCGTGTAGCCGTCCGGGTTCGCCTTCGCGACAGAACTGGCCCCGATGTTGCCGCCAGCGCCCGTCCGGTTCTCCACCACAAAGGGCTGGCCGAGGCTCTCGGACAGGTGGCGGGCGAGCGTCCGTCCCACCACGTCGGGCGTGCCGCCGGGCGGGAAGGGAACGACGACCGTCACGGGCCGGTTGGGCCAGGTCGCCTGCGCCGCGACGCGCCCCATGGGCGCGGCCAGGGCGGCACCCAGGGCGAGTCCGCCCAGGTGCCGCCGGGTGATCTCGGACATGCCTTCCTCCGCAAGGATCTTGTTGAGACGCCTATGCGGCCCGGCGACGGAACGCGCCACCGTCTTGATGGCATTTTCCGGCATCCGGAATGCGGCGGGTCAGTCGCCGAAGTAGAGCGTCATCGGGTTCACCGCCCCGATTCGGTGGCGCAGCGCGTCGTCCGGCACCCATTCCTCGAAGTTCTCGATCGCGCGGGCGTAGGTCATGGTCTCCTCGAAGGCGGCGAAGGGCCAGTCGCTCGCCCAGACCAGGCGCTCCCCGCCGCTTGCGCGGATGAGGGCGGCGGCGAGGTCCTTCGCGGCCGAGGGATCGGGCATGCGGAAACCGCCGGAAAGCTTCACCCAGGTGCGGCCGCGCTCGACCGCCGCCAGGATCGCCCTGAAGCCCGGGCCTTTGGCGCCGAGCGCGGGGTCGGGCTTGCCGAAATGGTCGACCACAAGCGTCGCGCCCGATGCCTCGATGGCCGGGATGATGTCAGGCCACTGGGCATCATCGGCCAGCACATGGACGTGCCATCCCAGGTCGCGGATGCGGCGGAGCAGGCGGCGGTTTTCCGCGGAATTCAGGTCGGGCGGATTCGGGACACGGCGAAAGAACAGGCGCACGCCGACGATACCGTCCGCCTTCATCCGCTCCATCGTGTAGAGGTCGGCTTCCGGCCCCAGGATGACCGTGCCGCGCAGGCGCTTGTGGCGGCGCGTGACCCGGATCGTCTCGTCGTTGTAGGTGCCGTAGAGGCTGGCCGCCGCGATCACGCCGTAGCCGACGCCATGGGCGTCCATGGTCGCGAGAATGCCCTCCGCCGTGGCATCGGTCGGCGGGTGGTGCCAGGCGGTGCCGAGAATCGGCATGTCGGTCGTGTAGACGTGGAAATGCGTGTCCACGAGCGGCGTGATGGTCATGCGGGCCTTTCTACTCCCGGGGGATGTGCGCGGCCTCGGCCAGGGACTGCCAGAGCGGCACCTCCTGCCGCAATCGTGCGGTGAGCGGCGCGGGGCCGTCGAGGCGCACCGTCGCGCCGAGCTCGGCCATCCGGTCGGTGAGGATGGAGTGCTCGCGCAACGGTGCCAGAGCCTGCATCAGCGCCCTGATGGCAACTTCCGACAGGTCGCGGGGGCCGAGGAGGCCGAACCAGAGGGTGACGCCCTCATAGGACGGCACGAAATCGGCGAGGCGCGGGACATCAGGCATCAGCGGGTCGGGCGCCGGCCCCGCGCTGCCGAGCACCCGCATCTTGCCCGCGCGCAGATGCGGCATCGCCTCCAGCGGGCTGAGGAAGACGCTGTCGATGATGCCGCCGAGCAGGGCGGTGGCGGCCGGCGAGGAGCCGCGGAAGGGAACGTGCAGCAGGTCCAGCCCGGCCCGCACGCGCAGCAGCTCTCCCGCCAGGTGCACCGTGCTGCCGGTGCCGGCGGAGCCGAAGCTGACCCCTCCCGGCCGCGCCCGCGCCGCCGCGGCATAGGCGTGGAAGTCGGGCCAGGGCGCCTCCCCGCGCACGAGCAGGAGGATGGGCGCCTCGGCGGTCAGGGAGATGGGCGCGAGGTCCGTCAGCGGGTCGTAGCCCGGCTGGCGCTGGAGCGCGGGCAGCACCGCCACGGCGGAGGTGGTGTGCAGCAGCGTGTGCCCGTCGGTCGCCTGCGCCACCGCCCGGATGCCGAGGGCGCCGCCGGCCCCGGCGCGGTTCTCCACGATGCAGGGCTGGCCGAGCGCGCGGGTGAGGTGGTCCGCCATGATGCGCGCTGGGGTGTCCGCGGCCCCGCCGGCGGCGAAGGGCACCACCAGCCGCACGGGTCGGCGCGGCCAGGATTCCTGCGCGGCGGCGGGACGGGTGGTCAGCAGGCCGGCGGCCAGGGCGCCCCGCAGCAGGACACGCCGCCCCGGGCTGGGCGAGTTCGATCGGGCGCCATTCGGCATCGTTCCGCTCCCCAGCATTGCGCATGGGTAGGCCCGCCCCGGCCCGCCATCCAGTCCCCTTGCGGCGCTTTCCGGGATACGGAATGAAGGCGTCGCGCGGATGCGCCCGCTCCAACGACACGCGATGGAGCGGGCGACACGCCGTGCAGGGGAAAGCGATGAAGGTTGTCGAGATCAGGGGGAAGGGTGGGCCGGAGGTGCTCGCCCTGGCGGAGCGGCCGACGCCCCAGCCCGGGCCGGGCGAGGTGTTGCTGCGCGTGGCCGCCGCCGGGGTGAACCGGCCGGACGTGCAGCAGCGCAAGGGCCTGTACCCCCCGCCGCCGGGCGTGACCGACATCCCCGGGCTGGACGTGGCCGGCGTGGTGGACGCGGTGGGGCCCGGCGTGGATTGGCCCCGGGCGGGAGACGCGGTCTGCGCCCTCGTCTCCGGCGGCGGCTACGCGGAGTTCTGCCCCGTGCCGGCCGTGCAGTGCATGCCCCTGCCGCGCGGCTTCACCTTCATCCAGGCGGCCAGCCTGCCGGAGGTGTTCTTCACCGCCTGGAACAACGTCATCTGGCTCGGCCGGCTGGCCGAGGGAGAGACGCTTCTCGTGCAGGGCGGCACCAGCGGCGTGGGGCTCGCGGCGATGCAGATCGGCAAGGAACTGCGCGGCGCGACGGTGATCGCGACGTCGTCGTCCCAGGAGAAGCAGGCGGTCTGCCTGGAGCACGGCGCGAGCGCGGCGGTGGACTACCGGCAGGGGGACTGGCCGGACCAGGTGCGCGCGCTGACCGGCGGGCGCGGCGTGGACGTGATCCTGGACGGGCAGGGCGGTTCCTACACGCCGAAGGAGATGGACCTGCTCGCGCCGGACGGCCGGCTGGTGCTGATCGCCAGCCATGACGCCCCGCGCGCCGAGATCAGCACGCGTGACATCTACATCCGGCGGCTGACGCTGACCGGTTCCACACTGCGGTCGCGGCCCCCGGCCTATAAGGGCCGCATCGCGCGGGAACTGGTGGAGCAGGTCTGGCCGCTGCTGGAGGACGGGCGCATCCGCACGCACATCTGCGGCGTCTATTCGTTGGAGAGGGCAGCGGAGGCGCAATCCGTGCTGGACGCCAACGCGCAGATCGGCAAGGTGGTCCTCACTCTGCTGCCGATGGCGGAGCAGGTGCCGCGCGCATGAGCGAGCCGCCCGTCCAGTCCGTCCTGCGCGCCATCGCCCTGCTGCGCGAGCTGAACCGCCAGCGCAACACGACGGTGGATGGGCTGCACCGCGCCACGCGCCTGCCCAAGCCCACCATCGTCAGGCTGCTGAACACGCTCGCGAAGGCCGGCCTGGTGATGAACGGGGAGCGGGGTATCGGCTACCGTGTCACCTCCGGCGTGGCGGCGCTCAGCGCGGGTTTCCATGGCGGGCCGCTGGTGGCGGAGGCCGGGCGGCCCTGGGCGGCGGATCTGACGCGCCGGCTGCAATGGCCGGCGGCGATCGCGGTGCTGGATGGCGGCCGGATGGAGGTCTGCGTCAGCACCGCGGCCGACAGCGCCGTATCCCCCTTTCATGCCACCATCGGCGTGCGGCTCAGCCTCGTCTCGCGGGCGCTGGGCCGCGCCTATCTCGGCTTCTGTCCGGCGGCGGAGCGACGCATCCTCGTGCGGATGCTCGCTGCGTCGTCCGACCCGGAGGACAACCCGCCCTATCTGGAACGCGTGGTGGAACGGGTGGTGGCGACGGCGCGCCGCCAGGGCTTCACCGAGCGCGACCCGAAGGTAGAGCCGCGCACCTCCAACACCCTCGCCGTCCCGATCATGGTCGGGGGCGCGGTGGCCGGCACGATCGGGTTGAGCTTCTTTCGCTCCGCTGTCAGCCACGCCATGGCGATGGGGGAGTTGGTGCCGGCCTTGCAGCAGGCGAGCCGCGAGATCGCGAACTCGATGGAGCGGCTGCAATCCGCACGGCCGCAGGTAAGCGGAACGATTCCGGCATCCGGAATGGAGCGAAATTCCCCGCCACCGGCCTGAGACGGGTCCCGTAATCTCCTCCCAGAGATCCCGGCGCTGCTCCGGGGGAGGAAGCCATGCTCACCGAGTCCCCCGTTCGCCTGGGCTTTGCCCTGCCGCGCGGCGCCACCGATTCCCACTGCCACGTTTTCGGCCCCGCTGACCGCTTCCCCTATTCGGAGAGCCGCCGCTACACGCCGGAGGACCGGCCGAAGGAGATGTTGGCCGCGCTGCACGCCCGCCTCGGCCTGGAGCGCGCGGTAATCGTGCAGGCGAGCTGCCACGGCACCGACAACCGCGCCATGGTGGACGCGCTGCGCTGGGCGCCGGACCGGTACCGCGGCGTCGCGATGATCGACGACGACACGCCGGATGCCGCGCTGCGGGACATGCAGGATGCCGGCGTGCGCGGCATCCGCTTCAACTTCATCAAGGCGCTGGGCGG